>DPJP01000181.1 GCA_003542955.1 Armatimonadota bacterium
TTGCACTCCCCGCGGGTATGATACAGATAGGCCATGAAGTAGTCCGTCGGCAGGCGCATCACGTCCGCGTACCCAACGCCCTCGCTGAACTCCCCGTCGGGGCCTATCCTCTCCAGGTAGAACTCCATCCTCTCAAGCGTGTACTCGATCAGCCGCCCAGAGTCGGCGTGATCCTCCCCCAGGCACATCCCAACGACGCCGAGGCCCCCAGTGATCGACGCCATCCAGTTCCCGGCCCGTTCCGTCCACAGCGCATTGGCCTCCACGCCCTCCCAGAACGGCTGAATGGCCCGAGCCTCCAGCCCCGCCACGATCATCTGGCGCTCATCCGATCTCAGCAGCGGGTACAGCCAGTCATACGCCAGCGCGATGTCATGGGCGAGCATGCCGGTGCGCAGGTCAATCGGCTCTCGCAGATGCGCCCGATCGCGCCAGTCGGGCCAGAGCTGCTCATCCAGCAGCGCCCGGATCTGCACCAGCGCGTCATCCGCGTACCTGCGATCTCCCGTGACCACGGCCGCCAGCGCCCCGCACAGCACTCGCTGGCCCGCTGCATGGCAGATGATCCAGTCCCTGTTGGCGTTCTCCGCCTCGACCGGCGGCCGCCCGATCACCGGTGAGGAGGGTGTCAGTGGCGGAGTCCCAACCGCCCCATCGGCCTGCGTCAGCAGAGTGTGCCACACCTGCTCGGCGCGGCCATCCTGAATCGCCACTCGGAGGTCATCGACACACTGCAGCCCTTGTATGGGCTCCGCGGTTATCATGATATGCGGGCGAATACTCATCACCTCCCGGCCAGGTCAGGGCCGTCGCGCCGGAATGACTGGCAGCCGGATGTGCGACGGCCGCTCATCGTCATGGTAGACCACCTGCTCCGCCGCCTGCATCTGCGTGCCGGTCGCGATGTCCTCACCTGTATTGAGGTTCCGATCCCACAGCGGAAAGTTGCTGCTCGTGATCTGCAACCGCAAGCGGTGCCCGGCGAGGAACACGTTGCTCGTCACCGCCAGGTCGATGGTGAACTCGTACACCATCCCCGGCTCCAACAGCGTCGGCACGCCCCAGATATCATCCCTGAAGCGCGCCCGGATGCACCCCTCCGTGATGTTCATCGACCTCCCGTCCGGATACACATCAGTGAGCCGAGCCACGAAATCCGTATCCGGCGCCGATGACGACGCATACAGCGTGACACTCACCGGCCCCGTCACCTCCAGGTCACGCTCGAGCGGCTCGGTGGTGAATGCCAGGACATCATCCCGCTGCTCATTGGGCCGCTGATCGAACGGACCGGGCCGCGCCATCTCGTACAGCGCCGGGTTGTAGGGGCCGATTGAGTGATTGCCCCCCAGTGTCGGCACCGGGTCCGCCGGATTGTACGTATAACGGTCCGCCGGCTCATCGCCGGGCAGAGCGGCTGACAGGTCGCCGTCGGCATGCAGGTAATAGTCGACGTACTCGGTGCGCGCGAGCGGCCATTCATACTCGTCACGCCACTCGTTGATCCCCATCACAAAGATGCGGATCGGAGCCTGCTGGAACTCCGCGGTCGCCTTCCCGGCCAACACGCAGTCCAGCCAGCGCATCGTCGAGTCGTTCTCCGCGAGCGCAGTCGGGCTGAAGTCCATCTCCCCCAGCACCGACATGGCATTGATCCCATGCGTCCACGGTCCTACCAGGATGCGGTGGCTGTCTCGCAGCTCGGGCGTCGCCGCCGTCTCCCGCAGGGCCAGGTAATTGGCGAACGCCTCCCCGGCATAGTAGTCGTACCAGCCCGCCGTCAACAGCGTCGGCACCTGAATCTCGCCAAAGCGCCGGCGCACATTGAGCGGCTCCCACTGCGGCCCGTAGCGCGAGTTGCTCACATAGTCACGGTAGGCAGGCGTCACGGGCCCACCGGAGGCCACATCCAACTCCGCAAGCGGCAGGCTGTTCAGCACCTCGCGGACGTCAAACAGCGGCATCATAGCTGCCTCCGAGGTCCTGGCGGAGCACTCGAAGCACAGCCAGCTCCACGTCAGTCCGAGGCTAAAGGCGCCGTCGCAGTAGTAGGCCCGCTTGAAGCAATCCCCGGCCATGAATCGCGGGTTGATCGCACACAAAGTCTCATCGCCCGCAAGCGCCGCATAGAACTGTGTTGCAGCCAGATACGAATCGCCGAACATCCCCACCTTTCCGTTGCACCAGGGCTGATCCCGCAGCCAGCCCAGCGTATCCGCGCCATCCGCCTCCTCATTGATGAACGGGTAATACTCCCCCTCGGAGTCGTACCTGCCCCGCACATCCTGCACAACCAGCGCGAGCCCACGCTCCGCGTATGTCGGGCCGGGGATGCTCACACGGTTGTACGCCGTCCGCACCAGCACCACGGGGAATGGGCCGTCGCCGTCCGGCAGGCACACCGTCGTCGCCAGCCGCACCCCGTCACGCATTGGGACCTTGATGTTGCGGTAGACTCTCATGGTGCGGAGGTTCTCCGGATGCTCTGCCGGCCCCTCCCGCACGNNGCCGGGAACAGGTCCCGACCCGCCGACACTCGGCGGGGACAACACCATGCGCGGATGCCGGGCCGTGGTTCGCCGGTCCGCCGGATAGAGGAGGGACCGCATGGGCTCAGGCTATGCCGACTGCCTGCGTACGTCGCTCGATGACTACGCCGAGTTGCCTGCGATCAGCTTCCCCGAGGAATCCCTGACATACTCCCAGCTTGCCACGCGCCTGGGCGGCGTGGTGCGGACGCTCAAGGCCGCCGGCCTCCAACCCGGTGAGGTCCTC
Source organism: Armatimonadota bacterium (assembly GCA_003542955.1). Lineage (GTDB taxonomy): Bacteria > Armatimonadota > Zipacnadia > Zipacnadales > UBA11051 > UBA11051. The sequence goes on from DPJP01000181.1 coordinate 2,776, forward strand.
GCCCTCTACACGTGCGACAAACGCGCCCTCCTGCTCGCCGACCTTGCCGCGATGCTGATGGGCGCGGTCTCGCTGCCGCTCAACGAGCGCTTCACCGAGCCCGAGATGCAGTACTACCTCGACGACAGCGGCGCGGCACTCGCGCTGACCGACGATGCAGGGCGCGGGCGCCTCGAGGCAGCCGCGGCGGAGCATGGCTCTCTGCGCGGGATAGTCACAACCGAGCAGGTCACAAGCGCCCCCCCCGCCGCCCTGCCCGAGTACCAGCCGCAGCCGACCGACCCCGCCTTCATTCTCTACTCATCCGGCACCACCGGCCAACCCAAGGCCGTGCTCCACTGCCACGACAACCTCGCCGCCGCCGTCATCGCCCTCCGTGATACCTGGCGGATATGCCCCGACGACCGCCTGCTCAACTGCCTGCCCTTCTACCATATCCACGGGCTCTCGTTCTGCTCCCACATGATGCTGCTCTCGGGCGCGGAGATGATCGTCCAGCCCACCTTCCACCCGCGCCACACACTCGAGGCCCTCGTCGACTGCACCGTCCTCTTCGCCATCCCCACCTTCTACTACTCATGGCTGGATCACGACTTCTTCCAGGAGACCGCCCCCCGGCTTGGCGGCGTACGCCTCTTCACCGCAGGCTCCGCGCCCATTCGGCCGGAGGTGCTCCCACAACTCGAGGAGATACTTGGCCGCCCGATCACCAACCGCTATGGAATGACCGAGTCCCACGTCATCACCAGTCTGCCACTCGGCGTATCCTCCCTCGAGGGCTCCTGCGGAGTGCCGCTGCCCGGCATCAGCATGCGCGTAGTCGATTCTGAGGACAATGATCTGCCGGCGGGCCAGACCGGCCAGATTCTCATCAAGGGTCCGAACCTGTTCCGTGAGTATCGCGGGCGCCCGGAGGCGACCGCCGAGGCCTTCACCGGCGGCTGGTTCCATACCGGCGACCTCGGCCGCCTCGACGAGAACGGCTATCTGCATCACGCCGGCCGCTGCCAGGAGATGATCATCACCAGCGGCCACAACGTCTACCCGCCGATGGTCGAGAAGGTCATCAACGCCCTTCCCGGCGTCAGGGAGTCGGCGGTCTTCGGACTGCCCCACAAGCGCCGCGGGGAGGTCGTTGCCGTGGCCGTGGTGCGCACTGATCATGCTCTCACGCAGGATCAGGTCCGCGCCTGGTGCGCCGAACGCATGGTGGACTACGCCGTCCCGAGCCGTGTCATCTTTGTCGAGGAGCTGCCCCGCAACACGATGAGCAAGGTGCTCAAGCGCGAGCTGAAGGAGCGCTTTGGGCCAAGCGACGGNNCCCCTACACACACGCACGACATGACCTGGATGCCGTGGAGGCCCCACCCATGCATACCGCGGAGATTTGCGTCGCCTGCATCATCGCCCTTGCCGCGCTCGCCATCGGTGCCGGACCCGCACGCGCCGGCGGTACCCTTTACGCCGAGGGAGCCGCTCACCCGCGCCTGATCTGCACCGCGGATGAACTCGACCAGGTCCGTGCCCGCCTCGAGCACGAGGTCGAGGCCCGCGCTTACCAGGAACTCCTGCGCAAGTGCGACGCCTACCTCGACCCGGCCAACAGCCTCTATGTCGACTGGCCCGAGCGGAAGAAGCACTATTGGCATGATCGCTCCGGCGCGACATGGCTCACCAAGTGCTTCGAGGAGTTGACCTGGGCGGNNATCGAGGGCTCGAAGAACATCGTGCTCACGATCATCCGCGAGCGCGTGATCGACGGCATCGGCGGGCTCAACTACGGCCAGGAATACAAGGGATGGCTCAGCCAGCCGCTCGACGCCGGCCACTCCAGCCGCTCGCTGGCCATCTTCTATGACCTGCTCTATGACCACCTGAGCGAGACCGAGCGCGCCGAGGTTCGCGAGTACATGATCGACCCCTACATCGCCTACCTCTATGACTACATGAGCAAGCTGCCCGAGAGCCCTCAATACCCCGGAATCCTCGGCCACAACTTCGCCCTCATCGGCA
>DPJP01000334.1 GCA_003542955.1 Armatimonadota bacterium
TGAGACTTCGGTACAGCCCCCGCACAGTGGAGGAAAGCCGCGGCCCGGCGGTGAAATGGACATCGGCCCCGCCGCACGGCGGGGACGCGCATCCACCCTCATATTCGGGGAATGAGTAGACGATGACCACGTCTCTGCGCGCAATTGCGTTCTGCCTGCTTCTCACCATAGCCGTCTGCCTGTGTGGCTGTCCGCGGCCGACCGACCAGGGCGCCCAACCCGCCGACGTCACACCGCCTGCGCAAGCCACAGATGCCGTCAAGCTGTCGCTGTGGACGATCTGGAACGCCGAGCCGCGCCAGTCNNAACCCCGGCGTCGATATCGAGATCACCACCCTCGAGCCCGACGCCTACAAGACGCGCATCCGTGTGGCCCTCGGCGGCAACACCCCGCCCGACATCTACTTCGTCTGGTCCGGGGAGAAGATGCTGCATGCCTTCATCCGGGGCGGCAACATCGCCGACATCACCTCCTATATGGATGCCGACGCCGGCGCCTGGCGACAGCGAATGGTCTCCGCCTCGCTGGACAACTTCACCTACGACGGCCGCGTGTACGGGATACCATATCTGCTGCAGTGCACATTCTTCTTCTACAACAAGAACATGTTCGAGAAGCATGGCTGGCAGGTGCCCGAGACCTACGATGAACTGATGTCACTGTGCGAGACGATCAAGTCCGCCGGCATCACCCCGATCGCCCTGGGTAATGTGCAGAAGTGGCCCGCGCACCATTTCCCGTTCGTCTTCACCCAGCGCCTGCTGGGCTGGGAGGCGATGGAGAAGCAGTTCGACCCACTCGGCCCCGGTGAGTACGCCGAGCCCGAGTGGACCCGCGGTCTCGAGATGCTGGCCGACTGGTCGAAGCGCGGCTTCTTCAACGACAGCCCCAACGGCACCACACGCGAGAATGCCCGCGCGCTCTTCTACTCCCAGAAGGCCGCCATGTTCTACACCGGCACCTGGGACCTCGCGCGTTTCTCGGAGGGGGGAGAGGCGCCCGAGGAGTTCATCGACGCCTGGGACTTCTTCAACTTCCCATCCATCGAAGGCGGTAAGGGCGACCAGCAGGCGCTGGCCGGCTCCCCGGACGGCTACGTCATCAGCGCATCGAGCCCGCACATCGAGCAGGCCGTGGCATTCCTCCAGTTCATGACCACCCTCGAACAGGCGCAGACCTTTGTCACGAAGTGCCAGGAGCTTGTCGAGGTCAAGGGAGCGGTGACCGAAGAGATCGCCGGCGCCAGACTCGCCAAGTACGCGCAGATCGTCGAAGCGGCCCAGACCATCGCGCCCTGGATGGACACCATGTGCGAGGGCACCGTCGCCGAGGAGTATATGAATGGTGTGCAGGCGCTGCTGGATGGCAGCATGAGCCCCGAGGAGGTCATGAAGAACACCCGCGCGCGCCAGGCGAAGGCCAAACAGGAGATACTTGCGGCGGAGAAGCAGGCCAATCCCGCGACCGGAGGGAGCAGCAACTGAGCGCCCCGCGCTCGGTGGCCTGAGTCATGAAACGCGCTCCGCTGGTCGGATACCTGTTCGTGCTGCCGGCGCTGTTGGTATTCGTCGCCTTTGTGGCCTACCCGATGGTTCACACCATCGTGTTGAGCGGCTACTCCTGGAGTCCGGTCAACCCCGTCAAGGTCGCCCGCGGACTCGGGAACTACGCCGAGTTGCTCGCCGACCTGACTTTCTCCACCGCTCTGAGCAACAACGCTTACTTCATCATCCTCTCGCTGGCGGTGCAATTGCCGGGCGCCCTGCTGCTGGCCGTGGCGCTGAACTCCTCACTGCGCCGACACCACGTGCTGCGGACGGTCTTCTTCGCCCCGTTCGTGGTGCCCGTCGTTGCCGTGGGCCTGGTCTGGCAACTCATCTACGAGCCCAACTTCGGCGCACTCAACGGGCTGCTTGATGCGCTTGGGCTCGGGGCGCTCACGCGCGGATGGCTCGGGCAGCCCGATATCGCCATATTCGCCATCATCGCCGTCTCCTGCTGGCGCTACATGGGCTTCCACGCGATGATCCTGCTTGCGGGGCTGCAGGCGATCCCCGATACCCTCTACGAGGCCGCGCGCATCGACGGCGCCGGCCGCTGGCAGCAGTTCGTCCACATCACCATCCCCTCGCTCAGCCGCATCCTGCTCGTGGATGCGCTGCTGATTACCGTCGGGTCGGTCAAGATATTCGACATCGTGCAGGTGATGACGGGCGGGGGCCCCGGCTACTCTTCTGATGTGCTGGCCACATTCATGTACAAGTCGGCCTTCTCGTTTGACCGCATGGGCTACTCCGCGGCCATCGCCGTCGTCATGCTGGTGCTTACCCTGGCGCTGACGGTCATCTACATCCGCCTGACCGGCTCCGAGCAGCGGCAGGCTCCCACCCCGCGATGGTGGCCGCCGCTTGCGGTCCTCCTGGCTATCCTGGCGCTGACACTGGTCGTCCGCCTGACCGGCTGGGCTCCCGTTGCGCGCTGGCTGCTGTTCATCGTCAAGGTCGCAGTCGGGCTCGGGCTCTGCCTGCTGGTGGTGAAGCTCCTGAGCGACCTCTGCGAGCGGCTGCCGGAGCGGCTCGTCGGCGTCGTGCGCGATGTGTTCGTCAGCGTTCTGGCCGCGATCGTCGCGCTGCCGATCCTCTGGGCGCTGGTAAGCGCCTTCAAGCCGCAGAATGAGTTGCTGCTGGCGCCCTGGGCACTGCCCAAGCACTGGGCGTGGGGCAACTTCGCCGATGCCTGGGCGGGCGGAGTGGGGCTGTTCTTCCTCAACAGCGTGCTGGTGACGAGTGTGGCTGTCATGCTGATGCTGGTGCTCGCCGCGCCCGCGGCGTATGCGCTGGCGCGCCTGCGATTGTGGGGCGCGCCCGCGATCTTCGGGCTGATCCTCGCCGGGCTGCTCGTACCGGTGCACTCCGCGCTGCTGCCGCTGTACGAACTCAACNNTCGGCATCACCGGCTACGCTGCCATCATGGGGCCGTACGTGGCCTTCTGCATTCCACTGTCGGTGCTGCTGCTGCGCGCCTACTTCTCCGGCGTGCCACGCGAGCTTTCCGACGCGGCGACCATAGACGGCGCGGGGCACCTGCGCATCCTGTGGTCCATCTTCGTGCCGATTGCGCGTCCGGCGATGGCGACGGTGGCGATTTTCCAGGCGGCGTGGGTCTGGAACGAGTTGCTCTT
>DPJP01000199.1:0-7147 GCA_003542955.1 Armatimonadota bacterium
TTTCAAGACGTGACCCCAGCGTCTCTCAATCTGGCAACCCTGAGACTTCGGTACAGACCCCCTCGCCACGCAGGACATCACCCTGCGGTGGATGAACCTACACCTGTCCCTGCATAACCGCTGCCACATCAGGGAGGGAATGGCCATGCCGGCTTCTGCGTACTGCTCTGCCTCCGCAAGGGTGTTCCGCACGTTCGTATTGGTCGTCGTTGTTGCGTTTGCCGCCGCGGCGCTCGCCCAGGACGGACCGGCACTGCTGCGCAACGGCGACTTCGAACTCCTCCGCGACCAGCCGACGGCCGCGGACGGCACATACGCCAACTGGACCCTCATCGCACCGCCCCGTGTCCCCGAGGGCTGGACGCCGAACCCGGCCTACCCCGGCACGCTCGAAATCGTCACCGATGCCCCACACTCGGGCCAGAGTTGTGTGCGCATCGGCAGTGTAGAGGGCAAGAGCGCGCACCTGTACCAGATGAGCCAGGGCTTCGAGGGCGGCAAGTGGTACCGAGTGAGCCTCTGGATCCGCGGCGGGCCGCTCACGGTATCGACCTACGAGTACTTCAACGAAGGTCCCATCCGCGGCCAGAATATCGCGCAGGGCGGGGCGGGAACTGCGGAGTGGCGCCAGCTGACCGGCTTCTATTCGCCACCTGCGGACGGCTACATCCGCTCGGCGCTGGCGCTGTGCGTGTCGGGGGCACACTCGGTCGATGTTGACAGCGTGACCGTCGAGCCGCTCGAGTTGACGGACGTACCCGCCGACGCGCCTGACTTCATCTTTGAGAACGATCTGGTCACCTTCGGCATCAGCGCCCGCGGTCGCCTCACAACCTTCACCTGCAAGCAGACCGGGGTAGACTATGCCGCGCAGGCGCCGCCGTTCCCCATCCTGACAGCCAGGCACCGGGGGATCGATTCTCCGGTTCACTCCTTGAGGCGGGAGGGCGACCTGTTGCATGTTCAGTTCCTCGACCCCGACGTCAGAGCGACACTGCGCGTGACGCCCCGCACGCAGCACTTCCTGATCGAGGTCATCAGCATCGAACCGGGCGACGTTGACGCCCTGCTCATCGACCTGCCTGTTCGGCGCCTGAAGACGGCCGCGGGAGCATTCAACGCCACGTATGACGATGACTTCGGCGCATGCCTGTTCGGCGCCACCCTCAGCTCCGTCAACCGCGGCTACGATCGCGGAGCGGACGTCCGTGTGCTCGGCGCCACTTGCTCGAAGGCTCACGGCATTGCGAACACCAGGCTCGCGCTGGTCGGGGCGCCCTTCGAGAGGTTCAAGTCGGCCATCATGGAGGCGGAGCGCGAGAACGGCCTCCCGTGCCCGATGCTCGAGGGCGAGTGGGCACGCGACTCCGAGCCCGTCAGGCGCTCGTACCTGTTCGCCACGGGTGTGCATGAGAATGATATCGACACGCTGATCGAGTACGCCAGGATCGGCGGGTTCGGCACTATCATCATCCTCAAGAACGACTGGCTGGCCAATCACGGACACTATGACATCAACCTGGACCGGTTCCCCGGAGGGCTTGAGAGCCTCAAGGCAGCGGTCGACAAGATCCACCGGGCCGGATTGCATGCCGGCGTCCATGTGTTCGGCCCGTCGATCTCACCCAATGACCCCTACGTCACACCGGTGCCGGATGAGCGGCTGGCCTCTGTGCCCGTGCCGCCGCTCACCGAGGCTGTGGACGAGAAGGCAACCACGCTCAGCATCGCCGACAAGCCGAAGCTGCCACCCTATGCCGCGGAGAGCCGGGCATTCCCCGGTCGCTTCGTGCGCATCGGGGATGAGATCATCCGCTACGGGGAGGTCAGTGCCGGTCCGCCCTACCAACTCATCAACTGCACTCGCGGCGTACTGGGTACAACCGCGACAGCGCATGCGGAGGGCTCCGAGATCAGGGGCCTCCCGACAATGTGGGGCTTCTTCCTGGTCGACCCCGACACGACGCTGGGCGACGAACTGACGCAGAACTTCGCCGATGTCATCAACGCCTGCGACTTCGACATGGTCTACTTCGATGCCAGCGACGGCTCCCTGACTGACTACATCGACACAACCTACTACCTCAATAAGATGCACTTGCTCTACTACACCAAGTTCAAGCGAGATCTGCTGTACCAGACGAGCAACGGCACCGGCAGCAACATCATGTGGCACATCGTCCCGCGTAGCGCTTCAGCCGACGGGCATGGCGACATCAAGGGCTATCTCGATCAGCGCTGGCCGGGCATTCTGGGGCAGAGAGCCAACTGGACGCGTTCAGATATCGGCTGGTACTACTGGTTCAAGGAATGCCGACCCGACCAGATCGAGTACGTTTGCGCGAGGGCGCTCGGGATCGACGGCTCCATCTCACTGGAGACCTCCCGCACAGCGCTGGAGACGCTCGGGCAGTCGCAGCAGATGATGGAGATGATCGGCCGCTGGGAGCGCGCAAGGCGCTCGAACTACTTCCCGCAGAGTGTNNGAAGGACAAGCTGCTTGTTCCGGGCGACGACTTCCGCCTCTTCGATGACGGCAAGGGGGGCTGGCGCCTCTACCGTGCCGTCTACGAAGAGCCCGTCATTGTCGATGAACTCGACGGTACACAGAACGAGTGGACGATCGCGAGCGACCTGCCCGGCTGCACGCTCGGAGTCGATGTCGTCCGCGGCAGCCGGATGGTAAGCCAGGCCGACTACGACGCCGTGGACGCGGTCACCGTCGAGAGCTTCGACGATGCCGCGGAGTACGCAATGAGTGAGACTAACGACTTCGAGAAGTTCGTCCTCGGGGGTGACAAGGTTCTCTCGGACACCGGCCCGGTCAGCAAGGGGCTGACGCAGGCGTATGCCCTCTCCACCGAGGATGTGAAAGTCGGAGGAAGCTGCCTGGTCTACAGCGCCGAGAACAAGGCCGCAACCGCCGGCTGGGGCGGCATCGGCCGGCGCTTCGCGAAGCCACTGGACCTGGGCGCGGCGAAGGCCATCGCGCTCTGGTTGCATGGCGACTCCGGCGGGGAGACAGTCCGCATCCAGTTCCGCGACAGTGCGGGCCGCAACGCCGACTTCCTGCCTGTTGTCAACTTCACGGGCTGGCGCAAGCAGGTCTTCCCGACCGCGGGCTTCGGCGCATTCGACTGGTCCAACGTCGAGTACCTGCTCTTCTACTTCAACAACGTGTCACCGAATACGTCGGTGCAGGTGAAGCTCGACGACGTCCGCGCGCTGCCGGCGTTGTCCGCGAAGGGTGAGATCGAGCAACTGGGGCTGACAATCAACGGGAAGGAAGTCGTCTTCCCCAAAGTGCCCGAGCCCGGACAGGCGATCACATGTGAAGGCCCGGCGGGGCATACCTTCTGGCCCGGCGGGATGACGAAGGGACAGCGGCTGGAACTGCCCGACAGGGCGTTTGAACTGCGCAGGGGCAAGAACACTATCACCATGACGGCCACGCCGGCGGAAACATTCCCCGGTGACCTGCAGGTTCTGCTCTACCGGATGTGGCCGATGGAGGACTGAGTGCGGTATGTAACCGCTGCTCCCATGATCCTGCGCTCGGGGCCTGCGTGGCGTCACCAAGTCTCACACGCTCCCATGCAGCACGCGGCGACGATGGACTGGTCTGACTGCATCATCCATCGGCAGGCATGATGCTGAAGTAGAAGGACGCATTGCGGTAGGTGTCGACCGGCTTGGCTTCGGGCTTCTCGCGCATCCGGAACAGGCACCCGGTGCTGAGGCGGTAGTCCCCCTCCACCCAGCCGGTGGTGTCGAGCTCGTATGTCAGCACCGCGTCGGTCAGACCGGGCTCCGTCTTGCGCCACTTCCACTCAGAGCCCGGGAAGTCGTAGCTCGCCCACGCGGGGTCTTTGTCGTTCGGCTTGAGAATCCAGCTCTCCGCCTTCCCTGCGCTCGTGGGGACGAACTGCGCCCAGGCGATCGCACGCCAGGCATCCAGCGAGGTCTTCGGCCCCGTGTTGTAGGTCAGTGTTACAGTCAGCTTCTCGCCCGCCTTGACGAGAGCGCCATCCTCGAGCACAGGCGTGCAGGAGATGATCTCGAAATCGGCCTTCGGCTGGTCCTCCGCCAGAGTCCACGCGCAGACACACAGCCCGACCACAGCCAGAGCAGCCATCATCGTCTCTCTCATTGCGCATACATCTCCACTTCGCTGAGCACTCGCACGCCGGTGCTGTATGGCGCCTCGTTGAGGCGCTTGATGTTGACGCGCACGCGCTGTGTCTGCACGGGCTGGAAGCGCAGCTCGATCACATGCTGCGTATTGCCATCGACCGAGGCTACCTGCCGCCACTCGCCTTCGACATCGACCTCGACGGAGCAATCGGCAAGTCGCGGTGTTGTCTCATTGCCATCGCGGGCTTCATGACCGAACAGGAGCGTGTAGAGCACTACGCGACCGACCGTCTTGGGCTCAGGGAACTCGAATGTCAGTGCGGGAGCGGTGTCGGTGTTCCTGGGCTGCCAGGAGTTCCAGAAGCTGTTGCGGCTATCCGTCTTCTCGATGATACCGTCGAGCAGCAGGTAGCGCACGGCAGTGTTCAGCGTCGAATATGACTCCACAGAGGATGTGGCAGTCAGCGTCACATTCCGCGGTGGGCGCTCGTCGAACTTGCGGTACTCGTCCAGCCAGCGCCTGCCGATGGCGACGAGGTTCCCGGGCTTGAGTCGGGCTGCATTGGCCTCATCGATCCGTGCCCGCGTGGCATGGACGTTGAACGCCTCGGCCCGGGCGCGGTTGGTTGTGTACACATGCACCGCCATCGGCGCGAATGTGTCTATCAGCCGCCCTTCGCGCACCTGCACTTCACGGCCCTCGCCGGCCACGTACAGCGTGCCGTCACCGAGACCTGTGGCAGTCAGTGTCGCCTGGACTTCGCGCGCTGTCTCTGCATCGGTGTCCTCGGCATTGATGGCGATGATGTACGTATCAGCCCCCGCCTGCTTCCTGGCCACGTAGAAATGCTCGATCTCCGGGTCGGTGGTTGCACTGACGCCGTCTGGGACGGTCGGGGCGAGCAGGCCGTCCTTGAGCGCCGCCAGCTCCTCCCCCATCGCCGGGACACCCATGTTCAGCTCGTGGCAGGCCCAGCTCCAGTGTGCCCTCGAGTAGCAGATGATGCCCTTGCCATCGGCGGCGATGGTCTGGTAGACCTGGTTGCGGAGTTCATCGAACGTGGGGCCGCGGTAGACGTGATCCGGGTCGCTGTCGTCATGCCAGGGGAAGGCCTGTGGCACCAGCCACATCGGGCGCAGCGATGCAGCCGTCCGCGCCCACAGCGTCGTGCACCAGGTGGGCTTGCGAGGCGGTGCTGCGACCCGGTAGTTGGGGTAGCAGTCGGGCATCAGGATGTCCGCGCCCTCGTAGTAGGTGCTGATGCCCTCCAGACCGTAGTTGAGCACGATGCACGGGTGATACGGGTCATGCGCCGCCATGAACTCATGCAGCTCCCGGTACCACTGCGGGCTGTGATCACGCCCCTCCGGCTCATCACAGAGGTACCATGCGAGCAACGCGGGATGTTGCCCGAAGCGCTCGATGGCATGCTCCAGCACCCGTTTCTGTTCATCTGAGAGCGTGGGCTGCTGCATCTGCTGCGTGGTGAAGTGCTTCCACTCCCATGTGCCGTCGAACTCCTGGTACGGGTAGATGATGGCCTTCTTCCCTGCGGCATGCACGGAGTCCAGGAAGCTCTGCAGCGACTCCTCGGTGAAGCCGTGTCCGTAGCTGTGCATCGTGTTGCAGGCCGGCGGATCATCGACGTAGCCCCCGAACCAGCCGAAGGGCAGGAACGGCTCGCCATCAACGTGCGTGACGCCGTTCTCGTCCAGCCACACCTCGCCCTCAATGCGTGGGAGCTTCTGGATGCTCTCGGAGACGCGCGTCTGCATATCCGAGGACCGGGCGCCCGGGTCCCCGAGGGCCGCAGCAACCGAGTACCAGCCGTCGGGCAGCTCCGCGGCGGGGAATCTGACGGGGTTGATCGCCTGCGGGTCCTCGATCAGTTGTCGCGCGACTTCGCCCTGCTCGCCCGCCATCACGACCAGCAGTTGTTTGCCGGCGGCGGCTTCGGCATCGAGAACATTGACACCCAGCTCTATCTCGCGGAGGTCCTGCGTGGCGAAGATGCAGTTGCGGTAGGCAGGTCTGCGGACCACGATCTCGAGGGGCTTGTACTGCAGCTCGACTCCCCTCGTCGCGANNGCGACCGCCAGCGGCGCGTCCGGGGCGATGGTGCGGAGCACCGACAGGCAGAGCGTGTTGCGGCCGGGCTCCGGAACAGGCAGGCTCAGTTCTACCTGCTCCTCGTGGCCGGCGACAAGCGAGAAGAAGCCCGCCGTGGTCGTCACGGCACCGGACTCGCTGTGCAGGCGCGCGACCAGCCGCCCGTGGGCGTACTCTCCTGTCTGGTTCGACAGGATCGGCGTCAGTCGGCATTCGAGGCCGGCGTCTGTTCTCGTGACGGCCACGTCGCCCGGCACCAGGCGCCACCTGAAGGCACCCGCGTTGAAGTCATCAAGCCGCGCGGGGAGGAACTCGGAGGGGGCTATGAACCCCGCCCCGGTGATCGGCGCAAGCGTCTGGTGATGCTCCGGCGTCTTCCCGTCATCAACATATCGACTGCGTCCGACATTCACCAACCAGGTTTCGGCACAGTCATCCCCTGCCATCGGGCCGACGGGGATGGCCATCTCCAGCAGCCAGCGGCCATCGAGCACACGCGTGGCCACCCTCGCGTGGCTGTCCCACGCGACGCTCTGTGCGAATGCCCCCCGGCCGGTGTTGTCATCCTCGGCCCTGGCGTCATAGATTGTCCCCTTGTAGTTGACCATGAACTGGTAGAAACTCCGGCCCGTGCCGGCCGGATCGAGAAACACCTGTATGCAGTCATCGGTCCAAATGCTCGAGGAGTCGCGCTCATCCCGCGAGTTGACCTTCATGGCGCCGGGGTCGGGTTCGTCGCACTCGACTGCAAGGTATAGCGAGGTGCCGTCGTGGCTCAGCTTCACGCGCGTTGCGACGGCGGGCCGAGTACCGGGCTTGCCGAGGATTGAGAAGCTCTCGTGCCAATCCACAGCCTGCCAGCAGGCATCACCAAGCACGGCGTCAACAACCGGCGTAGCGCCT
>DPJP01000199.1:7153-7729 GCA_003542955.1 Armatimonadota bacterium
AACCATTTCCTCCCCGATGCACACAGACGCGGCAGCGGATAGGACGAGCACGGAGAGCGCAAGTGGCATCCATCGGAGCATGATCGACCTCCGGCATGGGTCTTCACTGTCACGAATATGACAAGGTTCTCGCCAGCTGAGCGAGGAACCTTGTCGCGCATAGCGGCATGCTTCAGACCACGCACACCCGGAGATGACCTATCCATGAGAGAAGCGACGCGTTTCCCCCTGATACAGATGCATGGCAGCCACTTCGAGATGGGGCGCCAGTACGGTACGCAGTGCCGGGACATGATCCGTGAACTGGCAGGCACGTTCGACTCGATCTTCGTCCGCGACGAGAAGCTGTACGAGGGTTCTCACGCGGCAATGGAGGCGGCGATTCCGATCGTCGAGGCAGCAGCGCCATGGCTGATCGAGGAGGCACATGGCATCGCCGAGGGGTGCGGGCTGAGCTTTGAGGAGACGTTCCGGCTCAGTTGCTCGGCCGAGGCCGGGCAGTGGCGCGGCTGCATGCAGAGACGCTCGGAGGTCTCTATCAAAGACGTCAAGGACGACGAATGCACGAGCTTTGCC
>DPJP01000200.1 GCA_003542955.1 Armatimonadota bacterium
GCCATCTTATCGCTCGCGCTATGCGTTCCTGCCGAGCGTCCGCGCCCCGCTACCGGCTCGATGTCGGTGTCGGATAGTGCCGATGTGCCGGGATTGCGGGACGGGTGTGGTGTCCGAGCAATCACTTGCGGCCCGGCCTCTCCACGGGAGTCTGCCCCTGCTGAGCGGCGGGCTGGGAGGGCTTGTAGGTCAGTCCCTTGTCTATGAAGGCCTCTGCCGCGGGCGCCATCTCAATCACAGCCGCAAAAGCGCCCATCTGCTCGCCCGTGACTGCCTCCATCGCGAGCTTCGCGAGATCACCCCAGGCCGACCAGTCCCCCTCGAGGACCTCGCTCCCAAGGTCCTTCGCCACCGTGCTGCACTCAGTGTGTGGGAAGGGGTCCGGGACAAGGGCGAGCTTGCCGTCTTGGACGAGGTTGCGGCTTCGAATACTCGGGTTAGGACGCCCGTCGCTGAACACGACCCAGGCCTTGTCGCCCGCCGAATGGTAGGGCAATACGTAGGCGTCCGGGTTGGTCTCAGCCTCGAAGGGCATGTTCAGAATGCGCGGCAGGAGGAAGCCCTGCTCGGGCACAAAGGCAACTCCGAAGGCCGTTTGCACACGGTAGTAGCCGTATCCGGGCAGATAGACATCCACCATGCCCGCGGGGCCGGCCCCAGGATAGTACGTCAATTGCGCCGGGATTCCACAGGCTCGGCAGANNCGCAGGACGAACGCCGGCACGCTGAGTTCGGGATGTGAACTCCGCGTCTCCGTGGGCGGGAAGGGGAGGGCATTGAGGATCCGCGCGATCTCCGAGACGACCTCATACGCATCCTGGCTCCTGCTCAGTAGCTGACCGGCCTGCCGCCTGACCAATGGGTCGCCCGCAGGCACCATCGCGGTGCTCGATAGATACGGTGTGGCCCAGTCCGGGTAGTCATTCACTCTGGCCAGAGGGCACGGCGGAACCGGTGCGGGCTTGGGGTGCCGGGCCACGACGGCAGTGATCGTCACGGTCACTTCCTGGTCCTGCTCCATGGATGCCAGGCTAATGGTGTGGATCAGGTTCTCGTCCTTGTCGGCATCGACTTTGACCAGCGAGACGGGCACCTCGGCCTGCGTCCGGCCGTCCCGCGCCTCGAGCCACCGCCCGAGGACGATCTGTTCCTCGTCGATCACCGGGAAGTAGCGGCGGAACTCGACGTTGGTCGCCCGCGGACCGGAGTTGCGCAGGCGAAGCCAGTCCTTCACCAGCCAGAAGCGGACCTTGTGCTGCTCAGTCAGCTCCTGTGGGGCTGCCGCGGACTCAAGTGCCCGCCTGATCCACCCGAGGACCTGCTCCTCCTCCTCATACTCGAGCGCCTCACGCAGGGCGTCCTCAGCCTCGGCGGTCTTCATCTGTCCCAGGGCCCACGCCGCGGCCGACCGGAGCGTCGGGTGCCTTTCGTCGAACAGCACATCCGCCAGCATCGGTACGGCCTCCACATCATGCAGCTCTGCGAGCAGGTAGAAGGCCTGAGACCGTTCGGCCATGGCGACACGCCCGTCGGTCGCCAGGTCAGTCGCGTATTCGAGGACATACTGCCTTGTAGCCGCGTCCGCGTCAGCCTTCGCGCGCAGGGCACGTCTGGCCGCAGTGTTCTGGTATCCGGGCTCCGGCTGCCTCAGNNCTCAGAAAGGCGAAGAAGTCGTCGACGGAAATCTGGCCGATTTCCTCCGGCGTATAGACCTTCAGCGTCTCTGGTGTCGTGGGAGCCTGTGCCGAGGCTACAGCCGTAATGAGCATAGTCACACAGCATAGGGACCATCGTCTCATAGTCGCACCCTCGCTCTCTATTGCACCGGCGCCGCAGGAAGTGTCGGCGGCTTCTTCGGAGCCGTCACGGGGCCGACCGCGACCCCACCGACCCCGGAACGCGTCTTCGCACTATACCACAATGACGACAACCAGCGACAGTTCTCCACGTGCCCGTCCTTCTCACCCTCGGTGTTGCGGCAAGTCACAAACGCCGGGTCCGCAATCAGGGTGACGCGTCCGCGCCCCCGCACACTCATGGCCGCGAAACACTCGCCGAGCCGGAACAGCAATGGCCGCCAGATGCTCTCGTCGGCCACCAGAGAGTAGGCCATGCAGGCGTAGCGGACACCGTCTCTGATGTCCGTCGCCTGACCGTTGCCCAGGCTGTGGGAGGTCACCTCTGCTCCGGAGAAGATCGGCACGCGCGAGAACGAATGCCAGTCCTCCGGAGCACATGCCACGGTCAACTGCCCGCCCTTCATGACCCAGTCGGAGAGCAGCGCGCCGTCTGCCCCGGACAGCGACCCACCCGGCGAGACCATCAGCAGAAAGCGCGCCTCCGCAAGCTCGCGTGGGTCAAGCGTGTCGATGATGCGCGGCAGCTTGCCGGCCCGCGCGACGGCAAGCTGTGTCCCCCACAGACCGTCCTCCTTCATCGACTCCAGCGAGTAGCGCCCCAGCGCCGGCGCGTAGACCAGGACGACATCCCGGCCCGGCAGAGCGCGCGGGAACGGGGGCCGAAACCACTCGGGCGCCAGGCCGGCGGCCAACGTGCCCGCAACCAGCAGCGCGACGATAGACAGCCGGGCACGCTGCACTACAAGCGCCAGACAGCCGATCACCATGGCCACGAGCCCGGCCGTCCTTATCCACCGCCACCCCCGCCACTCGGAACGTGCCGTCAGCCACCCCATGGTCCTCCCCAGGTAGCGCCAGGACTGCGCGACAGCCAGGTTCTGTGGTGTGGAGGTATCCCCAAAGGCGATCACGCGCCCGCTGCTCCGTGTGTTCCCCGCGGCCGCGAGCACCAGGTCACCGACACGCTCCCGGCGGTCGATCCTGTAGTTGCCGAGGTAGGCGCGCTTGACATTGCGCGTATTCCCCCAGTCACTCCAACACCGCGTGCCCACAAGCAAGGGCTGTGCGCCGCGCTCGATGTTGAGCGACGCGCCGACCCACCAGCCTGCCTCGCACCGTTCACCGCTCATCCCGCACACGGTCGGATGGCCGCTGGCTTTCAGATCGGTCCACCATCCTGTCTTCGCCGGCAGTGCCGTGTCGAACCTGGGCCGTATGCCGTACGGAGCCAGGACATCGTTGGCCGGGAGCATGCACCGGCCGACGTTGGTGTGGTCGAGCAGGTACAGCAGGCCGCCGCCGCGAGCAACGAACATGCGCAGAGCCCGCAGGTCCTCGGCAGACAGCCGCTTCGTGGGCTGCGGGAGGATGATGGCCGCCGCGTTCCGCAGGTCATTCTGGACTCGCCCCGGAGTCGTGTAGGCGGAGGGGTACCCGAGGCTGCGCAAGTAGTCGCACAGCAGCCCGAAGCGACCGGCTGCATGCTTCCCCCAGGTCTTCATGTCCGGGATCCGGAAATCGCCGGGATTGTCCCGGTATACGAGGACTGTCCCCGCGCGCGCCGTCTCGCCATGCAGGCCGCTCGTGAGCACCCCCAGCGGCAACAGACACCCCAGCACGAGGGCCACCTTGCGGCGCCGACCATGGCGAGTCGAGCCCGATGGCGCCGACAGCGGCAGCCGGGCGTACGCGGCCACGGCGACGATAGCCCACAGCCCCAGTGCGGTTGCCTGGAATGCAAGCGTTCCCGTAAGCACCTTCACCGTTGTCCGATGGGGATTCAGGGTCAGATGTGACCCGACGGCAGCGGTCGCAACCAGACCCAGGAAGACGACGGCAAGTGCTACGAGAACGGTCTTGAGCCACCGTCGATCCCAGGCGGGCATGAGCACTACCGGGAGCAGCAACGTCCCCACGGCGGGCAGCAGCAGTTGACTCGATCCGAAGCTGACGTGAGCCACATGCAGCCACATCGCGACGCGCGAGACCGCGCCCGCGACGGCGTCCGTCACATGCCACGCGAACGCGCTACGCGCAACGAAGAGCGTCACCGCGAAGTGACAGCCGACGAGCAACGTGAGCACAACAAGAGCGCTCCGCCCCTGTGGCGACTCGTCGTTCCCTGCCCTGTGCCGCCCGGACAGCCACAGCATGCCGATACCGACCGACGCTGCCAGCCACGGCCCAATGCGGGGCGCCGCAAGCGCGCCGGTCGCGAGTGCAAAGGTCAGCAGGCCGAGCAGGCTACCACCCGCGGAACTGCGGCCCTGTTGGCGCCTCGCATAGATCGCGACTGCCACGCCGGCGATGGCGGCCCCGCACAGGCGACCCGGCGCGCCGTCGAGGTCGGCCACCCCCCCCGTCCAGATGACCAGCGCCACCGCCCACGCGCCCAGCACGACACCCGTTGCGAGCCCGGCCGCAGGTTCAGCCGATGGCCCCGCCACGCTCCTTCCGCGCTCACCGGCTCCCACCGCTCTCCTGGTCACGCGGTTAGTCTTCGTAATATGGCCCCTCCTGCTCATCGCGCAGCTCAAGTGCTCGGTAGATCATGAATGACAGCCGCGCACAGGCCTGCTGTTGCGCGCTCATCTTACTGGCTGGGGCGCCCAGCCCCTCGGCGGTAAGCGAGGATGCTCCGGTGAACACAACCACTCTGCCCTTGCCCACCTGCCTGACGGCCCCGACCACCCGGCCGTCTGCCAGAGAGGCGATGGGGTTGCCCCCTCTGACCACGCTGCCGGCCGATCCGCCGCAACTGTCACCCTCGCCGAAGCTGATGTCGGCCTTCGCCGCCACGTTCGTCGCATCGATGCTCAGACCGCACGGCCGAAGCACCGCATTAGCGGCGGAGATGACCGAAGCATCAGTCATCCCGTTCTTCCTCCCCACGAGCACCAATAGGCGATTGCCGGACCTGACGAACTCCAGCAGCGCCTCCGCATCCGCCTGCGCCAACTCACTCCTCGGGTTGATGATGACCACGGCGCGACCGGCGTCCAGCGCACCCGACAGTGTGTCGCTGTAGCGCGGCACCAGGCCGACCCGCTGGGCCCACACGAAGAAGGCGCTGTAGGTGCGATTGACGCGGCTGAACGTATCGTGGTAGCGCGTGATCGGCAGGAACATGTCTGAGTACTGCCCCTCGAAGCTGACGATCGGGTCAGCCGAACGGAAGGGGATCTCGGGGTAAGTCACGAGCATCTGCCGGCTCCACAGCATGCCCGCGACCAGACAGCCCATCGTGACGGCGGCCCAGCCCGTCTCCCGTATCATGAACGGCCGGCGCGTTCGCCACCAGAGCACACCAATCGCCAGCAACACGAGCGCCCCCAGCAGCGCCGCTGCTCTGGGCACGACTGTGAACCGGTTCGAGCGTCCCAGCCACGCAAGCGTCCCCAACACCAACTCCGACTTCCCGGGGATGAAGGTGAGGAAGTTCGACCAGATGGTGCTGTCCGCGCAGGCCACAACTCTCCCGCGACCGTACGCGCGCGTCCAGCAGTGGGCGTAGCTGCCGAAGCCGAACTCGAGCTGCTTCGCAAGATCACCCGGGAAGAAGTGCGGCCGCGAGTAGTCCCCTTTCACCTGCCTCCAGGCCCACCCGACCATCGGCGCGCAACCAACCAGCGACTGCATCGTACACGAGGTATGGACCATGTACTTGCCCCGGATCTGACCGGCCACGGGGTGAGCCGGGTATGGCGGCGGCAGACAGATCGGCAGACCGGAGTACCCCAGATCATACGTCGCGTCGGGGATGAAGCGGACGCCGAAGGCGACCGCCAGCGGGTTGATGTACGTGCTGCTCCCGAACACATCCGTGTGATCGCTGATCAGCCACAGACCGCCTCCGCTCCACACGAACCGCTGGATAGCGGCAATCTCCTCGGCCGAGTACGACTGTGTCGGGGTCTTCACCATCAGCATGTCCGCGTCCGCCAGAGCCGCATCGGTCAGGGGACCCTCCGTGTGCATGCGCACCTGGTAGTAGTTGCGCAGCCAACGCCCCAGCCAGTAGTAGTTGTAGCTCGAAAGCGCATCGAGCGTCTTGTCCTCCATGGGGACAAGCATCGATTCCCACGGACCATGCGCCTCGTCGATGAGAAGACGATCCGCCTTCATCTGCCCGGGATCAACGAAGAGCAACACCGTCCCGAGACAGGCGCCGACTCCGGCAAGGACTGCGATGCGACGCAGCGATGTGCGGCCCTGCGCCGGCTGGATGCGAGACTCCCGCGCGTCGCCTGAGAGCCACAGCGTCAACAGGGCCAGTGGAAGGAGGGAAACCGCGACCGGCGCGACCTTGTAGAAGGCCGTGGCATCGGTTGTCTGCATCGCCACGAGCATCAGCAGCGCGAACCGTAGCGGCAGCCACAGGATGCAGGCGATCGCAAACCTCCCGAGGGTCCGTAGCGATGCCCCGCCCACGATCAGGCCCGCAAGCATCAGCAGCGCGAAGTCCAGGGCGAGGTGCTGCGGACTCGGGGTGATGGTGGCTGCCTGGGGGTAACCGCCCAGCCGCAACGCAGGTCCCTCGACAGCTACATGGGCCCCGCTCAGCCGCAGGAGCGGCCACAGCAGATGCGACAGGCCCGGCAGAACATGCACCCGCGTCCACAGCGGCTGCAGGAGCAGCAGCAATCCGCCGACCATGGCGAACTGACGCGAGAGTGCCCATAGCCACAGCCGAGGTCTCAGCAGGCGATGGCGCGGTACCAGCAACAGCAGGGAGGCGATGCCGAGGACGATCCAACTCACGCGCCACGGCCCGTTGAACAGGGCTGCCCCGGCCGCGCCCGAAATCGCCCAGAGGACGAGGGCCGAACGTGGCAGCCGGTCAGGATCCAGTGCTCCTCCGGCCGGTTGGCCCAGCGCCGCCCCGCCCGCACACACGAGGAACACGACCGCCCACCGGAGTGAAGGTGGACCGTTGACCCCCGACAGGCATATCCACGAACACACGGAGAGCACCGTGAGCCAAACCGTGCTTGCCTCGGACACCCACCGCCCATCGTGCTGCCCGACGAATCGCCCGATCCCCTCGCAAACCCGCGCCACCACGCTCTTGATCCAAGCCGGCACGCCAACGATGAATCCCAGAGAGGACACTTCCCTTGATTCCAGCGAGTACCGACACTTTCAGTGACATCCCCGTCCAATCAGTTGGGCTATGCCCACGGCGGAGCGTAGACACACCGGGCCGACCTCGGCCTACTGCCAGATGATATCACCGTTCTCGGTCGCGTCCTTTGCCAGCCACTTTGCGTGGCCATCGGCGAACCCGATGTTCAGCCCGTTGTTGTGGCGCGGATCGATATACACATTCGAGCATGTGGCCGGGTCCGAGCTCAGTGGCAGCACGCTCCAGTACTTCGCCTCATACCCGACCGTCTCGCCGATGGCCACCACCCTGGTATCGTCATCCCAGGAGTTCGTAGACCTGCCCTGAACGGCGTAGCCGAGACCGTAGCTCACCGGGCGGTCCTTTCGCTGGCTGGGGCAGACGAGTACCTGGGTATTGCGGATGTACGGCACGACGAAGTCCCGCCAGTTGGGCGAGTCCTGGAAGGCCG
Organism: Armatimonadota bacterium; assembly: GCA_003542955.1. Classification (GTDB taxonomy): domain Bacteria; phylum Armatimonadota; class Zipacnadia; order Zipacnadales; family UBA11051; genus UBA11051. The sequence goes on from DPJP01000200.1 coordinate 7,436, forward strand.
TGTAACCTGGCGGGTACGTCTCATCATAGTCCTGGGCGTACATGTTCAGGGCGAGCAGGAGCTGTTTGGTATTGGAGAGGCAGGCACTCTGTCGTGCCTTCTCTCGGGCGCGCGCGAAGACGGGAAGAAGCATCGACGCCAAGATCGCGATGATCGCAATGACGACAAGAAGCTCGATGAGCGTGAAACCTCTATGGCATCTCGACACGGCGCACCTCCCATCTGTGATCGACGACACGTCCTACTCGAACGCGGGCTTACCGGTCGCGGGGAAGACGAATGCCGGCGCCGCGCCCCTCTCCGGCCGCGTGACCAGGCGGATGAACGTTCCGTCAGTGGCACACGAGTAGATGACATCGGCTGCCTGGTTGCCGGGCCTGGCAGAGGAGTAGTACGAAGTGAACAGGAATGACTGCCCGTCCGACGCGAAGACTATGTTGTCGGGTGACACCAGTCTCTTTCTCTCGCACTCCGGTTGTTCGGGCCGAGGCGCTCGCCATTCGCCGGTCGTCCCCGTCGCAAGATCGACAGTCTGGAACAGGCCAGCTTCAAACTTCCCCAGATACAGCAGCCCCCGCGGCCCCCACTCGATGCTAATGCCGCCCGAGAGGTACTCGACCAGCATCTCCTCGGCCGGCTGTGCCGCCCTGAGGTCCATGCGACACAACCGGTACGGTTCGGTCTTGCGACGCTCATCCTCCTTGTAGGTGATGCCGGTGCGCGTCTTCACAGTGTACAGCAAGCGCCCCTGCGGATCGACGGCCAGCGCCGTGTGCGGGGAGACGAACTCCGACTTCGACGGCAATTCCGTGGGGTCGGCGTCAGGCGTCGCGGGATCGAGCATGAAGAGACTCGTCGCCCCCTGCCGCAAGGAGGCAACAGTAACGATCCGCCCGTCAGGCAGCGACACGAAGGCGCCGTACTGCCGGTCCTTCTCGGGCGCGAGGACCGTCTGGCGCTCATCGTCCAGGTTCAGCAGCACGATCGCGCCCTTGCTCAGGTAGGCGACCTCGGAGGAGCTTCGCCACCTGGGGTGGCCGCCCACCGCAGGCGCGATGCACGACACGCCGGTCCCATCCGTATTCGCGATGAAAAGGCCCAGGCCGCGCGACACCGTCCACTCCGGGCAGCCCGCCCGGGGGCGCGTGGAGCCGAACAGGATGCGCTTGCCGTCGGGAGATGGGGCAGGCCGCCCGTCTGAGAACGCTGCTTCAGGGAAGGGCCAGGGCGGCAGTGGCTTGCCGGACTTCTCTACATAGAAGGCGTACAGAT
>DPJP01000138.1 GCA_003542955.1 Armatimonadota bacterium
TTTTTCATGTTAGCCCCTCCAGTACAGCCTACAGCGCTAAAGCTAGCGCCAATGGGGGCCGCCCCTGCCCTTCATCTCTGAGCAAACGGGCCCGCCATCGAGTGATGGCGGGCCCTGTTGGTTCATCGGGTTGAGGCCGAGTGTCCTACGACGTCGGCTTGAGCGGCTTGATGGTGAGTTGCTCCTCGATGATGTCCACCTCGACCTCACCGTCTTCATCCAGGTCGATCCTGACCACGCCCTCGTACTGCTCCCGCTCATCATGGAGCAGGTGCAGGGCAACGGGGTCCTCGACGTACTGCCGGACCGCTCTGCGCAGCGGGCGGGCGCCCATGTCCGGGTCGTAGCCCTTCTCGCTGAGCATCTCGAGAAGCTTCTCGGACAGCTCGAGTACGAGCCCCTTGCGCTTGAGCTGGTCGCGGACGTTGCGCAGCTCGAGGTCGACGATCTGCTCGATCTGCTCGCGCGTGAGCGAGTGGAAGACGACAGTGTCGTCGACGCGGTTGAGGAACTCGGGGCTGAAGGCCTTCTTCAGCTCGTCGGTAACCTTGCTCTTCATCCGCGTGTAGTCCTTGCGGCGCTCCTCGGCTTTCTGACGGCCGGTGGAGGTCATGAAGCCCACGGGGCGGTCGTTGGTGATGGTGCGCGCGCCGACATTCGAGGTCATGATGATGACGGTGTTCTTGAAGTCGACGGTGCGGCCCTGGGCATCGGTCAGGCGGCCGTCCTCCATGATCTGGAGGAGGATGTTGAAGACCTCCGGGTGCGCCTTCTCGATCTCATCAAAGAGCACGACGGAGTAGGGCCTGCGGCGGACGGCCTCGGAGAGTTGGCCGCTCTCCTCATAGCCGACGTAGCCGGGCGGTGCGCCGATCAGGCGCGAGACGGCGAACTTCTCCATGTACTCGGACATGTCGATGCGGATGAGCGCATCGCGACTGCCGAAGAGGAACTTGGCCAGCGTCTGCGCGAGCAGCGTCTTGCCCACACCTGTGGGGCCGAGGAAGATGAACGAGCCCATCGGCCTGCGTGGGTCCTTGACTCCCGCGCGCGCGCGTCGGATGGCCTTGGCGACGGTGTCGACCGCCTCGTCCTGCCCGACGATGTCGGTGTGCAGCTCTTCTTCCATCGTCAGCAGGCGCTTGGTCTCCTCCTGCGTGAGCGCGCTGACCGGGATGTCGGTCCACATTGAGACGACATCGGCGATGTCACCGGCCATGACCATGGGCTCTTCGCTGTCCTCCCACTGGCCCTCGATCTCCGTGATCTCGGCGTCGATCTCTCGGCGCCTGCTGTCGGCCTTCTGGGCCTGCTCGATGTCGTAGGTGTCCGGTGCCAGAGCGGCCTCCATGCAGGCCTCGAGGTCCCTGCGCTCTTCGACCAGGTCGTCAAGGCGGGGCATCTTCTTGAGATGGCGCAGCTTGACCCTGGACGCGGCCTCGTCGATGAGGTCGATTGCCTTGTCGGGCAGCGAGCGATCGCTGATATAGCGCATCGAGAGGTCGACGGCGCCCTGGAGCGCCTCCTCGGATATCTTGACGCGGTGGAACTCCTCATAGCGGTCGCGGACGCCGCGGAGCACCCTGAGCGTCTGCTCGCCGTCGGGCTCCTGGACTTTGACGGCCTGGAAGCGGCGTTCGAGCGACGGCGTCTTCTCGATGTACTTGCGGTACTCGTCCATGGTAGCCGCGCCGATGCACTGCAGCTCGCCACGGGCGAGGCCGGGCTTGAGGATATTGGATGCGTCCATGGCGCCCTCGGCGGCGCCCGTGCCGACGATGGTGTGCAACTCGTCGAGGAAGACGATGATCTTACCCTCGCTGTCGCGGATCTCCTCGAGCACCCGCTTCATGCGGTCCTCGAACTCGCCGCGGTACTTGGTGCCGGCCACGAGGCTGGCCAGGTCGAGCGCGACGAGGCGCTTGTCGTACAGCAGCGGGGGCACATCGCGGTCGATGATGCGCTGTGCGAGCCCCTCGACGATTGCGGTCTTGCCGACGCCGGCCTCGCCGATGAGACAGGGGTTGTTCTTGGTGCGGCGGCAGAGTATCTGGATGACGCGCTCGGTCTCCGTTTCGCGGTCCACAATGGGGTCGAGCTTGCCGTCGCGCGCCGCCTGTGTCAGGTCGCGGCTGAAGTAGTCGAGGGTGGGCGTCTCTCCGCCCTCTTCTTCCTCCTCGCCGCTTTCCTCGTTTCGCCCGGAGATCTCGCGGAGCGCCTGGCGGACCATCGGCAGGTCCGCGCCATGCCGGCGCAGCAGTCGGTATGCCGCGCCGCGGCCCTCGCGCAACAGGCCGACGAGGATATGCTCCGTCCCGATATGGTAGTCGCCCAACTGGCGGGCCTCGGCGTATGCACGCTGAAGAACCCGCTGGGCCTCGGGTGTGAACTGCACGTCCGCGGGGCCCTCGCCGGTGGGCTCGCCTTCCATCTGCCTGCGCAACTCGGAGCGCAGGCGCTCGAGGTCAAGGCCAAGGCTCTCCATGATCTCGGCAGCTACGCCCTCGCGGAGCCTCATCAGGCCGAGCAGCAGGTGCTCGGTCGATATCAACTGCATCCCCATTCGCTGCGCCTCGTCGTGGGCCATGAGCACGGCCCGCCGGGCACGGCTGGTAAAACGCTGCCACAATTCCATTCGCTAGACTTCCTCCTGAGGTGCTGCAACTTCCGCCGTATTATGGATGATTGCTGCGGCTATCGGTCCGATTGCGCCCGCCGGCCCGGTGCGAAGTCCGGGGAGCGGCGCCCTGTTCTGTGCGTACTCGTGCTTTGGACGAGTGGCCGATGCCCCTTGTTCGCAGTCGCCGCATCCTCCGGAGCGCGGCTCGTCCGCCCTGCAGTCGCAACCATCCCACACGGCAGGCTATGCGAGTGTCCGTAGCCGGCCATCGCCGCGACTTATCTGCAATTGGCGGTCCGAAACCGCGGCGGGCATGTAAACATGTGTTGTGATGTGTTGCGACTTAGCAACAAACACTCGGAGCAGGTCCTGTAGTTCCGGTAGCGGGAGTTGCCCCGCGCCCGCCGACGGTAATATGCCGCGCACCGGCGAGTTCGGTGAACGACCACTTCGGGCCCAGGAGAGCGTCGGTCCGGCGGGCACGCATGCCCGGCGACAGATGCACGTCTCAGGGATATATGGGCGTGCCATCTGACTGCGTCAGAGCGACGAAGGCCTCGCGAAGCGTCTTCGTGACCGGACCGGGCTTTCCGTCGCCAATGGCGCGACCGTCGACGACGACGGCCGGCACGACCTCGGCGGCGGTGCCCGTCAGGAAGCACTCGTCGGCTGAGTAGACTTCCTTGGTCCTGAACAGCTCCTCGGACGTCTCGATGCCCTGCTCTCGTGCCAACTCGATAACGGCTTCGCGCGTGATACCTGCGAGGTTGCCGACATGGAGCGGTGGAGTGATGAGTCTGCCGTCTGCGACAAGGAAGATATTGTCGCCGGTACACTCGGCGACATAGCCGTCGGTGGAGAGCATGATGCCCTCGGGAACGCCCGCCTCGGTCGTCTCCATCTTGGCGAGGATGTTATTGAGGTAGTTGAGCGACTTGATGCCGGCATCAAGGGCCGCCGGGTCATTGCGGCGCGTCGAGCACGTGATCAGTCGCAGGCCGTGTTCGTAGAACTCCTCCGGGTAGAGAGCAATCGAAGCCGTGATGATGATGACAGAAGGCTTCGGACACTTTCTGGGGTCCAGCCCCAGATCACCCACGCCGCGCGTCACAACCATGCGGATGTAGGCGTCGGTGAGCTCATTGGCTCTGAGTGTCTGCAGAAGCGCTTCGGTCATCTCCTCCTTGCTCAGAGGGATATCGAGTCTGAGCGCCTTGGCCCCGTTGTAGAGGCGATCCAGGTGCTGAGGCAATCGGAATACCCGGCCGTTGTACGCACGGATGCCCTCGAAGAGCCCGTCACCGTACAGCAGCCCGTGGTCGAATACGGATACCTTCGCGTCCTGTTGGTCAACGAGTCGGCCATCTAGATACACCTGCAGCCCCATGCCAGAAGCACCTCACAGATCAGAAAAGCCCAAGAGCGCTCACCGGCTCGTCGCCCACAAGAGACCTTGGGGGTGAGGCGCAGACTGCTGCCTGTCGCCCCCGTGGCCATATAGAGTATGAGCCGCGATGCGTTCAGTTCAAACTCGTCGCGCGAGCCGGTTCTTCCATGTCAATCAGGACGTTCTCCATGCCCGGCATGCACTCCTCCGTGGAGGGGGGCTGTACCGAAGTCTC
>DPJP01000354.1:0-15886 GCA_003542955.1 Armatimonadota bacterium
CCAGCGCTCCGGCCGCATCCGCCACCGCCGCGATGTCATCGGGGTCGACGACAGTCACGAGCACCTCGGCGGGAAGGGGGTTGTTGATGATCTTCAGGGCATCGGGGTCGATGCCGTTCATCTTGGCCCACTTCTGCAGATTGGCCTCAGCGCTCACAAACTCGGTATCCTTCACCCGCTGGTCACCGTAGAGCGTGTTCTCAATCGCGCCCCAGTCGGCATCCGGCTCAAGGTACACGTGCACCACGGTGCTTTTCGCCTGCATGCCCGCCATGTAGTCGAGGTTGATGGCGCCGAGCGCGAATGCCCCCAGCACCAGCAGCGCGATTGTCAGGTTGCCGATCGAAGCCACGGTGATCAGCGGGTTGCGCCGCATTGCGGTCCACGTCTCGTGGAGAATGAACTCGAGGGCGCTACGTTCCATCGTAGCTGCCCCCCTTCTTGGCATCCCGCACGATGCTGCCGTGCACGAGGTTCACGACCCGCCGCCGCATCCGATCCACGATCGCCTTGTCGTGGGTCCCGACAACGACGGTGGTGCCTCGCTCAGCGATATTCGCCAGAAGCTGAGTGATGTCCCAGGAGACATCGGGATCGAGATTGCCCGTGGGCTCATCGGCCAGTAGAATGGGTGGCGCGTTGACCAGGGCCCGAGCAATCGATACGCGCTGCTTCTCCCCGCCCGAGAGCTGATGCGGGAAGGCATCGGACTTGCCACCAAGGCCGACCAACTCGAGGCTGATGGGCACCTTGTAGTGCTTGTCCTTGCGGCTGGCGCCCAGCACATCGAGAGCGAATGCCACGTTCTCCCAGGCGGTCTTGTCGGGGAGCAGCCGGAAATCCTGGAACACGACGCCGACCTGTCGCCGGAGGTGAGGGATTCTGGCGCGGGGGAGTGAGGCGACATCCTGTCCCGCGACGATCACGCGACCCTCGGTCGGGGTGAACTCGCGGTACAGCAACCCGAGCAGCGAGCTCTTCCCACTGCCCGAGGCGCCGACGAGGAAAGCGAACTCGCCGCGCTCGATATGCAGGTCGATCGAGCGCAACGCCCTGGTGCCGTCCGGATAGACCAGTCCGACGCCTTCCATATGTATCATGCTGTCTCCGCCGGCTTCTAGTGGTAGTGTTGCGATAACTGTAGCACCTGCTGCGATTCACCATTGATGAGTATACCAAAAACACTCCGCGCAAGCAACACTCCGCGCCCCCACGCTGCAGGAAACACGGCAACAGACCGGGAAATGGGTATAGTGAGTATCTGGAGGCCGGGGTCCCGTGGCCCCCGCACTGATACGCCGTAGGAGAGGTGGTATTGAGATGGTACGACCCTCGCCGTCAGCCTTCTTTCTGAGGGCACTAACGGCAGTCGCCGTCGCCGCATTTCTCATTGCGCTCTGCGGGTGCAGGGGCGGAGGCCACCTGCTGAGCAGAGACGAGGAGGTCAGGCTGGGCCAGGAGGCCGGCGATGACTTCGAGCGCGAGCATGGGCGTGATACCAACCGCAGACGCAATGATATGCTCGCCGCGATCGGCAAGCGCGTCGAGAAGGTCGCGAAGCCACCCGAGTACCCCTATGACTTCCGCGTTCTCGCCGACGACACCGTCAACGCCGTTGCATTCCCCGGCGGCCGCATTTATGTCTATCGCGGGCTCTTCGAGACGCTGAGCTACGACGAGGACCAGATCGCCTGGGTGGTTGCACACGAGACCGCTCACGTCGCGCNNCCGGCGCATAGAGAAACAGCTCGGGTACGAGTTGATCGTGCAGTTGATCTTCGGCAGAGACACCGCAGGGCAGGTTGCGGGCCTGGTCTCGGCCCTGGTTCTTCAGGACTATGGGCGGGACAACGAGTTCGAGGCAGACCGGATAGGGCTCGACTATGCCCATGCGGCGGGCTACGATCCGACCGCCGCGCTGGCGGTGCTGAGCAAGTTCTCGGAACTGCAGGGCAAGGACCCAAGCGATCTAGAGCTGCTCTTCATGACACATCCGGGGAACACAGACCGCTCGGATGCTGTCAAAGCACACCTGTCGCAGAACAACTGGCGCGGCAGGCACTACTCACCTTAGGCGACCTCCCGCCGAAACCGGCGCGGTACAGCATGGCAACACAGCTTGAGATACTCCACATACTCAGAGCCGCTCAGCGCCCAGTCCGGGACCAGGCGTTGGCGCTGATCGCGCACCTGCCCAGAAGCCGCTTCACCAGCAGGGTCGCCGGCGAGTTGGACGCGCTCACGCGGCGCCGACTCGAGATGACCGGTACCGGCTGGGTGCAGATGCCGCTGCCCGTGACCGCTGGGCTCGGAGGGCAGTTGGCGGCGGTGCGGCGGATGGAGCGTCTGCTGGCCACCACGCGCCCGCAGGTCGTGCACGCCTACGGCTTCCAGGCCTCGTTCACCGCACTTTCGGCCAGGCGCCGTCTCCCGGAGCCCCCGGCGGTCATCTGCAGCCCCTTCGGGCCGCCCGGCCTGCCACGGGGTTCGACCATCCTCCGCTCGCTTGTGGCCATGGCCGCCGGGTGGGTACTCCGCTCCGCCGATGCGGTGACCGTCCAGTCTGACTTCGAGGCGGAGACACTCCTGCCGCTGGCGGGGACTGCCCCACCGGAACTGGTCCATGTCCCCGAGGGCGTGGTGGTCGAGACCCTGCGCGAGGATTTCGAGGCCGGGGCCAAGCGCCGCCTTGTCGGCCTCGACCCGGCCGCGGCGATTATCGGCGTGATGGCGCCACCGGACGGCGCCGGTATGGGGCCGGTGCTGCAGGCGGCACGCCTTGTGTGCGACATGCGACCGAATGTCGAGTTCGTGTCGCTTGGCCAGGGCGGCAAGACACCCCACTTCGCGCGCATTGCGCATGAGCTGGGTCTCTCCGGCTCAGTGGTGTTCCTGGGCGACCGCGCCGACCTCAACGAGATCATCGCATCCCTGAACATACTGCTGGTGCCTCAGTACTTCCCAGGGGTGACGAGCGCGGTCGTGCACGCACTGACCGCCGGCCTGCCGGTCGTCGTCAGCGACTCGGCCGACCTGCCCGACCTGGTCCGCGGCGTGCGCCAGAAGCGAGTGGTGCCCGCCGGGGACGTCGCCGCGCTCCACGACGCGCTCTCCGCTTTCATAGACATCGTCCCCAGGCGCCCCGAGGAAGACCTCTTTGATTCGGAACTGGGCTTCAGCTACCGGGAGTTGCTGATTCCAGAGACTGCCGTTGACCTGGACACCCTCGGGCTCGATGCCGTCTCGAGCGCGGAGATGTCACAGGAGCAGAAGGCCGTTCAGCGCGTCATCGACCGTTACAGCATGAGCCGGGTGGCGACTCGCTTCGCCGATCTGTACGCGCAGACGGCGGCCGCGGTCGGCCGGAGTTGACCTCCATGGACTGCTTCCTCGGTGTGGATGTGGGCACCACCGCCGTCAAGGCGCTTGTAGTCGACTTGCAGGGCAATGTGCATGCGGAGGCGTCTGTCGAGTATGCTTACTCACAGCCGCGCCCCGGTTGGGTCGAGCAGAATGCCGCCGACTGGTGGGACTGCCTGGTTGATGTCATACTCCGCGCCACTGACGGCCTGGCCGCCCCGCCCCGTGCGCTCTCACTCTCCACGCAGGGCGACACCATGGTGCCCGTCGACGCGGACGGGGCGCCGATTGCCCCTGCGCGCGTGTGGATGGACAGGCGCGGCGCGCAGCAGGTGGCACGTCTGCACGAGCGCATCTGCCCGGATCGGTGGACGAACATCACCGGGTCGGCGCTTGCCGAATATGCCGGGGCCGTGACGTTGGCCTGGTGGGCGGACGAAATGCCCGACATCTTCGCATCCGCGCACCGCTTCTGCATGGTCGAGGATTACCTGGTCGGGCGGCTCTGCGGCTCCTACGTCATCGATGCCCCCAATGCGTCCAGGAGCCTGCTCTTTGACCTGCACTCGCGCGACTGGTCCGACGAACTGCTCGCCGCGGTGGGCGTCGGTCGCGACCGGCTGGCCGCTGTCGCGGAGTCGGGCGTACCTGCGGGCACATTGCGCCCGGAGATCGCCGAACTGCTGCACCTGCCGCCTGAGACGCTCGTGGTCGTCGGGGCTCACGACCAGACCGCGGGAGGCGTCGGCTGCGGCGCAGTGGCCCCCGGAACCGTCATGCTGGCAACCGGAACGGCCTGGGTGCTACTCGGAGCGGCCGCGACGCCGCACGTGGGCGGGCCACTGCAGACCTACTGCCATGCGATGCCCGGGAAGGTGGCGGTGCTTGCCGCCTTCGCGGGCGGCGCCATCCTCCGCTGGGCCCGTGAGACCTGGTGCCGCGAGCCCGGCGGCGGCCTCCCTGACTATGATCGGCTCACGCAAGAGGCCATGGCAGCGGAGAGTGACGGGCGGGGTGAACTGGTGCTTCTCCCCCATTTCTACGGCTCAGGGCCTCCCTGGGGGCGACGGCATGCCTTCGGCGCGCTCGCCGGACTACGGCTGCAGCACAGTCGCGGAGACATCATCCTGAGCCTGCTCCGCGGTGTTGCCGCGCAGACGGCGGCGGCGCTGGAGACGATGACGCAAGCGGGATACGAGGTTGAGGCGCTGAGGATGATCGGGGGCGGCGCCCGCAGTGCCTACTGGGCACAGCTTGTGGCCGATGCTTCCGGGCACCCCGTGAGCGTGCCCGCAGTGACGGAGGCTGCGGCGTTGGGCGCGGCAATGCTCGCGGCGATCGGCGCCGGCGCGCTGGCGGACGTGCATGCAGGCGGCGAACTCATCGGGATTCGCCATCATGTTGAGCCCCGGCCGGGCGCCTGCTCCCTTGCCCCCGCCGGCATGGGCGAGTATGTCGAGGCTCTGGACGCAACCTGGCGAGCGCTTGCCGTTTACCACGCGAGCCGTGGAATGTAGTCCGACGCATCAACCGGCGGACACCGTGACGGCGCGCGACACGCAGACGCGATATCGGCTATAATGGAGCGATCCACCGCAGCGCACGTGCCACTCAGCGTGCGCGCAGTCTTGTATGAGCATGCCTGGAGAGTACACGTATGCGCCTGAAGGTTGTTGCCTGTGGCGTCTTTGAGCCAGAACTCCGCCGACTGGCGGCCGAATCGGTCAACGATGTAGACGTACACCTGCTCGATGCAGGGCTGCACGAGAACCCCGACGAACTGCGCACCCGCCTGCAGGAGGCCATCGACGAGGCCGACGACAAGGGCTATGACGCCGTCGTCGCCGGGTACGGACTATGTGGCCGGGGCACAGGCGGCATCGTGGCCCGCCGCCTGCCGGTTGTGCTGCTGAGAGTACATGACTGCGTGACACTCTTCCTGGGCTCGCGCGAGGCGTACATGCAGCAGTTCCGACGACACCCCGGCACTTTCTACATCACCCCCGGCTGGTACGAGAAGAAGATCGCAAGCCCCGGCAGCCGTCCGCGACGACTCGACGCAGCCGAGGCCTCCGCCGACCCCAGGTTCCTCCACTGGGCCCGCCAGTTCGGTGATGACGGCGCACACTACCTGCTGAGCTTCTACGATAGCTGGAAGCGCAACTACACGCGTGCCGCCTACGTCGACACGGTCGCCGGTACGTCCGATGACTACGAACGCTATGCCCGTGACATGGCCGAGGCTTTCGGTTGGGAATACGAACGCCTGGAGGGTGACACATCGATTCTGCGCCGCGCGCTGGATGGTGAGTGGGATTCCGAGGACATGCTTGTCCTCCAACCCACGCAGCGCTCGGCTGTCAGCACCGACGGGCGGCTGCTGGTGGCGGTCGACGCGTCCACGAAGCTCGCCGATCACCCGCCCGAGGATGACGGCCTCACATCGCTTGTAGTCGAGCCTGATGAGATCACCGCGATCGGCATCGACGCCGGCGGCACCTACACGGACTGCGTAGTGTACGATTTCGCACAGAAGCGCCTCCTGGCCAAGGCGAAGGCGCTCACCACCCGGCACGACCTCATGATTGGCATCGAGGCGGCCCTTGACGCGCTGCCTGAGCTTTCCACGGAGCGGATCGGCATGGTTGCCCTCTCGACCACGCTCGCCACGAACTCGGTGGTCGAGGACCGCGGGGGGCGCCCGGGCGTGATCCTCATGGCGCCCTTCGATCCGGAGCCGGGAGCGATCCGCTGGCCGCTGGTGCGCAGGGTCACGGGCGCGATGTCAATCAGCGGCGAGGAGACCATGCCCCTCGACCTGCAGCAGGTCGAGGCAGTTGTCAGAGAACTGCTTGCCGAGGGCGTCGACGCCTTTGTCGTCAGCGGCTACGGAGCGGTCCGCAACCCCGCGCACGAGAACGCCGTCCGCGCGGTCATCGAGCGCCACAGCAGCCTGCCGGTCATCTGCGGGCATCACCTCTCCACGCAGCTTGACTACGTCACACGCGCAAACACCGCCATCCTCAACGGCCGGCTTCTGAGTGTGATCGAGCAGCTACTCAGTGCCGTCAGGGCCGCCCTGGCCAAGCGCGGTATCAACGCGCCACTGATGATCGTGAAGGGTGACGGCTCGCTCATCAATGAGTCCGTGGCCAGGCAGCGGCCGGTCGAGACGGTGCTCTCCGGGCCTGCCGCAAGCGTGGTCGGCGCACGCTTCCTGACACGGCTGACTGACGGCCTGGTGCTCGACATGGGTGGCACGACGACGGATGCGGCGGAGATCATCGGCGGACTGCCACAGGTTCATCCGCGCGGCGCGACGGTGGGCGGTTGGCGAACCTGCGTCGAGGCCGCCGACATCGTGACGGTCGGTCTGGGCGGCGACAGCTACGAGAGCTTCAACAGCGAGCGCCGGCTCACCGTCGGCCCCAGGCGCGCGGTGCCGCTGTGCTACATCGCAGCCCACAGCGAACGCGCCGCGAGCCAGTTGATGGCCCTGCATGCAGACGCCATCATCGACCGTAGCAGTGGTGCGGGCCTGGACTTCTTCATGCTTCTCAGCCGCCCCGCCGACCAGTCGCGACTGCCGGACCGTGATCGACGCGTAATAGATGCGCTCGACGAAGGGCCACTCTCACGCGCCGCACTGGCCATGCGCCTGGGCTTGGCCTCCCCGACACTCGTGCGTGCCGACGCGCTCGAGGCGGCCGGGCATGTCATCCGCGGAGGGCTCACGCCGACGGATGTGCTCCACGTCAGGGGGCAGTTCCAGGCCTGGGACACAACCGCGGCGCGGCACGCGCTCCAGGTCTTTGCCGACCTCTACGGCGCTTCGCCCGATGACATGGCCGCGGCGATTGTCGACCAGGTTGTCCGTCGGCTGTGCCTGCAGGTACTCATCAGCGCCTACAAGCTCCCCCCCCATGACCCGTTCGAATGCGACTGCGCGCTGTGCCGCATTCTCGTGGATAGCGGGTTGTCCGAAGGTAACGGGCATGCCGTCGAGGTCGATCTGCGGTATCTCAGGGACATCGTCGCCATCGGCGCGCCGGTGGGAGCCTTCTTCCCCGAGGTCGCGCGGCGGCTGCGGGGCAAGTTGACGATCCCGGAGCATGCGGAGGTCGCTAACGCTATCGGCGCCATCGCGTCTGAGGTCATCGTGAATGAGGCTGTCGTGGTACGTCCGGGCGAGATCGGCAACTTCATCGTGCACGGCCGCGGGGGGCGGACGGAGTACCCCGAACTCGAGGAGGCCATCTCAGCGGGGCGCGCGATGGCGGAGCGGCTCGCGACGCAACGGGCCCTGGCCGCCGGGGCAGGGAACCCGGCCGCGCGCACGGAAATCGACCGGAGAACCGTCCGTATCGCCGACGGCTCACTGCAGCTCGTCGAGGTGCGCATCAGTACAACGGCCGCCGGCAGACCCACGCTCACACCCGTGGCCCGCGCCGACTGACCACTTCGTCTGTCGGCCGCATCCACCGTCAGGGACATCACCCGATGCTCAGTGACTCACAACTCACACCAATGTATCGCCAGTGGGCGCAGGCGAAGCGCGACTACCCCGATGTCCTGCTTTTGTTCCGCATGGGCGACTTCTACGAGATGTTCGGCGAGGACGCCCAGACAGGAGCGCGCGCACTCGAGCTGACGCTGACCGCCCGCCGCGTCGGCGACATCAAGCTCCCCATGTGCGGTGTACCGTATCACGCCATTGACAAGTACCTGCGGACGCTCGTGGAGAAGGGCTTCCGCGCAGCCATCTGTGAGCAGGTTGAGGACGCAAAGCAGGCCAAAGGCCTCGTGCGACGCGCCGTCACGCGCGTGGTTACACCCGGAACGCTGCTCGAGGACGAAATACTCGATGGCAGCGGGCACAACTTCCTCGTCTCGGTTGCGCGGGAGCGTGAAGCCTTCGGTATCGCGGCGGTCGACATATCAACCGGCGACTTCATGGTCACGCAAATCGAGGCCCCCCGCACGGCCCCCGGCCCGGAAGCCCCTCCACTCCCTGAGATGGCGGGCCGACACCGCGACGCTGCAGTCGCCGCGACCGTCGACGAAATCGTGCGCCTGGGTGCCGCCGAGGTGCTCATCAGTTCCGAACTGGCCTCGGACGACACCCTCCGCTCAACGCTCGAGCAGGCCACCCGCGCGACCGTCACCGTTGCCGCCGACGCCCCGGCGTTCGCGAGCAACCGTGACCAGGTATGCGAGCAGTTCGGGGTCGCGAGTCTCGCCGGCTTCGGCTGCGAGGACAAGCCCGCGGCGACGGCCGCCGCCGCCCAGGCACTGCGCTACCTGCGCAACACCCAACTCGAGGCGATGCCGCGGCTGAGCTCGATTACCACCTACTCCACATCCGACTTCATGGTCATCGACGGCTCGACGCGGCGCAACCTCGAACTCGTCGCGTCGCTGCGCGACGGCGGCAAGCAGGGGACACTGCTCGGGCTCCTGGACCGCACGCGCACGCCTATGGGGGCCCGTGCCCTCCGTCAGGCGCTTCTGCAGCCGCTGCTTGATATAGACGGCATCACTGCGCGCCTCGATGCCGTCGGCGAGCTGGTCGCCGACCGAGTGGTGGCCGAACAACTCGCCGAGCGCCTGCATGACATCTACGACATAGAGCGCCTCTGCGCGCGTGCGACGGCTGGAAGGGCAAATGCCAAGGACCTCCGCGCCCTGTGCGTCTCTCTCCAACAGCTCCCCGCCATCCTGGCGGAGATGCAGAACTGCGATGCCGGACTGCTCAGAAGTGTCAGGGAGAGGATCGACCCGCTCGCGGCGCTGGCGGAAAGGCTCGATTGCGCCATCGTCGACAGCCCGCCGGTGCTAATCACCGAGGGCGGGATCATCCGCGAGGGCTACAGCGACGAACTCGATGGTATCCGCCACGGCGCCGCCGGCGGCCGCGAGTGGATCGCGAGCTTCCAGGACGTCGAGCGGGGTCGCACAGGCATCAGGTCGCTCAAGGTCGGCTACAACAAGGTATTCGGCTACTACATCGAGGTGAGCAAGGCAAACATCGACCTTGTGCCCGACTACTACGAGCGCAAGCAGACGCTTGTCAACGGGGAGCGCTTCATCACGCCGGAACTCAAGGAGAAGGAGGCACTGGTTCTCGGCGCCGACGAGCGTAGCCAGCAGCTCGAACACGACCTGTTCGTAGAGTTGCGCGACGCGGTTGCGGCGGAGGCGGAGAGGCTGATGTCAACTGCCCGGGCCGTCGCCGAGTTGGACATGCTCGTGTCGCTTGCGGCGACGGCGGTCGAGTACGGCTACACACGCCCCGAGCTTGATACCTCGGACCGGCTGGTCATCCGCGACGGGCGCCACCCGGTTGTCGAGCAGGCGCTGACCGACGAGCTGTTCGTCCCCAACGATACCGATCTCGACTGCCGCGACAGCCAGTTGCAGATCGTCACCGGCCCCAACATGGCGGGCAAATCGACCTACCTGCGCCAGGTGGCGCTGCTTGCGCTGCTCGCGCAGATGGGCTCGTGGGTTCCGGCGCGCTCCTATAGTGCGGGCATCATCGACCGCATCTTCACGCGCGTCGGGGCCAGCGACGACCTCGCCACGGGGCAATCGACGTTTATGGTCGAGATGACCGAGACCGCGAACATCCTCAGCAACGCGACCGACCGCAGCCTGATCATTCTCGACGAGATCGGGCGCGGCACATCGACCTGGGATGGGATGTCAATCGCCTGGGCGGTGGCCGAGTACATCGTCGAGCAGATCGGGGCCAAGACGCTCTTCGCCACGCACTACCATCACCTCAACGAGCTTGAGCGGCTGCTCGGTGGCGTCCGCAACCTGCGCGTAACCGTCAAGGAGCAGGGCGATGACATCATCTTCCTCCGCAAGATCGTCGAGGGGGGCACGGACAGATCGTACGGCATCCAGGTCGCGCGACTGGCGGGCCTGCCGGTGGAGGTCATAGAGAGGGCACGAGAGGTGCTCCGCACACTCGAGAGCGAGGACATCGTGGCGACGCCCACGCGGGCCGCGGCGTCGAAGGTAGCGCCGACAATCCAACTCAAGCTGTTCGAGGGCGTGCGGGACCCCGTCGTGGAGAAGCTCAAGTCGATGGAGCTTGACACGCTCAGCCCACTCGAGGCACTCATGCGGCTCAAGCAGTTGCAGGATGAAGCGAAGTCGGGCGACTAGAGGGTGATCCAGGCCGGCCGTTCGGGTGGCCTGGAGGGGCCGCATGCGATACGCGAGAAGCATCATCGCCCCACACCGTCTGCGCCGCATCGCATCCGGCCCACGCGCCATCAACCACCTGGGGCACAACGCCTCCGCAAGCAGTCCTGAAGCCGTCGGAGGGGCCGCATGCGATGCGTGAGAAGCACAATCCCCGAGACCGTCTGCGCCGTANNACCCCTGGGGCGCAACGGGGACTGAACGATCTCGAGCTTACCGCCAACCGCGGCGCCGCGCATGCCAGTCATCCACGTGCCTGTCCATGATATCGAGCTGGTCAAGCACCTTGCCCGTCCCCATGGCTACTGAGGAGATCGGGTCTTCGGGGNNGGGGATGCCGGTTTCCAGGTAGATCAGCCGGTCCAGCCCGCGCAGCAGCGCCACACCACCCGTGAGCGTGATGCCGCGCTCGATGATATCGGCGGCCAACTCCGGCGGGGTACGCTCGAGCAGGCTCTTGACGGCCTCGACAATCTGGCCGACGTTCTCCGCCATCGCCTCGCGCACCTCATGCGGGCTCACCTCGATGGTCTTGGGCAGTCCTGAGATGATGTCGAGCCCGCGGACATCCATGTCGTTTAGGTCCTGAACATCGAATGCCGACCCGATCTCGTGCTTGATCGCCTCCGCCGTGCGCTCCCCGATGTCGAGGTTATACACGTGCCTGATGTGCCGGGTGATCGCCTCGTCGAGCACCACCCCGCCCACCCGCAGGGAATCGCTGACAACGATGCCGCCGAGTGAGATGACGGCGATGTCGGTGGTGCCGCNNGTGCCGCCGCCGATGTCGACAACCATGTTCCCGCCGGGGCTGGCAATCGGGAGGCCGACACCGATGGCGGCCGCCATCGGCTCCTCGATCGGCACGGCACGCCGTGCGCCCGCGGAGCGGGCGGCCTCCAGCGCAGCACGCTCCTCGACGGCGGTGGCGCCGGATGGGATGCAGATCACGACGAGGGGCTTGAAGAAGCGCGCGCGGGGCCCGCAGGCTTTGCGGATCAGGTACCGGAGCATCTCACGCGTGATGGTGTAGTCGGCGATGACGCCGTCGCGCAGGGGCCGAATGGCCACGATGCTGCCTGGCGTCCGGCCCAGCATCTCGCGCGCCTCGTGACCGACGGCAAGCACTTTCTTGGTGTGCTGCTGGATGGCGACCACTGAAGGCTCGCGCACCACAATGCCGCGTCCGCGGGCGAACACGATGATGCTTGCAGTACCGAGGTCGATGCCGATGCGTTCACCGAGATTGAGCATCGTGCGCCCCATCGTGTGGCTCGTCATCGGCACGGTGGATGGCGGCGCCGACGCCCAGCAGCTTCTCTTCGAGGTTCTCATACCCGCGATAGAGGAACTCGACGCCGCTGATCTCGGTGTAACCGTCGGCGCACAGCCCAGCAACGACAAGCGCGGATCCGGCGCGGATGTCCGTGGCCACCACCGGCGCCCCGTACAGCCGTGGGACACCCCTGATGATGGCGACGCTGTCTCGGAGCGTGATGTCCGCGCCCATCCGGTTGAGTTCGTCCGCGTAGTTGAAGCGCGCGTCGAAGATGGTCTCCTCGACCACACTCGTCCCTACCGCGAGGGCGCCGAGGACCGCGGCGTTGGGTTGCAGATCGGTCGGAAAGCCCGGATATGGAGCCGTGGTGACCTCGAAGGCCAACGGGCGGCGGTCTGTCCGCACACGCACCCAGTCGTGGCCGGTCTCAACACGGACACCGACCCCCCTGAGCTTGTCCAGCACCAGAGACATGTGCCTGGGTTCGGCGTCGTGGAGCGTGATATCCCCCCGCGCGGCGCTACACGCGATCAGGTATGTGCCGGCCTCCATCCGATCCGGAATCGAGCGGAACTGCACGTCGTGAAGCTCCCGCACGCCGGTGATGACCACGATGTCCGTGCCGATACCCCGGATGTCGGCGCCGGCGGCCTCGAGGAAGCGCTGACAGCAGACGACTTCCGGCTCTCGGGAGGCGTTCTCGATGATGGTCACGCCCTCTGCGAGGGCCGAGGCGAGCATGATATTGACCGTCGCGCCGACGCTGCGGTAGCGGCTGTCCATGATGATATGGCTGCCAGTGAGCTTCTGCGCGGTCGCCCGCATGATGCCGTGGCGCTCCTGCACAAGCGCGCCAAGCCGCTTGAAACCATCGATGTGGAAATCCACGGGCCTCGAGCCAATCACGCACCCGCCCGGCAGGGGCACCTCCGCCTCGCCAAAACGCCCGAGCAGCGCACCGGCGACGTAGAACGAGCCGCGCATCTTGCGCACGAGATCGTATGGGGCGCTGTGGGAGGTGATGTGCTCGGCGTTGATCGAGAGCGTCGAGGGCTCGATGAACTCGCACCGCACGCCGAGGGCGCGCAGCATCTCGATCATCGCGTGGATGTCATCGATCCGGGGGACGTTTTCGATGATGCTGGTACCGGGGACCATGAGTGCAGCGGCCAGCAGCGGCAAGGAGGCGTTCTTGGAGCCACTGATGGGTATGTCGCCTTGTAGAGGTTTGCCGCCGTGGATACGTATCGTGGCCAAGATGTCTCCCTCCGACGCGTGTCAGCGCTGCCGCGTGCGCCCTGCGGCACAGCCGCCACATCCGTGCTGCGTCCCTGTCTGCGTTGAGTCTAGCCCAGCATGCCGGCCTTCTCGGCTGTGTGGAGGCGATTGATGGCGCGGGCGAGGGCCGTTCTGGCCCGTTCCACGTCCACGATGACCTCGCCACCGGGCCCGCAGTAGGCTGCTTCGAGGCGCTTGCGCGCCCTTTCCGCGGCCCGCTGAGCACGACTGGTGTCGATCTCGGTCGCCAACTCGGCCACTTCCGCGAGCAACGTCACCGTGTTGTCATGGACTTCGGCGACGCCTCCGGAGATGGCCACGTAGACCGTCTGAGCGGGGGCCGCGAGCGTCGCGATCCCGATGCCCATACTGGTCAACAGGGAGGCATGCCCCTGGTGGACGCCCATGTAGCCGTCCGCGCCGGGGAAGACAACTCCTGCCACCCGTCCCTGGTATTCTACACCAGAACGGGTGACTATCTCAACTGTCAATTCACAACCGGCACCCGGCTGTGACGTGCTACTCTGCTCCATTGGCCTGCTTCTCCACGTCGTCGATGGTGGCAGCCATGCGGAAGGCCTGCTCAGGCAGGTGGTCGTACTCACCACTCAGGATCGCGGCGAAGCCACGCACCGCCTCCCCGACGGGCACATAGACCCCGGGGATCGATGTGAAGCGCTCCGCGACGAACATCGGCTGCGTCAGGAACTGCTGGATGCGCCGGGCTCGGGCAACGATCCGCTTGTCCTCGTCGGACAACTCATCGATGCCGAGGATGGCGATGATGTCGCGAAGGTCCTTGTAGCGCTGCAGGATTTCCTGCACACCGCGTGCCACGGAGTAGTGCTGCTCCCCGACCACGCGCGGGTCGAGCAGGCGCGAGGTCGAAGCCAGCGGGTCGGCGGCGGGATAGATCGCCGACTCGAACAACTCGCGGGACAGGTGGATCGAGGCGTCGAGGTGGGCGAAGGTCGCCACCGGGGCCGGATCGGTGTAGTCGTCCGCGGGTACGTACACAGCCTGCACGGAGGTGATCGAGCCCTTCAACGTCGAGGTGATCCGCTCCTGCAGTTCGCCCATCTCCGTGTCCAGCGTCGGCTGGTAGCCGACCGCTGAGGGCATACGCCCGAGCAGGGCCGAGACCTCCGAGCCCGCCTGCGTGAAGCGGAAGATATTGTCGATGAACAGCAGCACGTCCTGCCCGGCCGCATCGCGGAAGTACTCGGCCATCGTCAGCGCGCTCAAGCCCACGCGCAGGCGCGCGCCGGGCGGTTCGTTCATCTGGCCGAATACCAGGCAGGTCTGCGACAGAACGCCGGACTCGGCCATGTCAAGGTAGAGGTCATTGCCCTCTCGAGTGCGCTCACCAACGCCGCCGAATACCGATACGCCCTCATGCATCTTGCCGACGTTGCGGATCAACTCCATGATCAGGACTGTCTTGCCGACGCCTGCCCCACCGAACAGACCGATCTTGCCGCCCCGCGGGAACGGGCACAGCAGGTCAATGACCTTGATGCCCGTCTCGAACTGCTCCTCGGCGACGCTCTGCTCCTCGAACGGCGGCGCCTCGCGATGGATCGGCCATCGCTGGTCGCTCTGCGGCTCCGGCTGGCCATCGATTGGCTTGCCCAGGACATCGAACATCCTGCCGAGTGTATTGGGGCCTACCGGCACGCTGATGGGCGCCCCGGTGTCCTCTGCGTCAGTCCCCCGGACCAGCCCGTCGGTGTTGTCCATGGCGATGCAACGGACTGTGTCATCGCCCAGATGCTGGGCAACCTCCGCGATCAGCGCGCCGTCGCGCGTCTGGTCGTGAATGGCGATTGCGTTGAGCAGTTCCGGCAGCCCATCCGTCGGGAAGCGGATGTCGACGACCGGACCACGTATCTGTGTCACTTTGCCTATGGCCATACCACTGCGCCTTCCTGCAAGCGGGCCGAGCCCGGGCTGTGCGGCTCGCGCTATCCGCTGCTGAGTGCATCCGAACCGTTGATGACCTCGAGCACTTCGTTGGTGATCTTCTGTTGACGGGCCTGGTTGAGCTGTTTCACCAGCCTGTTCTTCATCTCATCGGCGTTGTCGGATGACGCCGTCATCGCAATCATGCGAGCCGCGTGCTCGGAGGCCAGCGACTGCAGCAGGTAGTAGCCGAGTTCCGCCTCGACCGCCATCGGCAGCAGGCTGTCGATCAGTTGTTGCGGATCCGGCTCGAGAATGTACTCGACCGCGGCAGTCTCGTCGCTATGCTCCGGCAGCACGGGCAGCAGCTGAGTTACCGTGGGTATGTGGCGTGCAGCGCTGGCAAACCGAGTGTAGGCTACGTACATGGCATCGATACCGCCATCGTCGAAGAGTCGACGGATCTGGCGTGATATCTGCGCCGCCTGGGTCGGGTCACCGCAGTCCCGCAGCGAGCCGTAAGCCTCGAGCAGCGGGTAGGCGCGCCGCCGCGCGTGCAGGAGGGCCTTGGCGCCGACGGGGATGACGTCCACCCGGCAGCCGGCCCGGCGGATGAAGTCGTCGGCCGCCCGCAGAATGTTGGTGTTGTACGAGCCACAGAGGCCCCTGTCGCCCGCGGCCATGACCAGCGCGATGCGCCTCTGCTCGGCCGGTTGCGTGAGATACGGGTGAGTGACCGGCGTGCTCGACGCGCTGACTCTCTCAAGCATCGCCGCGAGTCTGCGGAAGTACTCGTTGCGCAACTCGACGCTCTGCTGCACGCGCCGCAACTGCACGGCCGACACCATGCTC
>DPJP01000354.1:15919-16711 GCA_003542955.1 Armatimonadota bacterium
CGCGTGATCTGCCAGATGTTCTCGGTTGTCCTGATTTTCCGCCTCAGCAGGCGCAGGTTCTTGGGCATCGGGTTCAGATCTCGCAGACTTCGCCGGCGGCGGCGGATTCGTCCTCACGGATCAAGTGCTGCTCGTCGCAGGCTGTCTTGAACTCACCTATCGCGGCTCCGAGTTGCTCCGCCAGTTCGTCGGAAAGCTCACCCGTCCGGTCGAGCTGCTCGAGTATGTGCGGGAAGCGCTCCTCGACGAACACGAGCAAGTCCGCCTCCAACTGCGTGATCGAGTGCACGTGAACATCATCGTAGTGGCCCTGGGTGCCCGCAAAGATGGCGATGACCTGTCGGGCGGCCGTCATCGGCACATACTGGTCCTGCTTGAGCACTTCGGTCATCCGGTCACCGCGGTTGAGAATCCGCTTGGTTGCCTCGTCAAGGTCAGATGCGAACTGGGAGAATGCGCGGTACTCGCGATACGACGCCAAATCGAGCTTCAGCCGGCCGGCAACCTTGCGCATCATCTTCGTCTGGGCCGCGCCGCCAACGCGGGAGACGCTCAAGCCCACGCTGATCGCGGGCCGGTTCCCGGCATAGAACAGCTCGGGTTCGAGGTATATCTGCCCATCGGTAATCGAGATCAGGTTCGTCGGGATGTACGCGGAGAAGTCGCCCTCGTCTGTCTGGATGACAGGCAGCGCCGTGAGCGAGCCGCCGCCCAGCTCGTCACTCAGCTTCGCCGCACGCTCGAGCAACCGTGAGTGGAGGTTGAAGATGTCGCCCGGGTAGGCTTCGCGCC
>DPJP01000355.1 GCA_003542955.1 Armatimonadota bacterium
CGAATCCTGCCCGCGCTACCAAAACAACGATGGGGTTGCCCGTGAGGGGTAACCCCATTTCTGTTTCTCATGGCCGGGAGGCGTGTTGATGCTCCATGCAGGCAAGCGCAATGCTCATAATCCCGCGCCCGCGGGATCGCAGGTTCGAATCCTGCCCGCGCTACCAAGACGACTCAGGGGCCATCCCGGTTGGGGTGGTCCCTTTCATCTGTGGGCTTGCTGTGCCGGCGCCAGCCGCCACATCTGCTCGTCGCGCAGGCCGATGCTGTCCAGCATGCTTCCGACGCCGGGGAAATCGACAGCGTATTCCCTCGAGTGGCAGTCAGAGCCAATGCTGAATGTCACCCCACGCCGGCTCATGTAGCCCAGATACTCCTCCACATAGCGCCTGCCGAAGTCATCAGGATAAGCCGCGTTGAGCAGGCAGGCCGAGATATTGATCTCGATGGCCTTGCCGTGCTCGATGGCGGCGGCGGCAAGCTCGTCGTGCATGGAGAGCGGTATCCTGCCGAAGTCGTCAAACCACGGGTCAGCCAGGTAGCGGTCGTTCTCATCCTTCCAGTGTCCCATCCACCACCAGGGGTGGGCGATGACATCGACCAGCGGGTGTGTCGCCAGGTACATGTACTGGCGGTGGTAGTCGCGGATCACGGCATCGCGCTCGATCTCGATGTAGAGGGGCCAATGAACGCCACCGACTACGAACTCGATGCCGAGCCTCTCGATGTCCTCCGGGCCGATGCCGATGGCGGGTGTCGCGCCCACAGGACCGCCCTGGCGCAGGCCGTAGACGGGCTCGCCATGGCTGCCCGTCGCCAACTCATCAAGCTCCCACTGCGACACGCAGCTGACCTCGACTCCGAAGTGGAAGTGTGCTGAGGGGTCCGCCGCGAGGTAGTCAGCGCGCGATGCGACGAGATCCGGCAAGTTGACCGGTGTGTGAATGTGATCGGTCAGGCCGTAGTCGAGGATGCCTGATCGAGCCGCCGCCGGGGGCAGATCGGCAACAGGCAGCGATGCCGAGTCGCAGGAGTTAAGCGAGTGGATGTGCCAGTCGGATGTGATCGTCATGGTCGGGTCGTCCGGGTGGTGGAGTTGCGTGTGCGCCGGAGTGGCGCCACGCATCCGCGCATGGGCGGAGATATCCCCGAGTGTTCGCCCCCGGCCACGCGTCTCCTCCCACGGCCGACGTGGCGCGCGCCCTATTGGACCAATCGCCCGACGTACACCGGGTATGACATGGTCATCAGGGCCGTCCCATCGCTCAACTCACCATCGAGGGTGATATGAGCGGTTGGCTGAAGCCCGGTTGGCACGTCGACAACGACCGCGACATCAGGCGCTTCCGGTGTGTGTCGCTGCCAGGGCTCGGCGCCGCCAGGGATGGTGAATCGTAGAGTCGTCGGTGCGCTGATCCCCTTCGCAGGGGCGGTGAACGGCACAGTCAAGGAGCCATCCGTCTGCCAGGTGGTCGGTATTGACAGCCGAACGGTGCCACTCACGCGTCGCGTTGTGTAGTTGTGGACGGTCAAGTCGACGGTGTGCACCCTGTTGGCCTCGAGCAGATGGGCCTTCCGTAGCTGCACGGCGGTCGGAAAGTCGGCGACGCAGAAAACCTTGCGGACGATCGGCGCCTCGAGCGGGCGCAGGGCGTCGGCGACGTCCATCTCTATCGTGGCAGCATAGAGCGCCC
Organism: Armatimonadota bacterium; assembly: GCA_003542955.1. GTDB lineage: Bacteria > Armatimonadota > Zipacnadia > Zipacnadales > UBA11051 > UBA11051. The sequence goes on from DPJP01000355.1 coordinate 1,694, forward strand.
CCTTGTGCCCAACCTGCTGGGCAACCAGCAGTTGTCGGCGGGCGCGGTCCAGGAGCTGACCGGTGAAAGCGGGTTCGGCATCTCCGACGCCGGAGGCGAGTGTGCCCTTCAGGCTGGTGCGCCTCTGGGCGGCTGCGGTGATCTCCGATGCCTGGACCTTCCGAGCCGGCCACAGCAGCGAGCGATCGTCGGCAACGCTGCCCAGCCACTCGAGGATGCGCGCCAGGCGGTAGGTCGTGGCGATGGCCCTCGGTGTCAACTCGCCCTGGGCCCTCGCCCGTGCGGCGATCTGCATCATACCGTCCTTGCAGACGGCCATTGCGCCGTGAAGCTCGCTGGGGGCCTCAGGGCCGCCGGCGCGCAGGGCGATGCCAGCCGCGACCATGGCACGGTCAAGCCTGGTACCGTAGTCGCTGCCGGTGAAGGCCGCGACATCGTCCATGAGTTTGTCAACCCCGTACCAGCAGGTGCTGCCAGCATCATTGCCGAGTTCGGTACGGCAGTACGTCGCGTAGCGGCTCGCCAGGGCCTCGGCGACGTAGGAGTTGTCAACACCCCACAGCATCAGGGGCTCCCTGCCCAGAGTGAAGGCAGTCGAGCCGGACTGCGAGAGCCGCTGCATGGTTCCCATCACGGTGACCCTGTAGGGCCTGGCCGNNGAGCCCGCTATCGCTCCAGGCAACCATGAGCGGGCGGCCGTGCTTGAGGAATATGTGGGCCTCACGCTTGGCCCCCAGGTCGACGGGACCGACGTAGGTGGCATCGGTGAGCAGGTCGCGCGCGGCGGCGAAGGCGACGTAGAGCGGCGTCGGCACCAGGCCGCCGTTCTTGTTCAGCAGCATCGCGTTGCGGGCGTAGAGGTCGCCCTCCTTTGCCACCCACTGATGCAGGCAACTGGAGCGGTAGTGGCTGTCCTGGCCCCAGTAGCGCAACTGTGTGGTGATCCTGAACAGGTCACCGGGCTGCTGCTGATGGTCGCCGTACCCCATACCAGTGTCGGCATACTGGATGTAGGACTCGTTGAGCGTGTTCTCGCGCGGATAGCCGTCAATCCAGGTGAGCTGGAAAGCGCCCTGGTACCAGCGGGTCAGCGCGGCCGCAACGGTACCGTCGGGATGGAAGGCCAGGCGATCGAAGTACGCCGGGATGCGATTCATGCATGTGTAGCACATGCAGAGCCAGTTGCCCGTAGAGGCGCCGAAGATGACCTCGGTGGCCTCCGAGGCGGGCTTCACTTCACCATAGAGAATGCGGGCCATATCCATGAATCGGCCCCAACTGCCCATGTAGAAGCAGTGGTCGGCCTCGTTCCACAGCTCCCAGCTCTGCATCAGCGGCAGCGTCTGCTCGGTGTAGGAGGCGCCGGCCGCGATGATGTTCGGCGACGGCCAGGTGACACTCTTTCCGGCGGTGAGGTTGATCGAGGCCTCGACGTAGTCGCGCCACTTGTTCACATTGCGCGGATGCCAGGTGAATGCCGCGCCCATCACAAAGTCATTCGGTCCGTTCACGGGTGGTTCGGCATTCCAGGACGGTGTGTAGTCCAGAAGCCCCATCAGGCGTATCCCGTACTTCTGGCAAAGCTGTATCTGTTGCTGAAGGTAGGTGAAGTTGTAGGCGCCCTCAGTCGGCTCAATGCTCGGCCAGGGGACATCGGTGCGGAAGCAGCGGATGCCCAGCTGCGCGGCCGCGGCATACTGGCGCTCCTCATTGGACGTCAGTTGCAGGTTGAACAACCCGTCATCGCCGCGGGTGTTCACCCACGGTCGCGGGATTACGCAGAAGGCGTCGCTGACGCTGCCGCCGTCCACATTGAGCGTGAAGCTGTACCAGCCGTGGTCGAAGACCCCCGGAACCTGAACCTGGGTGCTCTTGCTGCCCCCGACTACGGTGCTGCCGTTGTGCAGGTGCCTGCCCCAGTAGTCGCGGACATCAAAGGATGCCGTCCGCGTGGCGCCGTCACCCCAGATCATCAGGCGAACCGACTCCCCGGTGTAGAACACCCGCCCCTCCCTGGGAGCGGATATGATGATCTCGCAGAAGGCCGCGCCGGCGCACGCACAGAGCAGCGCCAGGCAAAAGACCGAGCGGTTGATGGGCCGAGATTGTTTGCTGAGCAAGGTGTCAGTCGCCTCCCGGGACGGCGCAATCGCAGAGGCGCGATACGGCGTGCGGAGTCGGTGCGTCACATAGGGTATCTCGGTGACCGTGCCGAGAACTTGAGGGCTTTGATACGCCGTTCACCGGATCGTGACATTCCGGCATGGCGCTCGGGAAGGCATTCGCGATGGCGACGCCGAAATGGCCCCCACATCCGTCGACTCCGGAGCCTCGTTCAGCGCTCCTCTCACAGGTGATCGCAGATGAAGCTGGCAATCTGTAACGAGATCTTCTACAGCGAGGACGCCGCCGAGTGGACAATCGAGCGGCAGTTCGCCCAGGCCGCCGAGTTGGGCTTCGAGGGCCTCGAGATCGCGCCATTCACGCTGGCGGATCATGTCGACAAGATCACCGAGGCGCAGAAGCGGACAATCGTCGAGGCTTCGGCCGCGAGCGGGGTCGCGGTGGCGGGCATACACTGGCTGCTCGTCGGCCCCGACGGCATGCACGCGACCGACCCCGACCCGGAAGTGCGTGAGCGGACTGCCGCGTACCTCGAAGCGCTGGTGCGCTTCGGCATCGAGATTGGCGGGTCGATGATGGTCGTGGGCTCCCCGAAGCAGAGGGATGTCAGGCCCGGGGTTGCCTACGAGGACGCGTGGGTATGGTTCAAGGACGCGATGGCTCGTGCCGGGGAGGCGGGCCTCGACGCCGACTTCAAGGTCTGCATCGAGCCGCTTGCAGTCGAGACAGGCAACAACTTCCTGCTTCGCGCACACGAGGCCGTGCGCATGGCCGCCGAGATCGACATGCCAAACGTCGGGGTCATCCTCGATACCTACAGCGGGGTCAAGGAGGAGCGCGACCTGCCAACCTCGATCCGCAACTCGAAGGACTACCTGTTCCACTACCACTGCAACGATGACAGCGGCTATGCACCCGGCATCGGCGACACCGACTTCGTGCCGGTGATGAGGGCGCTTCTGGACATCGACTTCCAGCGCTATGCATCGATCGAGGTCTTCAAGATGGACGTGCCCGCAGTGGAGCAGGCGCGCACCGGCATCGAGACGCTCAAGCGCGCCATTGAAACGGCCCGGGGGTAGGCGCACGGCGGCTCGCGCGGAGGAGTACTCGTGGCTGTTGGCGTGGTGTACGATGAGGTGTTCACACGGAGCGGGCCGGCCTGGCACTTTGACACTGCGAGCCGGCTGCTGCTCACTCGCGACCGGCTGCTTGCGACTGAGGCAGCCGGTGCGTCGCTGTGGGACCGACTCGTGCGCGTACCCACTCATGCGGCCCCGCCTGCCCTCATCGAGCTGATTCACGAATCGACGTATGTCGACGAGATCCGCATGTTGTCGGAGCTTGGGGGCGAGGAGCTCGACCACGAGACGGTCGTGTGCCCCTGGACGTTCGATGCGGCATGCCATGCTGCAGGCGGCGCCGTCGCGGCAACGGCCGGCATAGTCCGCGGCGAGCTTGACGCGGCCTTCTGCCTCACCCGGCCGCCCGGCCACCAGGCACTCGTGGACCGCCCCGGCGGCGGGTGCATCTTCAACACGGCGGCGATCGCGGCGGCCTTCGCTCTGCGCGACCTCGACCTGCGGCGGGTGGCCGTCGTCGACCTCGACGCACGCCACGGCATCGGCACCCAGAGTGCCTTCTACACCACGCGCGCAGTGCTCTACTGCTCGCTCCACCAGTATCCGCTGGCGCCGGGGACGGGCGCGCTGGCTGAGGTCGGCTCGGGCGAGGGGCAGGGCTACACAATCAACCTGCCACTCCCGGTCGGCGCACGCGATGAGCACGCTCTGCGCTGCCTCGAGGAGGTCATCTGCCCGACACTGGCGCGGCTGTATGAGCCGGAACTCATCATCGTCTCAGTCGGCTTCGCGGGACATGCGCGTGACCACTCGACAGACCTGCTGATGAGCGAGCAGTGCTACCACGCAATGACGCGCAGCCTTATGGAGGTCGCCGGCGCGATCTGCTCGGGGAAGCTGTTGCTTGTTCTCGAGGGCGGGTACGATAGAGAGGTCGCACCGCTCTGCGCACACAACGTCTGCCTGGCACTCCATGGCATGCCGCCAACGCCCGTGGATCGCTCGGCCCTGCTGCCTGAAGGACCGGAGATCCCCGACCTGGATGGGCTCGTCTCGCGCGCAATCGAATTCCACACCGC
>DPJP01000281.1 GCA_003542955.1 Armatimonadota bacterium
AGGAGGGGGGAGGAACGGCGAACGGCCTGCCGGCTGCCGACCCTCCTCGTACGGATGACGCGCTCTGCTCCCTCAACAGGCCCCAATACTCTCCTCAGCGCATCTCAGCGCATATGGGGTCGGGCGATGAAGCGCGCACGCGTTCACTGTCCCGTCCACTTGACCTCCTGCTGGAGGTTGCCTACCTGCACTTTCACGTCATCGGTTGCCATGACATGCAGCTTGCCCTGCAGGTCGATGGTCACGGCCGCGAAGTTGCGAATCTCGAACCCGTCACCGGGCTTGAGGTCCCGGTAGTAGACGTCCATGCCGGCCTCGATACTCCTTGTGGACTCGACGTCGATGCCGAAGGGCTGGGCGAAGGTGGTGCCCCGGATGGTCGTGCGCACGGTGCCGTCGGCGTTTTCCAGCGCCTTGCCGACGAAGAAGCGCGTCGCGCCCCGTCCGAGAGCACGCCCGTACTCATGCGCCGCGAGGCTGTAGAGGGTGTGATCATCGAGTGGCTCTTCGCTGACGGTGCCCTGCCCGAGGGTTGTCCGCTGCGGGCCCAGGTCGATGACGGTGCGCCCGCCCTCGCGGCGCACATCGTAGATCGTGTAGGCGGTGTTGCGGCTGTAGTCGTCGTTGTCGAAAATGATCGTCTGGTTGCGCAGCCGGCCGTCATCGGGCAGCGAGCCCGTGACATAGACGAGGTTGCGCTCGTAGTCGACGCGCTCGACGCGCCCTCGATGGCCCGCCCGTCCCAGCTCAACCGAGAAGCCCGGGCCCTTCAGCGACCTGCCGATGAGCCAGGCGTTTGTGACCTGGTCGGCGTCGGTGCGAATGCACCCGAAGGAGCCGTCGAGTTCGACACTGCCGGCGGTGACGCGTCGCGGACCAGATGCGTAGATGATGCGGTCAACCAGGCCGTTCGCATGACTGACACTCACCGCGGCGGCGCCGGCCCCGACGGCCTGCCGGTCGACTGACTTGATCAGGGGAGCGACGTCTCCCCCCTCCGTGCGCGGAGCGTTCTGCGTGAGCGCAATCTGCTTGATCGATATCCAGGGGGAGCCGCCCGGGTGCTCGGCGGTCTTGATGGTCAGCGTGTGAGCACCGGCCTTGATGTCCATCGGGCCGATGATCTGGAGCGGGCCGGGTTGGACGCTCGGGTCGTTGGCCACGAAGCGCTCGCCGACGGGCTGCCCGTCGAAGATGAAGTCGGCCTGCCCGTAGTTGGGCGACATGTAGGGCGCGATGACCAGGTAGTGCTCGCCGTCGACCTTCGCCTGCAGGTCGAAGTGGACTTCGCCGCCGAAGGCGTTGGCCTGGAAGAGCACGATGTCGTACCCGGCGATGTACTTGATGAGTCCGTCCTCGGAGCGGACGATGGGCATGAGTTCGGAGCCGCTCAGCCCGCCGATGTCCACGGGCTTCTCGCCGTAAGGCTCGCGCACACTGACGAAGGTGCTGCTGAGGTTGTCTCCGGTCCGCCGGAGGATGACGTGCTCGGCCTTCGGTAGCCGCGGGTAGATGCCTGGAGCCCAGGCGCTGATGACCTCGGTGCCGTCCTCCGGCAGGTACGTGGTGCGCAGGTAGCGCTCGCCCTGCGGCAGCTTCCACGTCGCGCTGAAGGCGCCGCGGGCGTTCGCGCGTCGCGGGTGCATCAGAAAGCCCAGGCCGTTCTCGGGCGGCGGGTTCCAGTAGGGCTTCTTGGGGACGCCCTGCATGTCGCCGTCGTTGAGTTGGCGCGCGCCCCAGTCGAACTCGGGGCCGGCGAGTGACCCGGCGGCGGGCTCGCCGAGCGCGATGCCCTCGAGGCTCACCTGGTCGCTGAGCGCGTGAGTGCAGTAATCATGCTGCTTGCCGCCCTCGACGGCGAAGATATCGAGCAGGTAGCTGTCGGGGCCGGTGCCGACGAGCGCGAGGAAGCGGCGGTAGGTATCCACCCCGAGCGACTTGTAGCAGTCGTCGGCAGCGGCAGCGGCGATCTGCATGCCGGGCATGCCAACGCACAGATGCAGGTCGCCGCCGGTGTCGTCGCCAGCGCCTGCGTTCTGGCGCTGCTCGTCGACCACCACGAGTTGGTGCGCCGGACTCTGCTTCGCCCACCCCACCTGCGTGTGTGTAGAGCCAAGGCCGTAGCCGAGGTCGTATGTGACCTCGAAGCCCTGAGCGATGTAGTTGATGTTCAGGTCGTCGTGGTGGCCGTGGTTGAGGACCGGCCCGTAGCGCAGCAGGCAGGCCTGCGCGAGCGGTGAGGAGGGCGTGCGCAGCAGCACCATGCCCTTCTGCCCCATCAGGTATGTCTCCGTTGCCATGCGGCGCAGCTCGGGGTCGAGCTCGGCCGGCGCGGTGGGCGGCTCACCGGCATTGTAGACCAGCCACTGCTTNNGCTCGAGCCGGCGCGCACCTTGTCAAGCTCGCCCGCGCCGAAGTAGTTGACGAGCTTCCCGAACTGCTCCTTGACGGCCGGGTCGGTGGCGCGGTTGAAGATGCGCTCCGCGTAGAGGTAATCCGTCGCGTCAAAGAGGGCCTTCGGTGGAGCGGCCCAGGCCGTGTCCGGGCCGGAATCGCCGTAGCGCGGCCAGTGGCCGGCCAGGTCCATCGACAGCCGCGGGATCACGTAGAACATCCGGAAGCCGGCGTCATCGTAGAGATTCACGCCGTTGGGGTAGTCGGGACTGCGGTAGTTGAAGAGCGGCTCGGCGAAGGTCAGGTAGAGGTCGCGGGCGTGCAGAGCATAGCTGAGCGAACTCTCGAAGTAGCGACCGTTGCGGTCGGCGTTGTTGCTGATCATCGCGCGGATGCCGTAGGGGCCATCCAGAGCCCAGTCGATATAGCTCTCGATCCCGAGCAGGCAGCCGACGGCCAGCGCACCCCGGATGTAGTCGGCCTCTCCGTTGTGCAGCCCACCCTTGAGCGACTCGTTGTAGCAATACCATGCGCCGTCCTTGAGCATGCGGTTTTCGATGCTCTGCCGGCGCGTGCTGCCCTCGACCCATGACGGCTCATCGAGCGAGGGGCTGTTGTGGATCGCGTCATAGTACTCGACGAGCTTCACCAGCACGCGCGCGACCTGGTACCAGGGCCTGCAGAAGCGCCCACTGGGTGGGGTCGATGGGTAGTCCCACGAGCCTGCCGTGCAGTCTGGGTAGACCTCCGCGAGGGTATCGAGCAGGATGCCACAGGTGCGTGCATAGCGCTCATCGCCTGTCAGCAGGTAGGCCTCCGAGAGCCATCCACACCACTTCTGATAGGTCTCGACCACCCAGGCGTTGTATGAACCGACGAAGTAGTGGATGCGTCCGTCGGGGCCCTCGTAGCCGGTGCCGGGGTCAGGGTGATCGGCGTCGGGGAGGATGTGGCCGTTCGAGCACTTGACGGTGCCGGGGCGGTCAAAGCTGCAGTTGGCGCCGCCCCATGTGCCCCACTGGGCCGAACAGATCGGGCAGCCGGTGAAGCCGTAGGCGAACGCCGCACCGGCCTTCGGGCAGTTGTCACGAATCCACTGCGGGTCCTTGTCAACGACATCCTCGGCCAGCTTGATGGTCTGGGTGGCGAAGGCCCTGGCCCACTCGTACTGCTCGACATTGCGCCGTGCGCGTGCTACGTCATCGGGCGTCACATAGACGCAGGGGTGGTACTCCCTGCCCGTCTCGGTCAGGTCCACGTTGCTCCACACCTTCTTCGGGCTGACTTTGAGCGTGATCTTCTGTTCGGGGTCTGAGAAGGCCATCAACTCATCCAGCCCCACGTAGGTTTTCGTCTCCCATACCTCCGTCAGTGTCACCTGGAACCAGGCTGCCGTCCGTGCGGGGAAGCGGATCAGGTGGGGGCCGCCGGTGTCCTCGAGCTGCGCAGTCACTGGGTCGCCCTCGGAGAACTCAACCTGCACGGCCTTCCAGTGCGCGTACAGATTGGGCATGTCGCGCTCGATCAGCACGAGGGTATCGAGCTGTCTGGGCTCGGCGAAACTCACCTTGACCCACTGCGGGAGGGCGGCGTTCGCGCTCGCCCAGCCGGTTGTGCCGTCATTGTCCGCCAGCATCTCGACGGCATACTTGCCGCCGGCGGGGNNGGGGCTGGCGGCCGAGGAGGCCTGCACAGCCGCGCCGAAGACCATGTTCTCGTCGGGCCGGCACACCACCTTATCTGTCAGCCCGGCGGCATGGCTCGACCCGACCAGCAGGGCAATCGCCAGGAGTGTGGCGAGCAGAGAGGAGTATCGCATTGGGGTTCCTCCATGTTTATGGAATGATAATGTATACATTTTCGGCGGATGCTGACCGATTGGTTGTACATCGATCTGCCGAGGATGTGCGCGTGCTACGGGGACTCTTCGCCGTGACCCGATCATCGGCCTCCGCGGCGAGGTCGATATGCTCGGAGGTCTTCAGGGTCGCCCGGAGAAGATGGTCGCATACGCATACATCGGTTGGCTCGAGGCGATGAGACCATGCGGAAGGTCAATGAGACACTCCATGCCCGTGTCGACGCACTCATGGACGGTGCCGAGAAGCGGCTGACGTTCGAGAGATACCAGGGGAGCGCCGCGGAATGGCAGCGCGAACTGCGGGCGGCGCTGGTGGAGCTGCTGGCCGTTGGCTATGAGGGAGCCCCGGCGCCGGTGGAGGTCATCAACAGCCGCGATATGGGCAACTACACCCGCTACTACATCCGCATGACCACGCCCGACGGGGTAATTGTGCCCGCCTACAAGCTCGTGCCAAACGAACTGCGCGCTCCGGCGAAGGCAATCCTGTGCCTGCACGGTCACGGGGCGGGGAAGGTGATCCCGGCGGGCTTCGAGTGCGACGTGCTCGGCCGCGAGGTGCAGATTGCGGGTGAGCGCGACTATGCCGTTCAGGCGGCGCGCAACGGCTACATTGCCATCTCACCCGATATGCGCGGCTTCGGAGAGTTGATGCTCCAGGATGACATGAATGCCGACCGCGGCTCGAGTTGCCAGCAGCTTTCGCAGCGACTGCTGATGATCGGCAGAACGGTGCTGGGTATGCGGGTGCATGACTCGATGTACTGGTATGACTACCTCGCGGGCCTGGAGGAGGTCGATCCCGCTCACATCTACGTCACGGGGCAGTCGGGCGGCGGCACGGGGACTCTTTCCACGGCCGCGTGCGACCCGCGCTTCTCGAAGGCTGCGCCGAGCTGCTACTTCTGCACCTTCAGGGACTCGATACTGGCCATGAGCCACTGCACATGCAACTATGCGCCGGGGCTCTTGAGCCTGTGCGAGATGTACGACATCGCCGGGCTGATCGCCCCGCGCCCGATGCTGGTCATCGCCGGCAAGGAAGACATGATCTTCCCGATTGACGGCGTGCGCCGGGCCTTCGAGAAGACGCAGGCGGTCTATGCCGCCCTGGGAGCGGAGGAGAACCTCGAGCTGTATGTCGGCGACGAGGGCCACCGCTACTACGCGGCGCGCGTGTGGGACTTTCTCGAGGAGAAGGGGTGAAAGGACGGCGCGGGGACTGGCACCCGTTGCAGCCCGGGGACTGGCACCCATCCCGCCACTCCGTGTCAACCGAAGCCGGACCGTGCGCAACGGGATGGGTCCCTGTCCCCGAGTCCGACCACGCAACGCGAACTGGCGACAGCGCCCTGCTTCGATGCAGACGGAGGGTCTCCGGCGCAACAGATTACGAAGCAGGGA
>DPJP01000395.1 GCA_003542955.1 Armatimonadota bacterium
ACTCGCGGATGAGCTCGCCAGACCTCCGGCACGCGGCGACACCCCACCTCGCCCCGCCTTCTACGAACCCGTCCGACTGAGCCAGGCCCCGCATCACCCATCCAGACGTATCCTGTACCGGTACGACGGGTACGGCAGCTCCGGCCAGCCGGGCGTGTTCTCGCAGTAGCTCTTCGTCATCAGCAGGATGAAGTCCCCGCTNNGCTGCCGCGCTCCTCGTAGATGCGGAAGTTCGAGAACCGCACAAGCTCCGGGTCGTCCGGCGCCATGTCCTCGACCACCGTCACCGTATCGCGTTTCAGGCAGAGCCTCTGTGTATCCAGCTCGGTGATCTGCAGCGGATGGCGCGGGTCGCAACCGCCGTAGGTCGGCTCGGGGAGGATATTGCCCACCCAGTACCACTTGCCTGTCTTCGATGACCGGATGAACTCCGAGTAGGCCGACGGCGAGTGGACTGGCGACCCGTCGTCGAATGTCAAGCTGCGGCCCATGTCCCAGGTGCGCCCCCCGTCGGTTGTCTCCCCGCACTGACGCACCAGAGGCACGTTGCGGCGCCGGAACTCGGCGATCTGAGAGGTGGAGGTGCGGTAGATGGCAAACCAGTTCTGCTCGTCGATGAAGGCGATCGTCGGCTCGTCTGTACCGCAGGTCCCCGCATGCGTATAGCCTCCGGGGGCGAGCATCATCCCGCCGCTTTCCCATTCCAGGCCGCTCAGGTCGTCTCGCCAGCGAGCGAACACCGTTACGCAGAGCTCCAGGTAGGGGGCATCGCACCACAGCTCCTCCGGGCGGCTCTCCTGCCGAAAGACTTCCTCCGTCTGCTCCCGCGTCGGCCACAGGTAGGCCGGGACCACGATCGTCCCATCCGCGAGCTTGTGCAGCCTGCGCCCCTCGATCACCGCGCTGCTCCTGCCATACCAGGCGTCCCGCAGCCAGTGGTCCTCATCGAAGCCTTCACCGCGTTCGATCACCTGCTGCCGGTCCTCCCACGTATACCCCCCGTCTCGCGATATCTGGTAGAACAGCCGGCCTGTATGGGGGCCGAAGCCGACGGCGTCGGCATACGCGATCTCGTGCGGGTCGATGGGGGAGAGCACCTCGGAGACGAAGCGCACCAACAGCCCGTTGCTTTCATCCAGGTAGAAGCATGGCACCGAGTTGCTGACGCGGCGATGCTCATCGATGGCCCTGTCCTCGGCAATCACCTCGGCGAGTGCCCAGCTCTCGCCGTTGTCCTTGGAGCGCAGCATCTGCAACTGCGTGGCCGTGCTCATCGAGCGGAGCAGGTCGTCATTCTGAAGCGATGCGTAGCTCTGCGCGTGCACCCAACTGGTCTGGTGCTCGACCTTGAAGTCCTCGAGCCGCGTGACGGTGATAGCGCTCGTCGATGGCATCCTCATCACCTTTCCTCCGCTCCGGTCGCACTACCCGACCGTCAGCCCAACCCGTGCGGCATTCCCGAACTCAGTCGCCGCATCGGCGTCAAATGCCCCTGCACCTGTCGTGATCGCGAACCGGAAGCGCAGTTCGCCGAGCTGGTAGCCCGGGAAGTTCGTGTACCAGAAGTTGTTGNNCCCATGCGTAGATGCTGCCCCGGTTGACGCTCAGGTGGTCGGCCCATCGTCCGAAGGTGATTTCGCCGAGTTGCACGAGCAGGGAGTCCACGGGGCTGACGACCGCCCATGCCTCGGTATTCGCCATCGCGGCGAAGTGCTGTGCGGCATAGTAGTCCCGGCAGGAGCCCGGTATCTGCTCGACTTCGGGCTCAAAGACCGCGTCGCAGTTGTGGATGAACGCCCGCGGCTGCTCGAGAGCGAACGGGAATGCCACATACAGCCCGTCATAGGTCTCACAGGGTTGCTTGTCCAGCCGGACCTCGACATCGATCCGCTTGATGTCGCAGTAGAGACGCATCTCCGTCTCCATGTACCGGACGTAGGGGAGGCTGCTGCGCCACGTGACGCTCCCGAATACCGGCCCCGACTGCACACCCAGCAGCTCCGAGCTGCCGAGTGAGCCCTCCCGCCGGAAGGGCGCATCCGTGCGCCGGTAGCCGTGCGGGATGGGCCCCGTGTTGCGCTCCCAGATGGCACGGCGGTCTTCGCGGCCCTGGATGCTCTCCTGGACTGCCTCCGCGAAGCCCCAGGGCGCCGTGATGTCGAGCATCTCCCGGCCGCTCTCGCGATCCAGGATACTCCGCACGCGGCCGGAGCAGTCGAACTCGACCCGGTAGAACTGGTTCTCGAGCGACTCCTCGTCGGCGCAGAGGCACGGGACCTCCACCGCGCCATGGCGCACCGTGAACCTCCGGCCTGCCCGTGGACCCAGCCTCGCGACCGTCCAGCCCGCCGCTTCGCCCAGGCGCGTCTTCGGCGCATGCTGGATGGGGCAGAGGCTCCCCTCACCCTCGAGCGCCCCGGCCCCCTCAGCCACCGCCGGCAGGCACACCGGCCCGACGTACTCACTCTCCAGCGGGTTGTACAGTGTCACCTGTCCCGCGCCGGGCCCGGCCTCGTGCAGGGTGGCATCACGATAGTCGCCCGGCCCTTCATCCGCCTGCTGTGCCAGTTGCCCGGCAAGCCGCCCTTCGAGCCGCCACGCCGCGTCGTAGGCGCGGTAGATGTGCGCCACCTTGAATGCCCATGATGCCTTCGCCTGGAACGAGTGCGGCCGCAACGCCATGCTCTGGCAGCCCCAGGTGTGCTCGTCGAAGGTCAGCAGGTCCTCGAAGATCGGCCACAGGTCAGTCTCATCTCCCAGCAGCGCCTGCAGCGCCTCGATCCGCTCGATCCGGCAGTGCGTCTCACGCGAGAGCGCCGTCTCGTACGCCGCCGAGCCCTGCCCCTCAGCCCAGTAGTCGGGCCACGCCGCACGGTACTCGGGGAAGTCCTGCCCGTGCAGCTCGGTGAGTCGCTCGAAGAACTCCCGGTTGGTCGCAATCCGCAGCCGGGGCAGCTCGCCCTGCTCGTTCCAGGTGCGAACCAGGTCCGACAACTGCCGGGAGGGTGGGTAGTTGTCCGCCCCCAGGTGGAGCAGCAGGATGTCCCACGGGTAGCCCTCGGAGGCGAGCAGCTCGAGGTACTCCATCGTCCTCTCGCGTGCCGGCTCGAACCCCTCCAGGAAGCCCAGGATGTGTGCTTCCCCATACCAGCCCTTGCGCCAGTCGGTCTGCCACAACAGCACGCGCCCGCCCCGCGGCCCGACCCACCAGATCGGCCGCTCGATCGGCAACGGCTTGCTGACCATCGCATTCGGCGAGATGCTCAGATAGGGGATGGCGTTGTCCGCCAGCACGTCGGGCAGCGACCACCCCATCCCCGGGATGTCGGTCGTCATGGCCGCCGTGACCTCGAACTCGTGGTTCCGGGCCAGTTCGAGCGCCGGTCGCAGAGCCTCGGTGAAGCTCCGGCGGTCATACAGCTCCGTCGGGTCCAGGAACAGCCCGCACAGCTCGATGCGGCCCTCACGGATGCGCCCGGCAAGCTCTTCCTCGCGCTCCGGGTATCTCCGCAGAAACTGCACAACCGGCCAACTGAACTCATGCACCCATCGAAAGCGTGCATCATCGGGGTAGTCGTCGGTCTCGGTGCAGTAGTCGAGCACCCGCCGCGCGAACTCGATGTGGTTTTCCTGGATCACCGGCTGGAGGTCGGTATACCCCACATCGACATGCGTGTGGTGGATCAGGTAGATCTCGTTGATGGGCATGGGCTGTCTCCCGTTCTCAGAGTCTGTCTACTCGGAGCGAAGTGGCGCGATGGGGGTCGGGGCTTTGATCGTTTG
>DPJP01000060.1:0-1803 GCA_003542955.1 Armatimonadota bacterium
ACGTTGCCAGGCCAGAACGGCTCGTACGAGTACGACCATGAGGGTGTTCCCGGGCAGCGGCACCTGATCGTCGAGAAGGGCATCCTCAAGGGCTATCTGCACAGCCTGGAGACCGCGGCCCGCTTTGGAGCGTCGCCGAATGGATCGGCACGCGCTCAGAACCATCAGGACCCACCAATCATCCGCATGAGCAACACGGCTATCGAGGCGGGAACGTGGTCCTTCGAGGACATGCTGGCGGCAACCGAGGACGGGCTGTTCCTCACCGGGGGCAACTGGGGCTACGTCTTCACCGGGCAGGGCCAGTTCACATGCAATGTCGAGCATGCGTACGCAATCAAGAACGGCCAGTTGGCCACTCACTACCGCAACGTGTGCATCTCCGGGAAGACGCTCGAGACGCTGCAGAAGGTGACCGCCGTCGGCGACAGGATGGAGTTCGAACTCGGTGGCACCTGCGGGAAGAACGGCCAGTCGATGTCGGTGGATGCAGGCGGGCCGCACCTGCGCATTTCGGACGTCATCGTCGGCGGACAGAACGCCTGAACCCACCCGGGGAGCCATTGGAGGAACACATGCCAGAGTTGCTTGATATCGCCCAGTACGCCGTCGAGACCGCCATCGCACAGGGAGCGCAGTTTGCCGATGCCTACTGCGCGGAAGTGCGCGAGGTCGGCGTGGGCGTCGAGAACACAAGCCTGCGCGACTCCGATGTCGTGCGCGACTACGGCATCGGCGTGCGCGCCTACTACAACGGTGGTATGGGAGTCGCCAGTGCGCAGAGCCTGCTGCGCGGGGATGTCGAGGAGTGCGCCCGGAACGCCGCGATACTGGCGAAGACGGCCCATCCGGACCCCGATTTCGTTGAACTGCCGGCTCCACAACCGGTGCCGCAAGTAGACGAGCTGTTTGATGACGAACTGGCGGGGATGGATGTGGCTGAGGTCGTGCAGTGGTGCACCGCAGCCATAGATGAGGCCAGGGCCGTCGATCCGGATGTGCGTCTCGAGGGCGGCGCGGACCTGGTCATCGGCACGAGTGCGCTCGCCTCCTCCACCGGCGTCGGGCAGCAGCGCAGCGGCACCAGCGCCCAGATCAGCTTCGAGGCGGTCGTCACCACCCCCGACGGCGACGTAGGCGTCTACTTCGAGTATGATGCCGCACGCCGCCTGGCCGACTTTGTGCCCGCCGGCATAGCGGAGAAGGCCACGCGCGAGGCGCTCCGATACCTGGGCTGCCGTCACATCCGGACGGCACGCCTGCCGCTGGTGCTTGGCCCGCTGGCGGCATCGAGCCTGCTCTTCTCCACCGTGAGCGCGGCCAATGCCGAGAGCATCCAGCGCAATCGTTCCTTCCTGGCCGGCAGAGAGGGCGAGCGGATCGCGAGCGAGCTGCTGACGATCCGCGAGTGTCCGCTCGTGCCCGCGGGGATGGCGTCAGCCTCATACGACGGCGAAGGTATGCCCAAGGTTGAGCGGGTACTCGTCGACCGGGGCGTGCTCACTACATACCTGCACAACTCCTACACCGCCAACAAGGCCCGCGTACCGAACACCGCCAACGCGCGCAGGCACGGATACCACGGCTCCGTGGGCATCGGCTTCGGCAACGCACAGGTCGGCCTCGGGGTCCGCACCGAGGCGGAGTTGATCGCCGAGGTCGATGAGGGCATCTACATCGCCTGGGGTGGTCTGCAGCCTGAGCAGGCCTCCGGCGACATATCCGCCACCGTCGACTTCGGCTTCAAGATCGAGAAGGGCGAGCTTGCGTACCCGATCTCGACGACGATGATCGGCAGTGACG
>DPJP01000060.1:1819-7744 GCA_003542955.1 Armatimonadota bacterium
GGGCAAGATCAACGCCATCTCGTCGGACTACCGCGAGGAGCCCGGCAGCATCGTGCCCAGCATCCGCATCGACGACATCCAGGTGGCCGGGGGGCAGGTCTAGGGGGCTTGTACCGGCGGAAAGAGGCGGCAGATGAGTGCCAGGGCGCGCAAGAGCCGGAAGAGAGCCGTGACTGTGCGTGACGCCCTCGAGATGGTCCAGTTGGCCGATCTCGAGGTCTCGCCCGATGGGAAACGCGTCCTCTACACCCGCAGTGACTACAGGCCCGACGAGAAGTCCAGGGCCAGCTCGATATGGTGCATCGCTCTCGACGGCGGCCCGCCCCGGCGGCTCACCCGCGGGCCGCGCGATGAACAGCCCAGGTGGTCGCCGGACGGGGCGACGGTTGCTTTCGTCCGCAAGGCGGAGGAGGACCCCAAATGCACACTCTGCCTGTTGCCCTTCGGCCCCGGCGAGTGCTCAGACCTGACGGAACTCGACGCCGTACCGAGACAGCTCCGCTTCACGCCCTCCGGGAAGCGCCTCAGCTACATTGCGGCGTCTCCCGACCCGACTGCGGTTCGCGAGCGCAAGGAGAAGGGCGACGACGCCCGCGTCTTCATCGAGGACGAGGAGCAGTTGCGCCTGTGGACGCTGTCGGTGACCTCGGGTAAACCGAAGCCCGTCTCGCCCGAGGACCTGACGATCTGCGACTATGACTGGCTCCCCGGCAGCGACAATCGCGCCGTCGTCACCTCCACGGACAGCCCACGCCCCGATGCTGCCTACCTGCAGGCCCGTCTGGGCATTCTCGATACCACGAAGGGCCGCATCTCCGAGCCGTGGGCGGAGGGCTCCGGGGTGTCGATCCATCCACGGGTCAGCAGCCCGCGAGTCTCGCCGGACGGCCGCTTCGTCGCCTTCATTGGCGGTACGCAGACGTCGCCATTGGCCGACCAGCCGTATGTGCTCGAGCTGGAGACGGGCGAAGTAGTCTCCCTCGCCTCCGGCATGCAGGTCAGCGCCATGGACCTGCAATGGATGCCTGACACAGAGGTGCTTCTGGTGCTACTGGGGGAGGGTGTAGACACCGCACTGTACGCGACGGACGCCGCATCGCGGTGGGCGCTGCGGAGAGTGTGCGGTGGACTGCCGTCATCGGTCGACTGCATCCGCGCGGCTGACGACGGAGTGGTCTTGAGCATCGGGCAGGATGTGCGCAGGGCGCCGGAACTCTGGACTGCAAGGCTTGGCGAGAGCAAGGCGCGTGTGCTGACGGAGATCAACGCCGCGGTGGGCGAGTTGACCCTCGGCCGGACGAGCACGATCGAGTGGGGCTCGACTGAGGGTCTCAACATTGAAGGGCTACTGACACTGCCCCCCGGCTTCAAGCCCGGGACGCCCTGCCCCACGGTGCTGGTCGTCCATGGTGGCCCCGCGGGCCGCTTCCGCACCGATATGGGCCTGGCGCCACGCCAGTTGCTTGCCGCACAGGGCTATGTGGTGCTCTCGCCGAATCCGCGCGGCTCATCCGGCTACGGTGAGAGCTTCCTGATGGGCAATGTGCGGGACTGGGGCGGCGGCGATTTCCGCGACCTGATGGCCGGTCTGGACCACCTGATCGAGAAGGGCATCGCCGACCCGGAGCGCCTGGGCATCTACGGCGCCAGCTACGGCGGCTACATGACCGCCTGGACCATCACCCAGACGAATCGGTTCAAGGCGGCAGTGTGCCAGTGCGGGCTCACCAACCTCTACAGCATGTTCGCGCAGACCGACATCACGCCCGGTTTCATGGAGCTGTACTTCGGCGGCTCACCCTACGACGACCCGGAGCCCTACCACGCACGCTCGGCGATGACGCATGTCAACAACGTCACCACACCGACTCTGCTCCTGCACGGCGACCAGGACGTCCGGGTGCCGATAGCGCAGAGCTATGAGCTGTACTGGGCGCTGAAGCACCGGGGCGTGGACACGCAGTTCGTCATCTACCCGCGGGAGCCGCACTCGAATGTCGAGTTATTCCACCAGGCCGACCTGCTACAGCGCGTGGTCGAGTGGTTTGGCCGCTACCTGTAGGGCGGGGCGACCCGGCGAGCGCGCAGGTGCTCGCGCAACAGGCGCGGAACCGTTGGTGAAGGAAAGGAGCGGGAGGCAGGCGCCGACAACGGGCGCCCCCCCACGGGACCAGTATGGCAGTCGACGAGAAGCAGACTCCGCATGAACAGCAGGTCGCCTCGAGCAGTCTCGATCAGCCGCGCTATCCGCTGATCGGGATCACAACGCGCACCCTGGTGCTGGCCATCGTCATCTCCTACATCGCCAGCTTCTGGATCAACCAGACGGAGGTGATCTCGCACTTCTGTCAGATCACCGAGTCGGTACCGCCGATCCCCGCGGTCGCGGGGTTGCTGGTGCTGGTGATTGCCAATCCTCTCGTCCGCCGTCTTGCAGAACGTCTCAGCCTCGAGCGGCGCGAGATACTCATGATCTACGTGTTCCTGACCGTCACCGGTACGGTCACCGGCTGCGGCATCGGACGCTTCTTCATGAGTATCCTCCCGGTGGTGTTCTACTTCGACACACCCGAGAACAACTTCGCATCGCTTCACGGCCACATGCCGGAGTGGATGGTCCCCCATGACCGCGAGGTGATCCGCAAGCTCTACGAGGCCTCCGAGAGCGGGGCCGTCCCCTGGGGGGCGTGGGCGGCGCCGATGGTGATGTGGGGCATCTTCTTTTTGGCCGTGTGGATCTGCATGCTCTGCCTCACGACGCTCTTCAACCGCCAATGGTCGGAGAAGGAGAAGCTGACCTATCCACTGCTGTACTTGCCGATGGAGTGTACGGAGGGCGTCGACGGGCCGAAGCTGCTCGTCGACTTCCTGCGCAACAAGATCATGTGGATCGGCTTTGCCATTGCGTTTGTGTACAACATCACCAACATCGTCAACTCCTACAACCCGGCGTTCACAGCTCTGGGCAAGTCCTACGACCTCGGGCAGCTCTTCACCGAGCACCCGATGACCGCCCTGCGACCGATGACGATTCACTACCGGCCCGAGCTGATCGGCTTCGGTTATCTCGTCCCGACCGAGATCGCTTTCAGCGTGTGGGTCTTCTATGGGCTGATGAAGCTCGAGGGTCTGGGCGTGGCAATGTCCGGCATCGAGATGCCCGGCTACCCCTTCTGGCAGGAGCGCGGACTGGGCGCGTATGTGGCGGTGTGCCTGCTGCTGGCCTTCATCGGCAGACATCACCTTGCCGACGTGTTCAACAAGGCACTGAAAGGCCACAAGGCGCTGAATCCGGCCGGAGAGCCGATCAACGACGACGATGAGCCGATGAGCTACCGCATGGCGGTGTTCGGCGGGCTCGTCGCGTTTGTCGTCGTCATCGCCTGGATGAAGCTGGCCGGAATGGCGCTGTGGCTGGCCGCGACATACATGATACTGGTCTTTATGCTCGCAATCGTCTACGCGCGGATCAGGGCGGAGGTCGGAGTGCCGCTGATATGGATGTACCCCTACTACCAGTCATTCAAAGGGATACGCTACTTCCTGGGGTCCGGCCCCTTCCGCTCCCAGAACGGCTGGGGCTCGGCCACCATCTATGCGACCTTCGTGTTCATGTCGCGGGGATACTACTCATCGATGATGGGCTACCAGGTCGAGGGCTTCCGGCTTGCGCGGGGGACGGGGATCAAGCAGCGCTCGATGAACTCAGTGCTGGTGGTGGCACTCGTGGTGGGCTTCACGATCTCGATGACGGGCCTGCTGCGCTCGTACTACGAGTTCGGGGCAGGCGGGCTCAACGCGATGGAGGGATGGGGCTCCGGCATCGCCGTCCAGGAGTACCAGGTCGTGACAGACTTCGAGAAGGCGGCGCTGAAGCCCGATGTGCCGCGCATCGTGGCGACCGGCGGCGGCTTCGCCATCGCCGTGGGTCTCATGCTCCTGCGCATGGCATTCCTGCGGTTCCCGCTTCACCCGCTGGCCTTCTGCATGATCTGCTCGTACGGGGAACTCGTCTGGGGCGCGTTCCTGATCGTCTGGCTCATCAAGTCGGCCGTCTTCAAGCTCGGAGGCATGCGCGTCTACCGCCAGTTGATCCCCGGCTTCGTGGGCCTCGCGCTCGGGCACTACTTCACCGCGGGCTTCCTGTGGGGCCTCATCGGCGCGTACGGCGAGGTGAGTCAGCACCAGCAGTCGTATCGTGTGTGGTTCGGTTAGCATGGCGTGGGCACTGGTGCCCAGCGCCGGCGACACGCCCGGCCCCTGATCGCGGCAACTGGAGGCGATGAAGCGATGCGCTGGTTCTGCGTGCTGCTTGCGGTACTCCCGGTGCTTCATGTGGCGGCGCAACCTGCGGGCGACTGGATAGCGCGGGAGAAGATCCGCGCGGGATGGATCTATGCCGGCGACGGTGCCGACCGTCTTGGCTTCTTCAAGCAGTACGGCATGAACACGCTCGTGACGAGTGCCGCCAACGCCGAGACATTCACGCTCTGGGCACGCGAGGCCAAAACGGCCGGGATGCACCTGTTCGGCGTGGTCGGGGCCTCCTTTGACGGCGAGAAGGCCGGCATGCGCCGCTGCGTCTTCGGCAACGGCTACGAGAGTGTCCTGCCGTGCCCGCTGGAAAAGCGCTACTGGGATGAAGTGCTCATCACTCGCGCCGTACAGCTCGCGGAGGAGGGCCGACAGCCGGATGAGGACGTCTCCGGCATCCTCATCGACTGGGAGATGTACGCCAACTCCGCGAAGGGCGGGCAGATATACTTCACCGATGCCTGCTACTGCGACCACTGCTTTGGCGGCTTCCTGACGGCACAGGGACAGGATGATGTAACGGCCGATGTGCCGTTTGCCGAGCGTGTCGGCTGGCTCAAGGAGCACGAGCTGTTCGGCGCCTACCACCCCCACCTGCAGCAGCAGGTCCGGGAGGCGGCGGAGCGCATGCGCGAGGCCGTTGCCGCCGCCAACCCCGACTTCCACGTGGGCTTCTACCCCGTACCACACAACTGGCACCTCATCGGGGTCGCACAGGGCCTGGGCACTCCCGAGCACCCCATGATCCTGTGGTCGACCACGACCTACGGCGGTGGCGGCCCGTCGAAAATCCCCGACAACTGGGCCGAGGAGATGGCCGGACAGGGCATACACTGCTACTACTGCGGGGGGATGCTGCTACGCATGTACAGCGCGGCCAACCTCGCCAAGAGCATCTATGAGATCGCGCACAAGACCAACGGCTACTGGCTCTTCACCGTTCACACGCTGTGCATCAAGGAGGAGGAGCAGAAGGGCGACTACCACCTCTGCGCTGGCACACCGGAGGAGTATCTCGAGGCTATCAGGCTGGCCAACTCCGAGCTTGACAACCTGATGCAGGATGGCGAGTACGTGACCTCGTTGGAGTTCGTGCCCGAGCCGGTGCGGTACCGTCACCCGGGCTTTGACATCGGCCGGTTCACACCGCCCGATGTTCTTGACCGGAGCACCGTGGAGCGCGGCAAGCCGCTCGATATGCCACCTTTGGGGATCATCACCACCGGCTACCTGATGATGGAGCTGCAGGCCGGCGAGCAGACGGAGATCGTGCTGGATGTGATCAAGCCGCAGTCAGGCGAGGTCTGGGGGGTCTCCTACGCCGTCCTGGGTCCGGACAGGAGCACTATCACCTCGGGGCGCATGGAGCCGGGCGAGCAGTTCGCACTCACCTTCTCGGCACAGCAGCGGGGCCTGCACACGGTTGTTCTCACGCCGGGCTACTACGGGCGCTGCCAGGTGCTCACCAGCACCGTCCCGTATGCCCACTGGACCTGGAGTTCGTACCCACCCTACGAGATCGCCGGGCCGGGGGGCACGCTGTACTTCCATGTGCCGGCGGGGCTGGAGGAGTTCACCATCGACGCGCGCTGCCATTGGGGCACCTCGCAG
>DPJP01000060.1:7813-7993 GCA_003542955.1 Armatimonadota bacterium
GAAGGTGCCGACGGGCGGCAAGCACGGGCGTCAGTGGTCCCTGAAGGTGAGCCGCATCGATGGGAAGAGCTTCCGCAGCCTGCAGGTGTTGTTCGATCCGAAGCTGCCGGCAGCAGTCACACTGCGTCCGGATTTCGCGTTCGAGGGGCGGTAGCGGGAGGGGCCGCGCGGGACATCTCG
>DPJP01000061.1:0-10010 GCA_003542955.1 Armatimonadota bacterium
GACGGCTTCAGTATCACCTGCAACTGCAGATGCTTCTGGAAGCGGTTGGGGTTCTCCCCGTAGCGCCCGTCACTTGGCCGCCGAGACGGCTGGACGTAGGCCACGTGAGCCGGCTCAGGGCCAAGGGCCCACAGGAACGTCGCCGGACACATGGTGCCCGCGCCGACAGGGCAGTCGTACGGCTGCAGGACCACACAGCCGCGCTGCGCCCAGAATTGTTCGAGAGCGAATATCAACTGCTGGTAGTTCATCAAGCACCTCCGCGGGCCGGCAACTGCGCGGGCCGTCAGGACGTACGGATCCGGATCGGGGGCACAACACTCAGCCAACGGCATACAGAGTAGCAGGTCCGCAGGCGTTCTGGCAAGGCCGGCTGAGCGTCCCTCGCGAGGGGCCGGCAAAGCGAGACGGCGCCCACCACTGAGCGCCGTCCGGGAACGCTGATCCGCGGGCCGTGTCGCGTCAGGACATCTCGATACTCCGGATGCGCGCTGCCTGCTCCGGGGCGACCTTGGGCAGCTTCCGGCGGATGCGCGACAACGCGTTGTCAATCGACTTGATCTTGCACGCGAGTACGCAGGCCATCTCTTTGTACGACTTGCCGGTCTGGTACTCGGAGAGCACCTGCCACTCGAACGGCGACAACTCATCGCGCAGGGTCTCTTTGAGGACTCGCTCGCCCTCCATCCCAAGCACCAGCGTCTGGGGGTCCGTGTGTGTCTCCGCGTCGAGTATCTCGGCGAGGTCACGGTCCTCATCGTCGCTGTTGGGCGGCGCCTCGAGAGAGATCGATGAGTTGAGCGGCGTCTGCTTCTGACGCGTCGCGGCCTTGATCGCCGAGATCATCTGGCGCTGGATACACACCTTGGCAAAGCAGGCAAAGGAGGTATGGCGATCCGACTTGAAGTCGGTTATGGCTTCCCAGAGGCCGATCAGCCCGATCTGCAGCAGATCATCTCGCTCGGCGCCCTGCAGGAAGTACGACTTCACCTTCGAACGGACGAGGTTCCGGTACTTGTAGAGCAGGTATTCGCAGGCCTGCTCATCGTTGTCTTGCTGCGCCTTCCGCACCAATTCTTCATCCGAGAGCGGTTGGTAGGCGAGGCATCTCCGGCGCGATGCAGCCTCGCGGAAAAAGTCAGCGGGATTGACCATCCTTTGACTCCTCAGTCCTGGGGTTTGTCCGTCACGACGTCCTCGGTTGGCCCCTGAAGCTCTGCTGCCCCACAGTACTCGAGATCGACAGAGCAGTGAGTGATCACTTCTCCGATGAGTACGGTCAGGGCCGCCGCCAGCCCGACTAGAGCTGTGGGCACGTCAGTCACGACGCAATCAAACAGCTTCACTCGCACATCGGCGATCTGCCTGCCCTCGACTATCACCTCGCTCAGTTTGGCCGCGATGCCGCGCCCGATTTCGTCAAAGCCTGCTTGCTGCTGCTCTATGATGACCAGAGCGTCGACAACGTTCCCGCCCGTTGCTGCCAGCGCGTCGCGTGCCCGCTGGTAGCCAACCCCCATCCGCTCTCGCACGAAGTCGATGCGCTCCAGGTCGTGGGATGTGTCCCCCGCTGTGCTCTCTGCCATTCTCACCTGGTGCTCAATGTGCGACGTCGGTTCCCCCGATGCGCCCCATGAAGTCGAGGAACCCCTTGATGCCCTTGATCTCATAAACCTGGCTGCGGAAAACGGCCTCGGCGAAGGGCTTGTACTCCGGGCCAAAGTGCAACACCGCGGCGCCAAAGGCGACATGACCGAAGAAGAGCCCCGTCAGAACCCCGAGCGCCGCGGCAATCGCCGAATCGAATGGCCCGAGATCGGTCTCGGTTCGCATTTTGACCAAGGTGGAAATAACCGCGGTTATGACGACAAGCACGAGGAAGACGGTCATGTATGATGCGGCGTAGGAGAAGCTTGCGGAGGCAAAGCTCTGGTAGGTGAGGGCTGCGGTCTTGAGCGCGATCCAGCAGCCGACGGTGTCGATTATCGCGCAGATAGCGCCACGCTTGACCTCTATGACCAGGATCACCAGACAGAAGCCGATGGTCAAGAAGTCGAGCCAAGTCATGCGCCCCACGTCCTTGCGTGCGGCCCCGACCAGGGGACAGGTCGGCACACACGCCACCTGAATCGGCGGCAGACATCTGCCCCGCCCAGAATGTTGGGAGCAGAAATGCGCATAGCACGGGTCCTGCGGTGTGGGGTTTGTGGTCAACGTCGGCGGCAGCTCAGTTCTGTGGTTAGGGTCGATTATAGCGCACGGGCGCAGATGCGTCAAGCCCGCGCGCGGTGCGTGCTCCCGCGGCGCCTCCACCAACCCTCGCGGATGCGTCACCGCCACTGCTCGAGGGCCTCCTCGGCCGGTGGGAAGCCGGGGTTGTCGCGCAACAGCGTGTCCAGGTGCGCCCGTGCCTCGTCCTTGCGCCCCAGCTTCAGCAGCACGTCTACAAGCGCCATTCGCGCCATCGGGTCTCGGGGGTTCGCGGCAACGCCCCGTTCCAGGTACCCCAGCGCCTCCTGCGGCCTGCCGGCCTCGCCCAGTGAGATGCCCAGCAGCAGCACTGCCTTCGGGTCGCCGGGCCGATTGGTCAGCCCCCGGCGCAGCGGTTCGACCGCCTCGGCAAAGCGCCCCTGCTGCACCAGCGATATGCCCAGGTTGATGAGGGCATCGGCGTCATCAGGACGCAATACGACTGCAGCCCGAAGATGTGGCTCGGCCAGGTCGGGCCGCTGCGCCAACATGTAGCCCGCCCCCAGGTTGTTGTGCGCCACCAGGCTCCGCGGATTGACCTCCAGCGTGTGCCGCCAGAAGCCTGTGTTGTCGCCCCACGTCATCAGTTGGATCACTGACAGTCCGCCCAGGAGACCGATCAGCAAGGCGGCGCCCGCCGTCGTCCACAGGCGCGGGCCGCTCCGTGCGAGCCACGCCACAGTCAGCGCCGGTCCCACCAGTCCAAGGTAGATGTAGTGGTCGGCGACGGTCGAGTATTGCTGGAAGTCGAACGCCATCAGCCCCAGTGAAGCCAGCGGTGCGAGGCAGTAGAACCACACGCCGACGGTCAGCGCCGGCCAACGCCGTCGCAACAGCAGGGCGGCAGCCAGGACCACGAACGGCAGCCCCCATGCCCAGCGCGTCGTCCCCTGGGCCAACACCCACTGTGGCGTGCGTCCGTAGTCAGCCGCCAGGCCCAGTGGCCACACCAGCTTCTCCAGGTAGAACGCCAGCGCGTCGCCAGCGATGAGCGGGCGTAGCAGCGGCGACACGTACAGCTCGGGAGAGGGTGGCTGGACGTGGCGCGTGAGCACCGCGAGCGCCCCGGCCAGGACGACCCAGGGCAACAGGAGCGCAACCGAGCGCCGAGGCCGACGCCGCAGGTACCAATCGAGTGCCCCCGCAAGCAGCGGCAGCACCGCCGCATTGGGCTTGCTCAGAAGCGCCAGGGCGAACGCGAGTGTGGACGCAACGTACAGCGCGCGCGCCTGCGACACTCGGGCCCCTGCCGCCATCTCTTCAGAAGGGTTCTCGGAACCAGCCCCTGAGCCGGCGGCAAGGTAAAGATACAGTGCGGAGAGCCCAAACAGCCCGGCGAGAAGGTCCTTGAGTTCGGAGGCCCATGCCACCGCCTCCACCTGCAGCGGGTGCAGGGCGAATACCAGCGCCCCGATGAGCGCCGCCCTGTCAGTAGCCGCATTGGGCGGGCTGTCGCCGTCCTGGCCGTCGGTCCCGCGCAGCACCAGGCGGAGCAGGAAGAAGGCTATCACGGCGTTGAGGATATGGACCATCAGCGATGCGGCATGGAAGATGCCCGGCGTCAGAACCGTGCCGGCAGGAGTATCCCGCCCCGTGGCCATGCCCAGCAGGACCCACACGCTGTATGTCACCGGGGCGTACAGGTGAGCGTACGGCTCGCGCCATACCTGCGCAAGGTGAGCCCACGAGGGGGGCTGCAGGAGCGGATTCCGGTAGACGAAGACGTCGTCGTCCCAGACCAGAAAGTCGTGGGTGACGACGCCGCCGAAGACCGCTCCGACAATGATGATCAGCGCGAGTGTGTACGCGAATCGCATGAGGTTGGGTCATACCCGCTGTGTGGAATCGCCTGCCCCACCCCGGCGGCGTTCAGCCGGCCGCGTACCCCGGCAGGCCGAACAGCGCAGCAGCATTGTCGTAGTAGATCATGCGCTTCTCGTCGTCGCTCAGACCGGCCGTCTCGTACATCCCGATCATGAAAGCCGGGTCGATCAGGTCCATGTCGGTGCCGAAGACGATCTGCTGCGGCCCACACCTCTCAACCGCCCGCGCGATCTTGCCCTCCCCGGCCCAACTGCAGCAGAACTCCATGAAGATGTTGGGGTTCGCCGCCGCCAACTCCGCGACGCGGTCGCACTCCGTCCCCCCGGCGTGACCCAGAATGAAGCTCAGCCCCGGATGCTTCTCGGCGTAGCCGGCGATCGTGCGGGCAACGGCATAGCTGCCACAGTGAACCAGGATCACGCCGGCCAGGCGCGCGACCTCATCCACCATCTCCGAGAAGATGCGGGCATCCGCGCCGACGCCCGAGTAGCCTCCGGTGTAGATCTTGGTCCCCACGAACTGCTTCTGCGGCAGGTAGCGCTCCATCTCAGCCACGGATTCGGCGATGAAGTTCGGGTTGACGTACACGTATCCGAGCAACTGCTCGTGAGGCTCGAAGGCAGCCGCCAGTTCGGCATTGCCCTCCTCCATGCTGTAGAGGATGGCCAGCGCCGACGAACAGGCGGCACGGGTGATGTCGTACTTCTCGCACAGGCGCAACAGGTTGTCCGTGGTGCCGCAATCGGGGATCGGGAAGTTCCACANNACCCCGTAGTGGGCATGGGCGTCGATCTTCTTCATGCTCGCCCCTCCAGTCCGAGCACTTCCACGGCATTGCCGCCGAGGATGCCCGTGCGGTCCTCGTCGCTGAGTTCCGCGCACCTGACCATCTCCAGCGCCGCGCCGAAGCACCTGTCCGGCGAGTTGGAGCCGAAGATGGGTTTGTCCGGACCGGCGACCCAGACGAGGCCCTCGATGCAGCCAGGGGTGTTGAAGGCGTGCGTTTCCGCATACACGTTGTCGTAGGCGGCAGTCACCGCGTACGTTTCGGCATGGACCCCGTACCCCGCGCCGACGATGATGATGTTGAAGCCGTAGGGCGCAATCTTCTCCCCTATCAGTGTCTGATGCCCCGACGGCCCGGCGGGCAGCATCACCGCCGCGCCACAATCGGCGACCGCTTCGCAGATATTGAGGAAGGGCCGGCTGTCGACGGTCCAGCCCTGCTGGTCGGGGAAGAAGCGGAACACCCCGAAGCCCATCTCATCGCACCGCTCGACCTCCTCGAGACAGCCGAAGTGGCGCCTGGGGTCGATAGTGGCGACGGGGATGAGCCGCGGATTAGCCTCGCAGACGGCGAACGTCTCATCGTTGCCGCTGATGAAGTCGTACAGCACCCCGCGCAGGCTGTAGGTCAGTGCCAGGTCGAACCCCGTCTGGTCGAGCAGCGTGCAGAGCCGCTGCGGCGACCAGTCGACTCTGCGCGTGGGGAGCGTGCCAAAGCACGTGTTGACATCCACAAGCACCGGCAATCATCCTCCCGGCCCGCAAATGGGCGATACGTGCGAGTGTAGTCTCAGATGGCAATTGTGGCGGTGACGGCGTCGCCGACCTGCTCGGTCGTGGCGCAGCCGCCCGCATCGGGTGTCAGGGCGATGCCATTGCTCACAACAGTGGTCACCGCGGCGCGGATGGCCTCCGCGACCTGCATCTCACCGAGCATCTCCATCATGAAGGCCGCGGTCAGAATCGCGGCGATCGGGTTGGCGATCCCCTTGCCCATGATGTCGGGCGCGCTGCCGTGAGGGGGCTCGAACATGGATGGGCCGGTCTGCGAGAGGTTCCCACCCGGTGCAAAGCCGAGCCCGCCAACGAGAGCGGCCGACAGGTCAGTGAGGATATCGCCGAACAGGTTGTCGGCCACGACAACATCAAAGCGCTCCGGGTTGGTGATGAAGCGCATGGACATGGCATCGACATGCATCCAGTCGTGCTCACAATCCGGGTATTCGGCAGCGACCTGCTCGAATATCTCGTCCCACATCCCCATCGCGTGGGTCAGGGCATTGCTCTTGGTGGTCGAGGTGACCTTCTTCTTGCCGTTGCGCTTGCGCGCCAGCTCAAACGCGAAACGAATCACGCGTCGGCAGCCGGCCTCCGAGAATATGCCCGTCTGGACGGCGATCTCCGCAGACTCGCCGAAAGCGGACCGCAGAGCGATGATGTCCTCGACTTCCGGAGCGTCCGGGGCAAAGCGCCCTCCCACGTTGCAGTAGAAGCCCTCCGTGGCTTCTCGAATCACCACGAAGTCGATATCCTCAGGCCGCCGGTGGCCCAGGTACCACGGGCATCCGGGGATGGGGCGGACAGGCCGCACATTGGCGAACTGGTCAAACCCTGAGCGGATCCCGAGCACGACCTGCCCGACGCCCACGCTCTCCGGCACCTGTCCGGGGAGGCCGACGGCTCCCAGGTAGATCGCGTCATACGCCCCGAGCGTTTCGATGGCATCAGGCGGTAGAGCAACCCGATGCTTGAGCCAATGGCCGGCGCCCCACGGGAAATGGTCGAAGCTGAGGCCGATGCCGGCCCGTTCCGCGGCGGATGTCAAGACCTTCAGACCCTCGGCGACAACCTCGATGCCGATGCCGTCGCCCGGGATGACTGCTATGTTGTAGTCAGACATTGTCTCTTCCTAGTCCGGCAACTGGTAGTTTGGGGCTTCCTCGGTGATCGTGATATCGTGCGGGTGGCTCTCCTCGAGCCCGGCGGAGGTTATCTGGTAGAAGACGGCCTCGGTCTGGAGCCGGGCGATGGTCTCGACCCCGCAGTAGCCCATACCGGCGCGCAGGCCGCCGAGCAGTTGGGTCATCACTATGGAGACGGGGCCCTTGTAGGGCACGCGCCCCTCGATGCCCTGCGGGACAAGCTGTGCCTCCGGGACATCCTGCAGGCCGTAGCGGTCGCGGACGCTGACGCGCTCCTTCATCGCGCCCAGTGAACCCATGCCGCGGTACTCCTTGTAGGCGCGGCCTCGGTAGAGGACGGTCTCTCCCGGGCTTTCCTCAGTGCCTGCGAAGAGCGCACCGATCATGCAGCAGTCGGCGCCGGCGGCTATCGCCTTGGTTACATCGCCGGAGTACTTGATGCCGCCATCGGCGATGAGTGGGATGCCGCGCTCGCCGGCAACGCTCGCGGCCTCCATGATGGCCGTCAACTGCGGCACACCGGCACCCGCGACCACGCGCGTGGTGCACGTCGAGCCGGGGCCGACGCCGACCTTCACCCCGTCCGCCCCCGCCTCGATGAGCGCCTCGGCCCCGGCCGCACTGGCGACATTGCCACCGATGATCTGCAGGTCGTCATTGAACTGCTCCCGCAGGCGTCCGATGGTTCGCGGGACGTCCTCGTGGTGGCCATGCGCGCTGTCGACGACGATGGCGTCACAGCCGCGCTCGAGCAGCGCAGCGACGCGGTCGGGCGTCTCATCGGTCACCCCGACCGCGGCGGCCACGCGCAGGCGGCCGAACTCGTCCTTCGAAGCCAGGGGGTACCGCGCAACCTTCTCGATGTCCTTGATGGTGATCAGACCGAGCAGCATCATCTCTGCATCCACGACGGGCAGCTTCTCGATCCGGTGCTCGTGGAGGATGGCCTTGGCCTGTTCGAGCGTCGTCCCGTCGTGGGTGGTGACCAGACCGGTCGAGGTCATGGCCTCCGCGACGGGCTTCTCCAGGTCCGTCTCGAAGCGCAGGTCGCGGTTGGTGAGGATGCCCACGAGCTTGCCGTCGCGGGTGATCGGGAATCCCGAAATATGGTACTTCGCCATCAGGTCAAGCGCGTCGCCGACCTTGTGGTCGGGTGAGAGCGTCACCGGATCGACGATCATTCCGCTCTCCGACCGCTTGACCTTGTCGACCTCGTTGGCCTGTTGCTCGATGGAGAGGTTCTTGTGGATAACTCCGATGCCGCCTTCGCGGGCGACGGCGATCGCCAGGCGCGCCTCTGTCACCTTGTCCATCGCCGCCGACAGGATCGGCGCATTGAGCGCTATGCGCCTGGTCAGCCGTGTTGAGATGTCGACATCGGCCGGAAGCACGTGGCTTTCGGCCGGGCACAGGAGTACATCATCGAACGACAGCGCCAGCCGTATCTCTTCACCCATGCTCTATTCCTCCTTCGCAAGCGGCTGGATGACCCGTCAGGCACCCGACCGCGGGACTTCAGGCAGTTCACACGTACCGATCTCGCCGGTGATATCGAGGCCCGACCAGATCAGTTCCATGTACTGGGCGGGGTCGTTGAGCCACTCGAGTCGCTCCGGAGCCCGGATCCCGGCTGTGTAGAGCGGCTCATCGAGGCTCAGCCCTAACTCCGGCACCTCGCGGACGCGCGCCAGCCGCAGCGGCGGAGCGCTCTTGTACCGGGGATTGCGCACCCAGAGCGGTCCGCCGTCACCCTCGACACGGTAGTACGCGAAGCCGCGGGCCTGCTCGACGGCGCCGTACTGGGAGCTGAACCGGCTCGACACCCAGTTCGCCATCACCATCGGTTCAGGCAGTGGGTTGATGGTCACGTGGCCGTAGTCGGGCGGCATGATCACCTTGTCGCCGGGATTGCCCTCCACAACGATGCAGTCTTCGACGATCACTTCATCGAGTGGGGCATCGATGGAGTTGACCTTCTGCAGCAGGTAGATCGCCTTGCCCGAGAGCACCCCGTAGACTTCAGGATATGCCGGACCGTCCGGACTCGCGGTGTGATAGTGCCCTGATGTCTTGAGATGCTCACAGCCGAACATCGCGGGGATGAAGTAGCTGATATCGTAGCGCAGGCCGTGTGTCTCCTTCAGATACGGGTCGTCCCGGAGGCCGGTGTCACGCATCATCCAGTAGACAATCTTGGGGAGTGCAGCATCGGGGTCACGCAGCACCCTGCGTATCTGCCCATCCGTACGGACGCCGTACAGCGGATCGCGGACCTCGGGGCCAAAGACACAGTGGTAGATGTCGGTATCGAACAGGAACGGCAGACCGGCGACGTGACTGAGATCCCTGAGCACGGTAGTCCTCCGTATTGTGAAACGCTCACGGCGGGTGCCGTGAGCGTTGGTCTTTCTAGAGCGTCGTCAGCGCCAGTGCGGCGGCGCCGATGACACCTGCATCATATCCCAGCCTCGCGATGAACAAGTCAGTCTCCTCGTTCAGTGGTGGGACTGCATAGCGCCTGAAACTCTCGCGCATCGGCTTCATGAGCGTCTCCCCGATGTCGGAGACACCACCGCCGATGATGACGGCATCCGGATCCCACAGGTTGCATGCGTTCGCAGCAGCGAGGGCAAGCCAGTCGGCAGCTTCCGCGACGATGCCGACGCAGACCTCATCCCCGGCGACGGCGAGTTCGCCGACGAGTGCGCCGTCGATGTCGTCGACCGGCGTCTGAAGCAACCCGCTGCCCTCCGCTTTGCCCGCCTTGACGACCTCGCGGCCGGTCACGCCCATGGCGGTGCCGGAGGCGAGAGCCTCGAGGCAGCCGTGGTGCCCACACGCGCATTCGGGACCGTCCTTCTTCAGGATCATGTGCCCGATTTCGCCGGCGTTGCTGTGCGCGCCGTGGTATATCTGGAAGTTGCGGACCAGTGCGCCCCCGATCCCGGTGCCGACGTTGACGTAGAGAATCCGCTCCTTGCCGCGTCCGGCCCCGAACATCGCCTCGCCGAGGCACGCAGTGTTGGCATCGTTGTCGATGCGGACGGGCAGGCCGAGTTCCTCGCCGACGGTCTGTGCCAGTGGGAAGTTGACCTCCCAGCCCCTCTTGTGGTGGGATCGCCTGACGCGCTGGTTCCGGTAGTCAACCGGTCCGCCGAAGCCGATACCGATGCCCATGATCTGCGCGCTGCCGTTGGCGGCACGGTCGAGCAACTCCCGCGCGAACTC
>DPJP01000061.1:10037-26496 GCA_003542955.1 Armatimonadota bacterium
GGCACGGGTCTCTTCTCCCGTCTCCGGTGTCCGTTGACGGTGAAGCTGGTACATTTCCCCCTTGGTGTCCACAAGAGCGGCGGAGATGCGGCTACCGCCGACGTCGAGCCCCATGTATAGCTTGCCTTTCATTGTTGCCCCCTGAGTAGCGCGGGGCGAGCATCAAGCGCGCCCCCAGTATGGCCACCATCACAGCCAGGAAAACTACTACGCCCTCGGGCGGTTGCGCCCGAAGCGGTAAGAACAGACAGCCCATCGTGTCTTGGCCTGACGGCTGCCCTACCGTGCTCGATAAGAAAACATAGTATATCACACACCGGAGGCCAAGAGTGTAGAGAAAAACGCCGGCCTGCTGTGCCGGCGCACGGCCTGAGAACAGCGCGAATCCGGCCACCATCACGAGCCCCGCCACCTGACGCACCTGCTCGGTCGCAAGCAGCCATCCGGGCGCCCGCTCCGTCCATTGCACGTCGCCGGGCGCCGCCGCGTCGGCGTACAGGCCGACGGCGGCCTCCAGGTAACCGAAGGCGATGGCGAACGCCGCCGCCCCCATGTAGATGACCCAGTTGATACGTCCGTAGCGCACTCGGATGCTCCTCCGCGCCCCTGCAGGTTGCGCAGCGACCTCTCAGGACAAGAGCCCGCGCATCAGTCCCGCCTGCTGCTCCAGCTTCTCTATCGCCGCCGTATTCTCCGCGAGGCGCTGCCGCTCCAACTCGACGACCTCCGCCGGCGCGCGGCTCACGAAGCCATCGTTCTCGAGCTTTCCCCGGCACTGGGCGTTGAGCTTCTCCAGCTTGGCGATCTCCGTCTGTAACCGCTGCAACTCACCCTCGATGTCCACGTCGCCCTCGATGTGGAGGAACACGCGAACCCCCTCGGCGACATCACCGAGTGCGCCTGCAGGCGCATCGGAGCTCTCCGGCAGTATTCGCAGCTCCCCGACTCCCGCCAGCGCGCGGATCCCATCCGCCTGCGAGTCCAGCACGGCCGCCGCAACCGGGGATGCCAGCAGCGTCGCCCTGACGGTCTGCGAGCGCGGCAGGCCCACCACTGCCCGCAGATTGCGTATGGTCGAGATGACGGCCTGCAGAAGCCGCATCTGTGCCTCCGCCTCCGGGTCAACAAGCTCCTGCGAGCCGCGAGGATACGGCGCCACGCAGATGCTTCCGGCGTCGGGGGCGAAGTTCCGCCAGATCGCTTCCGTCACAAACGGCATGAACGGGTGCAGCGCCCTGAGAATACCGCCGAGAACATCGCGCAGGATCGACTGCACGATGGCCTTGCGCTCCGGGGTGCGGTCCCCATACAGATCGGGCTTGCACAGCTCAAGGTACCAGTCGCAGAACTCGTCCCAGACGTGCTCCCAGAGGATATCCGCGCCCTGGGCGAGGTTGTACTCATCGAGTTCCTTATTCAGCGCAATCATCCCGGCGTTGTGACGCGAGAGTATCCAGCGGTCGGCCAGCGTCAACTCGGCAGCCCCCAGATCGACCTCTGGGGCCGTCTCATCGAGGTTCATCATCACAAAGCGCGCGGCATTCCAGAGCTTGTTTGCGAAGTTGCGCGCCGTCATGATCCGCTCGTCGGAGTATTTGAGGTCCTGCCCGTGGGTAATCAGCTGGATCAGCGCAAAGCGCATTGCGTCCGCGCCGTAGGTGTCGATCAGCTCGATCGGGTCGATGTTGTTCCCGAGGCTCTTGGAGATCTTTCGGCCCTGCCGATCCCGCACCAGGCCGTGGATGAACACCTCGTCGAACGGGCGCTGATCCACGATGTGCTCCGCCATCGTGATCATGCGTGCGACCCAGAAGAAGATGATATCGTAGGCGGTCACGAGCACGGATGTCGGGAAGAAGCAGGCCAGGTCCTCAGTCTGCTCGGGCCACCCGAGCGTCGCGAACGGCCACANNGACATCTTGCGGCCTTCGGCGTCGCGGATGATGCCATGGATAAAAACGGTATGGAAGGGCGTCTGGCCGGTATGCTCGATTCCGGAGAAAATCATCCGGGCTACCCAGAAAAAGATGATGTCGTATGCGGTCACCAGCACGCTGGTCGGATAGAAATGGCGCATATCTTCGGTCTGCCGCGGCCAGCCTAGGGTTGAGAACGGCCAGAGGGCGGAGGAAAACCAGGTGTCCAGCGTGTCTTCATCCTGGTGCAATCTGCTGCTGCCGCAATTCGGGCAGGCGTCCGGGGTCTGCCGGCTGACGATGACCTTGCCGCAGGACTCGCAGTACCAGGCCGGGATACGGTGGCCCCACCAGAGCTGGCGCGAGATGCACCAGTCTTCCATGCTCTCGAGCCAGTCGCACTCGACTTTTGCCCAGCGCTCCGGGACGAACCGGACCTCCCCGCTCCGCACGGCCTGCAGCGCCTTGTCCGCCAGCGGCTCCATTCGCACGAACCACTGCACGGAGATGAGTGGCTCGATAGTGCTGTTACAGCGGCTGCAGTGCCCCACCGAGTGGCTGTGGTCCTCGATGCACTCGAGCAGGCCCAGTTCCTCGAGGTCGGCCACGATCCTGCGCCGCGCCTCGTAGCGGTCGAGGCCGGCGTACTGCCGGGCTTCCTCGGACATGGTCCCGTCATCGCCGATGACGTTGACGGTATCGAGACTATGGCGCAGACCGATCTCGAAGTCGTTGGGATCATGCGCCGGTGTGACTTTCACGGCACCGGTGCCAAAGGCCATGTCCACGTGCTCGTCGGCCACGACCGGAATCTGCCGCTCCATCAGCGGCAGGATGACGGTTGAGCCGACCAGGGACTTGTAGCGTTCATCTTCAGGGTGGACGGCGACGGCCGTATCGCCCAGCATCGTCTCCGGGCGCGTGGTTGCCACGACCACCCCCGCCCCGCCGTCGGCGGCCCGATAGCGCATGTGCCACAGGTGCCCCTGAGTGTCCTCATGCTCGACCTCGAGGTCGGAGAGGCTTGTCGTGCACCGGGGGCACCAGTTGGTGATGCGGGCGCCACGGTAGATCAGCCCCTGCTCGTAGAGCAGCACAAACGCCTCCCGCACCGCTCTCGCATACCGCTCGTCAAGCGTGAAGCGCTCCCGGCTCCAGTCCACTGAGGCCCCAAACCGCTTGAGTTGCTCGCGGATGTGGTTATGGTGGGCCTCTTTGATCGCCCACACGCGCTCGATGAAGGCCTCGCGGCCGAGGTCATGGCGCGTCAGACCCTCTTCGGCCAGGCGCTTCTCAACCACATTCTGGGTGGCAATCCCGGCGTGGTCGACGCCCGGCAGCCACAGTGCGGCATGACCGAGCATGCGATGCCTGCGCGTGAGCAGGTCCTGTATCGAGGCATCAAGCGCATGTCCCATGTGCAGAATGCCGGTGACATTCGGCGGTGGGATGACAATGCAGAACGGCTCCTGTCCCTCCTTGATGCGCGGCGCGAAGACACCTTCGGCCATCCAGTACTCGTAGATGTCGCGTTCCACGGCCTGTGGGTCGTAGGCTGTGGGTATCTCTGTCGCCATGCTCCCAAACCCCCATCTGTTCGACAGTCTGCGCAGTCCTGCGCGAGAATGAGCCCGACTCGGGGAGCCGCTTGCGCGCTCTTGAGCCGGCGCCTCGAGCTACTTAGACCATTTCTTCCCTTTGCCGCCGCGCGAACCATAGGCCGCGGGCGCCTGGCCCTGCAGGTTGCCCCGGTTCCCGCAGTTGGGGCACCGCAGGGTTCGCATCGGCGGAAAGATCGTCGTCTGCGTAGCGCCCTCGCAGTTCGTCGTGCCGCAGGCTTCACAGACGCTCAACCCGCGACATCCGCAGTGCGGGCAGCCCTCGAAACCATCGAGTGAGAAAGTGCCGGCGATCGCGCTCACTCCCCCACCGCCGCCCGCTCTCTCGGCCACGACCTTGTCTATACGCGAGATCGCATAGATGCCCGGCTGCGCCTCATACCAGTACACTACGAACGGCTGTCCGGTCTCCGAGCACAGGCAGTACATGTCAATCTCGCCGCCGCGCTTCTCCGCCTCGAGCATCTTCGCATCGACGCCCGGGTAGAGGCCCGGTTGGGCCGGTGTGACCGGCATGGGAGCCGATGGCGGCTCATCGGGGATGTCGGCGAGATCATCGAGGGTGATCACCAGCGCATCGTCGGCCTGCTGTGGTGATACGGGCTCTTCCGGCAGGTCCTCGAGATCGATATCCAGGATGGGCTCGTCATCATCGGGCCCGCCGCCCGCGGCCTCCGGTGCCGGGGCTTCATCTGTCGGGTTCGCCCCCGTGTCAGGTCTGTCGCCGTTGCGGTCGTTGTCCATCCGACACCTCCGGATATGCCAGACGGCTGTGCGCGGTTTCGGCCGTAGCGGCTGAAGGCCGGCTCGCGAATGCAAAAAACCCCCGCCCCGGTCATGGGACGAGAGTATCTTCTCGCGGTACCACCCATATTCCGCACACCCCGGTTGGGCAGGGCACACGGCGGCTTGTGACGCTGTAACGGGCGGACCCGACCTCGGCTACTTGCCCCGCGGCGTTGGGCGAGGTGGCTCAGGGGTGACTGCGACGGAGCCGGGTGCCGGCACTTCCACCTTGCCGCCGGCTCTCTCGAACCCGGCCTTCTCCGACGTCTGTCCCCGTCAATGCCTCTACGTGCGACAGGCTGTTGGTGACAGTATAGATGTTGCGCACGGTGGCGTCAAGGAGCGAGGATGATAGCTGATAGCCTCAGGAAGGTGGAACCATGTCGGTGAGGAATTGGTTAGAATACCGATGGCGGCAGCGGGTCCGGTGCCGTCCGTATCCGACAGGAAACCGTCTCCGAGGTGACGCCGATGTGTGCGCGTAAGACGGTGCGCAATTCCAGCCGAATCCCCCCGGCAGTCGGGCCCTACTCACAGGCCGTCGCCTGGGGCGACCTGCTCTTCTGCTCAGGCATAGTCCCACTCTCACCCGATACCGGGAAGGTGTCGGGTGACACGATAGACGAGCAGACCCGCCGGGTGTTGGAGAACCTGCGGACGCTGCTCGAGGACCTCGGCCTGGACCTCGGCTGCGTCCTGAAGACGACGGTGTTCCTCAGCGACATGGAGCACTTCAAGGCATTCAACGCCGTCTACTCGGAGTACTTCCCATCCGACCCTCCCGCACGCAGCACAGTGCAGGTGGCCCGCCTGCCGCTGGACGTGCTGATCGAGGTGGAAGCCATTGCCGGCACATCGGATACCAGATAGAGACCACGTCTGCCGCTACGCACTCGGAGCAGCCGTAGCACTGCTCTGCTGGGCTCTGCCCGTGGCAGCCGACGCCCCCCGTGAGCCCAGCGGGAACCTCATCCGCAACGGCGGCTTCGAGATGGCGGGGCCGGAGAACGCCCCCGAGGGGTGGGTGATGCAGACCTGGCGCGGCGAGGGTCTCGTCTCAGGCCGTGTCGAGGAGCGCGGACGCTTCGGTCGCCGGCTCCTGCACCTGACCTCCAGGGACGCCATGGCCCTCCATGGGTGCTACACGCAACCGATCGAGATCACGCATTACGCCGGCGGGCAGATGCTACTGAGCATGTACTACCGCGCCGATGAGACAACATTCGGCGATGCAATCGTCACAACCTATGCCGAGGACTTTGCCCGGAGGGAGTTCGATACCCCGGTTCTCTCGCACGAGGAGATACCGCTGGCCCCCAACAAGCGCTGGACGGGCCTGTTCAGAAAACTCGACGTCCCGCTGGGCGCCAAGCACGCGCTGGTGACGCTTCGCGTACACGGCCGCGGCGACTTCTTCATCGACGGTGTTGCACTGCGTGGCCTGCCGGCGGAGGTGGCGTGCGATGTCGTCGGCGCCGGCCTCGTCGCCGACGCAGCGGTGCGGGTGTCGATTGTGCATCTGCGCAATCTGTCCGGCGGGCAGATCGGCGGCAGGCTGTGCATGGATGTCGTCGAGGGCGAACGGACCGATCGCCGGGCCGATCAGGAGTTCTCGCTCGGCGCGGGTGAGGAACGCCAACTGCGCCTGGAGTACTCCGTCGCCGCCGACAAGGCCCACCGCGTGCTCTTCAGCGTCATCGGGTCGCAGGAAGACGACGTCTACGCCCACGAGGACCTCTCCGTGCCGACACTCATTGACGCGCGCGTCACGGTGCCAGCCTTCAGGTCGATGCTGCTCGACGGTATCCCGACTGACTACATCCAGGTCGAGGGCCGCCTCCATGCAGCGCCGGAACTCGTCGGCAGGCTCGAGGTCGGCGCCCGACTGGCGGCCGNNCCGACGTCGATGACGCCGGCCGCTTCACGATCAGGATGAGGCCCGGCCCCCTCGTCAGCGGCAGCTACCACATCCGGCTGTCGACCGATATCGGTGGCAGATCGGTTACTACTGACATCCCGTTCGTGAAGGCCACGCCGGGCACGACTCCGGTTGCCTATGACGAACGCGGGGCCCTCTGGGCGGGCGGCGTGCCCCGCTTCCCTACCGGCATGGCGTATGTGTTGTACGCCGAGGACCTCCCGGCAATCGCCGCCGCGGGTTTCCAGCTTGTCACCGTACCAGCGAAGATGGCCTCGACAGCATTCATGGACGCTGCCGCCGCCAACAAGCTGGGGGTCTTCATCTCATCGGCAAGCCTCGAGGGCAGCTTCTGGGACAACATGGCGGCCAAGTACGCCACCCGGTCGGAGTTCTGGGGCTGGTACCTGCTCGAGAACCCCGAACTGCATGTGCCGGCCGTGGCCCCGGAACTGCTCGGAGAGATATACGATGAGCTTGTGACGCTTGTGCCGCACAGGCCTGTCCTCTGTTCGCTCTCGACCGCCGACGGCATGCGGCGCTATTCGCAAGCCACTGATGTCGCAATCGCGTGGGCCGAGCCACGTCCGCCGGGTGACCTGTTGCCTGTCGCCAGGCTGATCGATGAATCCACACGGGCGGTTGAGCGGCGGAAGCCGGTCTGGGCGCGCATCCCCATCTGCGGAGCGGCTCACGCTCGCGATAAGTCACTGGACCCTGCCGGCGCGGGGCGGCCCCCCACACCCGATGAGTACCGGGCCATGGTCTATGTGTCGATCCTCAACGGCGCCAGGGGCATCATCAACTACGCGTACCGCATCCCGCAGAGCACCACGCGCACGGAGTTCGACGCGCCGCGGGACACCCCCGCACTGTGGAAACGAGTCGGCGATGTCAACCGGGAGTTGGCGGCCATCGGCCTGCCGCTCCTCAACGGCCACCGGCAGCCGCACCCGAACCACAGTGACGATGCCGCGCAGTTCGGCGTGTGGGAGTACGAGCGCCAGGCCATCGTCGTACTGGTCAACAGGACGGGCACGCGCCAGGTCAAGCCCTTTGTGGTGGACAACCTCGCCGAGAACACGCTCCGGTCTGTCGCGGGCCCGGAGGAAATCGTCGGCACCGGCAACGGGCAGTTCGGCAAGCCGCTGGAGCCGTACGAGGTGGGCATATACATCGGCGCACTGAGATGACTACAGGGCCGGCATGCGTTTTCCCCCACATCGCGCATTCCCTTGCCCCCGCGCCGCAATTGCAGTAATATGGCACCACTCTACCAACCGGCGCCGTGAGCACGGTCGGCCAACCGTGCGCGCCGGCGATTGGCATTTTGTCGCAGGAGATGATGAAAAATGGCCGACACATCGACATGGCGTAACAAAGTTGGACTGGCGGAGATGCTGCGCGGTGGCGTCATCATGGACGTGACCAACCCCGAGCAGGCGAAGATAGCCGAGGATGCAGGTGCGGTATCCGTCATGGCACTCGAGCGCGTTCCCGCCGATATTCGCGCTGAGGGTGGCGTGGCCCGCATGGCCGATCTGCACGTCATCGAGCAGATCATGGACTGCGTGACCATTCCCGTCATGGCCAAAGCGCGCATCGGCCACTTCGCCGAGGCGCAAGTCCTGCAGGCCGTCGGCGTCGACTTCATCGACGAGAGCGAGGTCCTCACTCCCGCCGATGAGAAGTTCCATATCGACAAGCACGCCTTTGACGTGCCCTTCGTCTGCGGGTGCACCGACCTGGCCGAGGCGCTGCGCCGCATCGGCGAGGGCGCGGCGATGATCCGGACCAAGGGCGAGGCCGGCTCAGGTAACATCGTCGAGGCTACGCGCCACATGCGCAATGTGATCACCGGCATCAAGCACTTGACCGGGCTGCGCAACGACGAGTTGATGACCGAGGCCAAGAACATGGGCGCACCCTACGACCTGATCAAGGAGATCGCGCACACGGGCAAGCTGCCGGTGCCGAACTTCTCAGCAGGCGGCATCGCCACACCCGCCGACGCCGCGCTCATGATGCAACTGGGTGCCGAGTCGGTCTTCGTTGGCAGCGGTATCTTCAAGTCGGAGGACCCCGCAGCCCGCGCTCTGGCTATCGTGCACGCCACCACCTACTTCGAGGACCCCGTCGAGGTCGCCAAGGCTTGCCGCGGTCTCGAAGGCAAGGCGATGTCCGGCATCGACGTCCGCACGCTTCCCGACTCCGAGCGGCTGGCCACCCGCGGCTGGTAGCAGCGCACCCGGCGCGCAGCAGCGTGCCAGAAACTCGCTGAGATATCGAGGGGAACCCGGCCACCGGATGCGGGTTCCCCTTGCTGTATGTTGGCCTGCCCGCGACGGCGGGCTGTAAGGAAAGGAAGCACCGGAGTGACTTACCGCATCGGAGTTTTGTCCGTGCAAGGCGACTTCGCCGAGCACATCGCGGCGATGAATGATCTTGATGAGGTCGAAGCCATCGGCGTGAAGACCAAAGACGCCATCCGCAGTTGCGATGGCCTCATCATCCCCGGAGGAGAGAGCACCACAATCGGGAAGCTGTGCCGGCGTTTCGGGCTGGATGAAGCAATCGGGGCGCTGCACGCAGCGGGCACGCCGATCTTCGGCACCTGTGCGGGCCTGATTCTTATGGCCAAGTACATCGTCGATTCTGACCAGTGGCGTCTGGGCTATCTTGATGCCGAGGTGAAACGCAACGCGTTTGGTCGACAGATCGACAGCTTCGAAACTGATCTGCCCATCGTGGGCGTTGAGGGAGGACAGGCGCGCGCGGTGTTCATTCGCGGGCCCTACGTCACCCGCGTTGAGCCCAATGTCGAAGTACTGGCCACCTATGCGGACAAGATTGTGATGGTGCGCCAAGGCCACCTGCTGGGCGCAGCTTTCCACCCGGAGTTGACGGACGATCGACGTGTGCAGCGGTACTTCCTGGAGATGGTGAAGGCGGCAGCCCAGTAGCCGCCGCCCCATACCCGCACGATCCAGCCGGGGGAGTCCGCGTACAAGGCGGTCTCCCCCGTTGTGTTAGTCAATAGCGCGTCGGGGAATACTCAGGGGCGGAGGCAGATAGGACCCGGCCCTTCCAGCGCAGGACCACGAACGCCGGGCAGTTGCGAGGAGGTCATATATGAAGGGCGTCATTCTTGTCGGCGGGCTGGGCACCAGGCTTGCACCCATGACCCGCATCACCAACAAGCATCTGCTGCCGGTCTGGCGCTATCCGATGGTCTACTATCCGCTCTACTCGCTGGTGGAGGCCGGGGTGCGCGATATCCTCATCGTCACCGGTGGCAACAACCCCGGCGCCTTCCTCGAGCTGCTCCAGGATGGCGTGGAGTTCGGCCTCGAGCACCTCTACTTCACCTATCAGTCGGCCCCGCGTGGGATCGCCGACGCCTTGCGGCTGGTCAACCACTTCATCAATGATGAGCCGTTCGTGTGCATCCTCGGCGACAACGTGGTAGACGGCAGCATCCGACCCTATGTGCAGAGCTTCATGGAGAAGCCCGTCGGCGCGCGGCTGCTGCTCTCGGAGGTCACCGACCCCGAGCGCTTCGGCGTCCCGGCCATCGACGAGCGTGGCAAGATCACGCAGATCATCGAGAAGCCGGCGGACCCGCCCTCATCCTACGCCGTCATCGGCGCATATATGTATGATGCCCAGATATGGGAGATACTCCCGACGCTGAAACTGTCTGACCGCGGCCAGTACGAGATAACTGACGTGAACAACGCCTATCTTCAGCGCGGGCAGCTCGGCTACGACGTCCTACCGTTCTCCTGGACCGATGCAGGCACCCCTGAGAGCCTGCGCAAGGCCTCCGAGATGGCCAGGGAGAGCGCCTTCTGGACGAGCGCGCGGATCGGGGAGGAGTGAGCCTCAGCCTCGCGCCAGGTCGATGCATGCCTGCTGGATGCGCTCGGTCGTGTCGGCATCCATCGCCCAGCGGAAGCTGCTGTTGAACCTGTATGCGAACTCTATCTCATAGCCGCCCTCCGCATGCGCTTCACGCGTGCCGAAGTAGCCCAGGTAGTCGTTGGCATGGTTGGCGTTGAGCACGAACAACCCCGGCAGCGCCGCAACGATGTCGCGCCCCACCTCGGCGAAGGCATGGCCCGGAATGCCGATCACTGCCACATCACCGATGCGAATCACCATTACCTCGCCCTGCTCCGAACCATCCACGGGATCGCCCTGGTAGCGCGCCAGCACATCGCGCGCCCAGTCGTTCACGTACCCAGGCTGCTCGGTGTCTGCGGCGATCTCCTCATACAGCGCGCGCGGCTGCGGCGGGCCGAAGGTCAGCTCAACCATCCGTGTGCGCACATCAAGGTCGCCATCGGGCACCTCCACAAGTCCGTCGCGCAGGCGGAGGACCTCCGCGGCGAGGCGCCGCCCGTGATCCTCGACGATGCCGAGATCCGTATGGGCGCGCGGGAAGGCGTTGATGTTGCCGTGACAGCCGTTGAGCATGCCCACTGGAGCATCGAGTTCCCGCGATAGCTCCTGTGTCAGCACACCGGCATAGTCACCCGAGAGCAGCAGGTTCTGGCCGGTGAGCATAGTGGGGTGGGCGGTGAAGTTGACGATCCCCCCGATCACTCCCCCATCCGCGTCCCGCGCCTCGAGCCACGCCAGGCGCTTCTCGCAGTAGCCGCTCTCATCGCGCCGGTTGTGGTTGAAGCCCTCGACGCGGCCCTCCGCGCGATGCAGTGTCGCCGGCTGCATGCCTCCGACGGCCTCGACGATGGTGTGGGCGATGGCGCCGCAGAGCCACTCGATGTAGCCGAGGTCCTTCGGCTGCCCGCGCAGGTATGTCGAGACGGCAGGGCCACTGTGAGTGTGCGTACAGCAGACGAGGATATCGCCCGGGTCCAGGCCATCGCACCGCTCGGCGGCAAGCGCCCGGATGCGCTCGATCTCAGGTCGCGAGAGGCCGACGAGGTCGTTTGTACAGACTACCGCGGTGCGTGTGCCGTCACCGATCACGAATGCGGTCGTGTGGAGCGGGATGTGCACTCCGGTGGAGGGGCTGGTTCTTGCCCCGA
The DNA here is from genome assembly GCA_003542955.1 of Armatimonadota bacterium. GTDB lineage: Bacteria > Armatimonadota > Zipacnadia > Zipacnadales > UBA11051 > UBA11051. The sequence goes on from DPJP01000061.1 coordinate 21,331, forward strand.
AGCCGGCCTGCCAGATGCCCACGGGCGGGGTGATGTCCGTGCGTGCGCAACCAATCTGCCACATGTCACTTGTCCTTGTCGGCGGGTTGCCGCGCCCCGCCCGTGAGGAGTTCCCCCGGGTAGACGAACTCCAGCATCCCCAGACCCTCGACCGGCGCCGGGATCAGCCCGAGGACGCTTGCCGTGCGCGTCATCCGCACTGCCGCCATCGAGCCGTCAGGCGAGGCCCACAACCCATGCGGAGCGCCCGGGAAGCTTACGAAGCCGCCGTCGAGCAGCGATATGATGCAGCGGTCAAAGCACTCGCTCGGAGCGTCGAAGTCGACCTGATACGTGCTGCCGCCGCCGTCCGCGCCTCCGTTCGCCGGCGCGGGCTTCGGGTCATCCCGCTGTTCGGCGGGCGCCTCGGCTTCGCCCTCCGCCGCATCCCCGCCCGATGCACCGTCATCCACGGCATCGTCATCAGATGACGATGAGGTGTACCACCACGTCACGGGATTGAGCACCACGGCCCGGCCGTCGAGCACGGTCGCTTCGACCTCCCAGTAGCCCAGCAGGTCGTCGCGGACCCACCGCAGTTCCGCGGTCCTCAGGTTGATGACGGCGACAGCCGTGCGTGGTTTGCCATCCTCGGCGATGAAGTAGTCCGAGACCACCTGCTCATCTGATGTGAGCCGCCCGAGCCTGGCCCCCCGGTCGGCGGGCTCCTCCCAGGTTGGCTCCGCGCCGGTCAGAGCCAGGTACGACACTCCACGGTGCCAACCGTCCTTGACCCTGTGGATCAGACCCGAGGCGAGCATCGGCTTGCCTCCACGCTGCACCCACTGCCCGGTCAGACCGGGCCCCTCGCCCAGGTCGGTCACTTCTTTGGTTTTGATGTCGAGAAGATGCCATCCGGGGGCATCACTCTCGCCGGCAGAGTTATAGAGGAGCGCCGCGCCATCCGGTGTCCACCGTGGAAATGCGGCTCCCCAGCCCCGGGTCCCGATATCGACCAGCAACGTCCACTCCGCGCCGCCCCCCGGCTCGAAGAGGTACAAGCCCAGTGAGGACGTGCCAGAGCTGTCCAACAGCATATCAAGCGGCTTGAGCAGCACCACCGCCCGGCGGCCCTGCGGGTCCCAGACTATGTCACCGGCTCCGAAGAACATGTTCTCCGGCAACTCGGCAAGTTCGCTCATCTTCCCGGTGAGCACATCGTACTCGGAGATGCGCCTGGCCTCGAACTGGCTGGCCATCCTCAGCGACTTCTCCTCCATCGCCTCTTCATCCCAGAACGGCATGACCGTGCCGCCGCCCGAGACGCGCATGATCTCGCCGAAGCTCGGGATGCGCTGACGCACGAAGGTGACGCGGTGCCCGTCGCGCCAGCCCAGGCCCTGCACGGTGGCGGTATCGCCGGGGACAAGCTCCCCCCGCAGAATGCCCCCGGGCAGTCGCTGCATCTGCACATTGGCCGTCGATCCGACGCCGACCAAGTCTTCGGAATGGACTTCCTGTATGGCGCGCGCAATGCCGTAGGCGCTGAGGCCAACCAGCGCCACTACGACCACGCCGCAGCCCAGGCAGCCGTAGATGCCTGGATGAAGCGGCAGTCTCCGTCCGCTCTGACTGTCCACTCGATGCCTCCGCTCGCCGGAACCTGTCACCCAGACGCAGGTTCGCCATCCCCCCGGCAATCCCCTACCCGGCCGGTACTCGGATGCGTGGCTTGCCGAGCGCGCAACTCTCACGGGTTTCGGGTGTCATAAGTGGGGAATGTAGCCGCCACAGATCACATCCATGAAGGACGTACGCACATCTTGCTCACAGGACACAGGATTGCAGCCTGCATTGCAGCTCTGATCATGCTCGGCATCGCCGCGCCACGTGCGGGCGCAAGCCCCGGCCGCGTCGGACCGGCCACCGTTGTGATGGCCAGAACTGAGCGTATCCTGATTCCCCCGGGCTGGACTGCGCCCGAGATGTTCTACCCTCAGGGGCGCATTGACTACGTACCCGTGGCCGAGATACTCACACGTGCCGCCCGCCACTACACCGGATGCACCGATCAGAGGGAGAACCCCTGGCGCCGTATCGCCACACCCCAGGACAAGGTCGGCATCCAGGTCGACCTGACCGCTCCTCCCGTGGCTCAGGAGACCATCAACGCTATCATCGACGGGCTGATCAGCAGCGGGGTATCCGAAGACAACATCATCGTCTACGCCGGGGACGANNGCGGGCATCGCGGTGAACAAGACGGGGCGGGGAGTGCGCACAATGGGCGCGGAGTCGGAGGGCTACCGCGGCGGCCTGACGCGCATTGTGCTCGACTACTGCACGGTTATCATCAACGTTGCGCGCTTGCGGGCCGACAGGCAACTCGGAATGCGTGGCTGCGTGGTCGGGACTCTCGCATCGGTTCCCTACGCAGAGCGCCTGCGGCTGTTCGGGCAGCCCGACGAACTGGCCCTCCCCGGCGCGAACCCGGTCGTGCGCGCGAAGACGAAGGCGCACATCCTCGAGGCGTACCAGCCGGTCCTCTATGACACCGGCGAGAAGTACCCGCCCGTATGGGAGTACAGGGCCGTGCTGATGTCGTCTGATCCGGTGGCGCTGGATGTCACCGGGATGCGGCTGCTGGCCGCCGAACAGGCGCTCAGCCAGCAGCCCCTGCCGGAGGACCATGCGAAGCCGGAGAAAGCCCTTAGCTATCTCCAACCGGCAACAACGGATGCCGTCGGCCTTGGACAATCGGACCCCGCGCTGATTACCGTCGAGTTGCTCGGCACTGCACGCGAGACGCTGATCCAGATCGAGCAGATCGAACCGTAGCGGGCGCACAGACGCTCACCCGGCGCGTCGCAGCCGCACGGCGTCAGTCAGTGCCGAGGTCCCTCGCTGTCGACCGTCACGATCGCCGCCAGCGAAGCCTGCGCTGCCAGCAGCACGTTCTCAAAACCCACGCGCTCAGGCTTGTCTTCCTCCGTGTGATACTCCGGATCGGCATACGGGTAGGAGCCCAGGTTCATGATCGCCGCGGAGTAGCCTGCCTTCACGTATGAACCGTCATCATCCCCGGGAGCGCTCCGCTGGTGTTTGCGCTGCTGCAGGCCAATGCCGTACCGCTCGTTGACCTCCGCCATCAGGTCGGCCAGGCGTTCGCCTTCGGGTGTGGTGTAGAGTGTCACATTGGCCATCACTCGCGCGGCGTGGTCTTCGTCCGACTTGCGACCGAGGCTGTCGAGGTTGAACACCGCGATGATGTTGTCACCCCGCTCCCGGGCGTTGCCGGCCGCGGTCATACTGGTCCAGGGCGTGTGCTCTTCGTTGCAGTAGACGAACCAGACCGAGCGTTCGCTCTCATATCGCGCCAGCGCGCGCGCGATATCGAGATTCGCGACCGTCCCCACCGCGTTGTCATTAGCCCCCGGCGAGTCGACCCAGCTCTGTGAGTCCTTGTGCGAGATGACGACGATGATCTCATCCGGGTGCGTTGAGCCGGTCTTCTTCGCATAGAGGTTGTAGGCGGTGTACCACGGGTCTTCCGGAGCCGGTGCCGAGTACTGGGCCGACTTCGGCTTCGTCACGTCGCAGCGGTATGCCTGTACCTGCACACCCTCCTTCTCGACCGCGTACCCGGCGGATTCCAGTTGGCCCTGGATGTAGTCATCGGCCTCGTAGAGCGTCGGCTTCTCGTGGCCGGGGATGGTATAGTTGAGCTTGCGGAACGGCAGCGGGTCGGCAGCGAGGTAGGTCAGCATCTCACGCATGCGATTGACGTCGAGCTGCTGGATGAGTTCCGGGATGGTATCTCTCATGGCCTGCTCCTGGACCTGCAAAGATAGACCAACGGTCGCACTCCGGCTGCAAATACGAAAGAGGGGGCAGGACTCGCGCCCTGCCCCCTGTCTGAATTGCTGTGAGACGGCGCCCTACTGCGCGAGGAACTTGGCCACGAGGTCGCCGGTCTGGTAGCTGCCGGTGGTCTCATATCGCTCGACGCAGGACTCGTAGAGCGCTTTGAGGTAGACGTGCGTCTCGACGTCGGTGCCGCAGATCTTCTTGTCGCCGGCATGGACCTTGCCCATGTCTGCGCCGAAGTGCTCGGCGCGCGCGCAACTGCCGGCCACGAGGAACGCGGTGTTGACGTTGGTCTTGCCGACGAGGCCCTTTGCGACCTCGGCCGCGCCGGTGCCGCCGTGCTGAGCGTAGGCGGCGTAGATGCCGGTCTGCTCGATGATGGTGCGCTGAACGACCTCGAGCTTCTCTTCGTCGGCCGGATGCCTCTCATCGGCCTTGGCCGCATGCTTCATGCCGATGTCATACGCCATGCCCTCTGCGCCGGTGTAGTCGACGAAAGCGGCCGCAAGATTGGCGAACTCCTCGAGGGCGGCTCCGCGCATCGGCTCATAGCCGATCCCGTCGCCGGAAGTCCCCGTAGCGCCAAGCTCGGCCTCCATCATCATGTGGCTGTTGCCGAGCCCGATGCGCACGCCGTTCGCGAAGTCGCGGCTGACGGCAAAGTCGAGCACATAGGGAATGCCCTCGGTGTCGATCATGCCCCACGCCGGGTCCATAATCCGGACGGTTTCCATGAAGTCGGCCCGGAAGCCCTGGTACTCGCTGCTGGTCAAGTAGGCCGTGTACTCCTTGATGGCGGCATCGTCACAGGCATCGGCGATGGCATCGAGGCCCCGTGCCTTCATGTAATCGCGCGTTTCCTCGACCAGGCCGGCGTAGTCGATGGGCGTGGCGCACGACTTGTAGGATGCCCCGGGCTTGAACTTCGGGACCTTGAAGTGGTCAAGCGAGATCGCGACGTAGTTGGCGTCCCACGCTTCGGCCTCCATGGCGATCCAGTCCGCGTTGGCCTTGGCGCCGTTGACGACGGCGTTGGACGTATACCGGGCGCCCTCGGGAGCCCAGATCGTCTTGGGGTCGCCGCCGATCTTGATGTTGGAGTTGTAGGAGAACTGCACGATGACGGGCGACTGCTTGCCGATGGACGAAGCCATGACAAAGGCCCGTGTGGACCACCAGTTGTTCGAGTTGGCGGCCAGGATGGTTACCTGCTGGTCCTGCGGCTTGAGCGCCAGGTTCTCATCGAATGGGCAAAAGCCGTCGAAGATCTTCCTCAGTTGTCTGCCGTCTAGAAGCTTGCCTATTTTAGGTCACCTCCGG
>DPJP01000061.1:26515-30021 GCA_003542955.1 Armatimonadota bacterium
GTCACAAATACGACAAGAAAGCATCGCCGTCTGGGCCATCAAGCCGTATGACGGCCATATCGCTTCATCATGCCGGACAGAGGGAGTGCCGGACCTCAATCCATCCCCGCCGCGGAATTGTGTCCGGACGGGGTCACCGGATCTCTCTCCGCCAGTCGCATCCCGAGAGCAGACACGTCATAATGACATACCATCTGCCATGAAGAGCCACAAAAAAGCCGACGCCCCTGGAGTGGATCAATGGTGCCGGCGGACGCTCGCGAAAGCTCGTTACGGACCCATTGTAGCACGTGCTCTGGCGTAACACAAGAAAGACACGCGAAGCCGGAAAGCCTCGATAGGCACTGCTTCGTGCCCGTCGACAGGCCGCCGGTGCACACGTCGCCGGTGAAGGCCGAAGGCCTGACATGGCGCCCCGCCGGACACCTACTCCTCGACCGCCTCCGCGAACCACTCCAGCGTGGGCTTGAGGCCCTCGCGCAGTGAGACCTTCGGCTCCCACCCGAGCAGCTCTCGAGCCCTGGTGATATCGGGCCGCCGAGNNCGTGCAGCGCCGGCACGATAACCGGCTCCGAGCCGCTGCCCGTCAGGTCGAGAATGGTCTCGGCCAACTCGCGGACGGTGATTTCGGCGGGATTGCCGATGTTGCACGGCCCCGTGAAATCGGAGTGCAGGAGCCTGAAGATGCCCTCGATGAGGTCCTCGCAGTAACAGAAGCTGCGCGTCTGCTCCCCACCACCATAGAGTGTGAGCGCCTCGCCGGTAAGCGCCTGCATGCAGAAGTTGGACACGACACGCCCGTCGTCTGGTCGCATGCGGGGACCGTAGGTGTTGAATATGCGCACGATGCGGACCTGCGTGCCGTGGTGACGGTGGTAGGTGTGGCAGAGCGTCTCGGCGTAGCGCTTGCCCTCGTCGTACACGGCGCGGGGGCCGGCGATGTTGACGTTGCCGCAGTAGTCCTCTCGCTGCGGGTGAATCTCCGGGTCGCCATAGACCTCCGAGGTCGACGCCTGGAGGTACACGGCCATGTGCGCGCGGGCCAGTTCGAGCAGCATCTGACTACCGACGGCACACGTGCGCATGATCTCAAGCGGCACCCGGTCGAAGTCGACGGGGCTGGCCGGGCAGGCCATGTTGATGACATAGTCGATGTCGCCGGCGATGTGCAGCGGCTCACAGATGTCGTGCACGATCACCTCGGCGCCGTCGGCCGCGAGGTCACGGCTGTTGCNNGAGGTTCACGGTATGGCTCAACGCGGCGGGTACCGGTCTCATAGTTGTCAACCACGTACACATCGTAGCCCTCACCCAACAGGCGCCTGGTCATGTGATAGCCCAGAAAGCCGGCTCCGCCCGCTACGACTGCCTTCGGTCTGACCACTTTCTTCACTCTTCGCACTCCCGGATTGCCGTTTTTCGCGTGCACCGAACCGGCGACGGCCGGCGCACCCTGGCTGCATCGAGCAGATTATATCACAGCCCGCGCCCGCCGCCGGCATTTCTGCACGCGTCGATGGCGAGAGCGGGGTCATTCGAGATGATCATATCCACACCCAGCCGCGCGAGACGCACGATCGAGGCCGGTTCGTCGACGGTCCAGATCCANNGCCTTGCGACACAGCACCAGCAACTCCTCGCTCAGGAAGTGCACGGTGGTGCTCACGGCTTGCAGGTTGCCTGCAAGCAAGCGTCTGACGACATCTTGCGCCGTCATCTCGCCTGGCCGCGGCGAGGTGATCCAGGCCACCGGCACCAGCGGGTTGTGCCTGCGCGCCTCGACACACGCCGTGTAGTCGAAAGAGCATAGCGAGGCCCACTCATCAGCGCCACAGGTGTCGATGATCCGCAGAACGTGCTCGCCGCATGTGTAGTCTTTCAGTTCAACGCACAGCATGGCGCGGCCCTTGTGCAGCTCCAGCACCTCGCACAACAGCGGCGGCGCCTCGCCCGCGTACTCATCCGACTTCCACCTCCCCGCGTCGAGGGCGGCGATCTCCTGCCTGGTCATCTGCGCCACCTCGCCGACTCCGTCGGTTGTTCTGGCGACGTTGGCATCATGCATGAGCACGACCTCGCCATCGGCGGTCACTCTGACATCGCACTCGCAGGCATCCGCTCCCTCTCGGATCGCCCGTTCGAACGCGGCCATGGTGTTCTCCGGCGCGTGCGCGGACTGGCCGCGGTGCGCGGTGATGACCGGGCGCATGCTCCGCTCGGTGAACCCCTTCCCCCACCAGTTGTCAATGATGTCGGCAAACCCCATATATGCCTCTCCCTCACTCGCCGGCGCATGCGCTTCGGCCCGCCGGCAATCAGTCGATCTGCACTATGCTGCCTGCGATGTGCCGCGTCCCATCGTCGATGTTGAAGTAGTATGCGACGAGTATCCTGTCATCGGCCATGCAAACGGCCCACGGGTAGCCGATGTCGCTGTTTCCCCCATCGTCCCGCAGGACGATCTCCTCGGCGTCGTCAAGTTCATCAAGCTCCGCGTCGACCAGCCGGCAGCGTATCCCGAACGGCTCGCGCCTGTAGCCGTAGGCCACCAGCACGCGCCCATCGGCAGTCGCGGCCGTCGTGTGTGGGTGGCCCCACACCCGAGTAGGCCGCCACTCGCTGAAGCTCTCTCCCCCATCGGTCGAGTGACACACCGCCCCGTAGCCCTCCATCTCCGCGGTACGGATCAGGCACACGAGCTTCCCCGAGGGCGTCAGATGAAGGTGCGGCTCATGCATGTGCACGGTGTCATCACCCGCGATATCGCAGACGTAGCGCCAGGTCTCGCCCCTGTCGTCGGAGCGGTAGAGGTACGCCCGCGAGGGTTCGCCGGACCGGCGTGAGCCGTACACCGGCAGCAGGACGGAGCCATCGGGAAGCTGCGCCATACGCCCGCGACAGGCGCCACGATTGGCGATTCCGGGGAATGCCTCCTCCGAGTCCGGGATCGGGTCGATCGTGAATGGGCCTTCCCACGTCCCCCCTCCGTCGGTCGAGCGGACGATGCTGACCCCGATGTTGGTCATCCACCAGCCCATGGGCATCCTGCGGGCGTCCGGGACCGGGGTGTCGGTCTCCGGGGCCCCAATCAGCTCCCACGAGAATGTCGACGCCAACAGCGTGCCATCCGCAAGCTGCATCAGGCAGGGGTCCTGGTTGCCCGCACGCGGGTGAACGGCCATCACCGTCGGCAACTGCGACCAGGAGAGCCCGTTGTCATCCGAGGTCACCTGCATCATCCAGCTATTGGGGTCGGCATGGGTCACACAACCCCCTGCGCGCAGACGGCGCTCCGGCGCGCGCCTGAAGCCGAGCACGAGACGTCCATCGCTGCGACAGACGACCGACGGGAAAGACGAGTAGAACTCAGGATTGGCGTAGACGACGACATCACTGATCTTGCGTATGCCCACGGGTTGCTCTCCTCCCACACAGTGCCCTGCGCGGATCACACGCTCTGGCTGCGCCAGAAAAGGCACTGGGCTTCGCGCGGTGGGACGGGTATC
>DPJP01000312.1 GCA_003542955.1 Armatimonadota bacterium
TTTGCCGGCAACCCGATGCCGCCCGCCGAGCCCCCCGTCGCAGCCGGTGATGAGCAGATTTTCGATCCCACGCAGCTTGCCGGCCTGATGTCGGGCTTCTTCTCCGGCTTTGAGTTCGCCGTGAATGTGCACATGCCCGGCCGGTTGCTGTCAACCAGCGGCCGCGATGCCGGCGGCGGCACGGCCGCCTTCGTCCTGGGCTTCGAGGATATGATGAAGCAGGAGCCTACGCGTCTGACGGCCATGTCGAGCCTGCCAAACTACGCCCACCTCGGCCGACTCGCCGACCAGATGATCCTTGCCGGCGGCGACGCCGCAACCGTCGGGCAACTCGGGGCCTATCTGGATGCCGGACTGCTGCCAGACCCGCCGCTCGAGATATCCAGGCAGTACAAGCTGACGCCTGACGACTACCTGCTGCTGACGACGATCATCGCGACACTCGATCGGCAACTCCCCACGAGCATGACTGAGGCGATCATCAAGCAACTCGGCCTCAATGCCGACGATGTGCGGCCCGAGCAGATACGCGCCGTCGCCGCGGCCGTCGCCGGCAAGGACCTCCAGGGCCTGGCCGTCGACAGCATCGTGAAGGCCGTCAAGTAGGCTGCAGGAAGGGCCACGGCAGGGAACTACGAGACACGCGAAAGACGCGAGATGGGGTAACGGCGACGTACTGCCGTCCCTTTCGCGTCTTTCGTGAGTCTCTCTGTTGGTCGTCCGCCGCCAGGATCTGACGGTCTCGGGCCTACGGTTGCCCGAATCTCACCCCATAGCGCTTCAGCACGCCGAGCAGGTTCTCGCCGAGTATCTTGCGCTTGTCGGCCTCGCTGATGCGCGCGTACAGGATCGGCCCCAGACCCCAGGCCACAGGCAGGTCCGTCAGATCGGAGCCGAACATGATCCGGTCCGCTCCGTAGATGTTGACGTATGTCTCCGTCTGCCGCCAGCTCAGGAACGGGCACGAGCAGATGTAGAGGTTCTCGACATCCGCGACGACGGGTCCGTAGTCGCCCCGCGAGTGGCCGGTGATGAAGCACGCGCGCGTGTAGGTCTCGCACAGCCTGCGCATCTGCTCGGGTGAACCCCAGTTGTGATTGAGGATCAGCTGCCCGTGTTCATCGGCAAAGTGGCACGCGACATCGATCAGTGGGCCCTCCTCGGGGTAAAGCTGATAGTGCGGGATGAGCTTGATCCCCTGCATCCCCATCTGCAGGCCGCGCTCAAGCTCCTGCACCATCGCGCGTTCGCCGTGCACGGGGTTCACGAGCGTGAAGCCCACGAAGCGCTCCGGGTAGCGTGCGATGACCTCCGCGACCCGGTCGTTGCCCCAGGTCTCCTCCCCCATCACGCCCTCGAGGCTGAATACGCACACCGTGCGCAGGCCGAAGCGATCCATCTCCCCGACGAGCTGCTCGATCCCCTCATTGATGACATGGTTCGGGCTCGACCAGCCGATGTGGCCGTGGCAGTCGTAGAACTCCTCGGTCGACAGGCAGACTCGCCCGCGCGCCTTGGAGTGGAACTCGTCGACGGGGGCGGGTAGCTCGACGGTGTCGGCGACCGACTTCACCTGCGGGTTCCACTCGAGCAGCCGGCGCATGGTGCCGCCGGCGATGTCGGCAAGCTCGGCGTCGCTGATGTCGGAGTAGTTGAGCTGGCCCAGGCGTACGCCGGGATCATGCTGGGGAAGCTGCCCGCTGAAGAGCAGTCGATCCGAGCCGAAGCGGCTGCAGATGTACTCGATGCGCTTGTGCAGCCAGATTGATGAGATGTCCAGGTGGAGGTTTTCACATCTCGCGAGCGCCTCGTACAGCGGGCGCTGGCCCGCGTAGATGCGGTACTCGCTGACGGCCACGTTCAGGCGCGGGTGGGCGTGGCAGATGTCGACGACGCCGCTCCAGTCGGTGCGGTCGATCCCACCGGTGCGCAGGCTGTCAGGGCACAGAAACAGCGGCGCCCCGGCGTCCTCGAGAGCACCCAGCAGGTCGCCGATCGCCCACTCGCGCAGCGGGATGGCGAACTGCCCGTAGAACAGCCACAGCGCGCCCACGCCGTACTCGAGCATCTGCTCGACGAGCCGATCGGGCGCGGCCAGCTCCTCCGAATGCGTCATCAACCCGGCCCAGGCCGGGTGCAGCCTCGGCTGGTCGGCCGTGCGCTGCAGAATCCGCTCATTGCCTGCCCGTGGACTCGTCGAGCACGCCAGGCTGTCGATGACCATCGCCTCATGGATGCCGTAGTGGTCCATCGCGGCGAGTATCTCCGCCGGTGTCTCCGGCTGACCCTCCGGCGAGTTGACCTGGCGGCCCAGGCGGCAGGCACAGTCAAAGTAGGTGATCTCACTCATCGGCATCTCATCGCCCTTCCCGTACGCGTCTATATGCCGCCGAAGGTCCTGATCAGCTCTCCGGCGATGACGATATGCCCGGCCTGGTTCGGGTGCACCGGCTCGGGGCAGAAGCACTCCGCCTCGCGGTGCTTCAGATGCTCCGCGAAGATGTCGTGGGTCTTCACCAGCAGCGTGTCGTACTTCTCGGCCATCTGGTGTACGATTTCGATGTATGTCGGAATCAGGTCCAGCACGCGGCGCCGGAACGTCTCCTGTGAGTTGATGCTGATGTAGAACGGGTCCAGCAGGACGATGCGGGCGCCGGTGCGCTGTGTTGTCTGCTCGAGCAGCCAGTCATACGTGGCCGCATACACCTCAGGAGTGACGGCGGCCGCGTCATCGGGCGCGCGCAGGTAGCTGTGCAGGTCGTTGATGCCTATCAGCAGCGTAAGCCAGTCGGGCTGGTGGCGGATGACGTCGTCCTCCCAGCGCTCCTTGAGCCCGGTGGTGCGGTCCCCGCCGATGCCCTTGTTGACTATGGTCACTTTGCGCTCGGGGTGGAAGGCCGTCAGCATCTCGCGGAAGATGCTCACATAGCCGCGACCGTAGGGGGCCGCGTCGCCCCGCCGCCCGGCATCGGTAATGCTGTCGCCCTGCATGAGGACGGTCTGGCCGTCCTGGATGAGAAACTCGCCCATGGTTGCTCCTCCACCTGTACGGTGACTGTCGTGTGTCGCTCCGCCGGGGGATATGCCCGGTCGTGTAATGCGGGCAGGTTCGGCCCACCGGTCACGTCGACCTGCCCGCCAGGGGGCCGGGGCGCACAAAATAGCGGGAACCGTGCGGGCGCCTCCGCGGTTGCATAGAAGGAATCGCTCCCGCGGTGTCAAAGAATGGAGCAACAGGCGCGCGTGTCGCGCCTCCCGGCATCCGCGCCGGGCACGTCGTTGATGAGGTGAAGGACCATAGACAGTGCCGGCTCTGGTGGTAGCCCTGACCCGCGCAGGTACGATCCGCGCATCCCCCGCGGCGGCTCCCCGCTGCAGATGGCCAAGCTCCTGGCTCACCTGCCGAACTTCTTCCGTCTGTACTGGCGGCTGTTGCGGGACCCGCGCGTCGGCCTGCCGGCGAAGGCGGTGCTGCTGGCCGGGGTCGCCTACCTGGTCATCCCGGCGGATGTGCTCCCCGACCTCTTCCCATGGGGGACCGGGTTTCTGGATGACGCGGTTGTTGTGACGCTGGCGCTGAAGGGCTTCATCTGGCTTGCGCCCAGGCAGGTTGTCGAGGAACACGTGCGGCTCATCGATCAGGCCAGGTAGCACGGTGGCACATGGCGGGGGCGCTGTACCGAAGCCTCAGGGCAGATGCGGGACATGCTGGGAGCGGTGGAACGGCTGGGGTCACGTCTTGAGAGTTCATTTTTCGCCCGAAAACAAGCGAATGGCACCCGCAACGGTCGATACTATGCCTGGTGTCCCGGGCGCCGGAGAGCGAAAAATGAACTTTCAAGACGTGACCCCAGCATCTCGCCATCTGGAAGCCTGAGACTTCGGTACAGCACCCAGGGCGGGCGCACAGCGCCCATGAAGGGATTGGATGCATGATTGCGCAGGATCCGAGCACACAACCGATGCGGGTGAGGAAGTTCGACTGGCGGCGGGATCGCGAGGCGGTGCTTGGCTTCCAGTACGAGATCTATGAGACGAACTTCGATGGCTGCGTGGTCGACGACGGCTTTCTGTACGACTACAGCATCGCCCTGCGCGACGCCGCCCGTAACCCCAGCGAGAATCTGCTTGTCCTCGAGCAGGGCGGCAAAGTCGTCGGATTCCTCTGGCTTTCGCTGATGGCGACGTTGGTTGACGACTGTGTTGGGTATATTAAGAACATCTACGTGGCCCCCGAGCTGCGGGGGATGGGGTGTGGGCGCTACCTGCTCGAGGTTGCCGACGAGTGGTTCGTGAGCAACGGCGCCACCAAGGCCACCCTCGACGCCACCGCAGACAATGAACGTGCGGTGGGGCTGTACATGCGCTTCGGTTACGACATCGTCCGCTACCGGATGGAGAAGCACTACACGCCGCGCGATACACAGACCCGGGCGGACCCCAGGTGAGCGACTTGAGCGACTTGCAGACATCGGAAGCGGTGCTGGATCAGGACATCCATGAGGTGGAACTGCTCTCCGAGCAGGGCCACTTCGACCGGGCGTTGCGGCAGGCGCAGCGATTGCTGCGCGAGAACCCGAGCAGCGCTCGGGTGCACGAGCTACTCGGCGACGTTGCCTCCCGCAGGCACGACCATGTCGAGGCCGTGCAGTGGTACGAACTCTCACTGCGCCTGCGCTACGACGAAGCCGTGATGGAGAAGCTCCAACTCGAGCGGACGGCCGCGGCCGAGGCCACGGCGGCGCCCACGGAGCAGGCCACGGCCGCGCCCCGGCGGCCGCGGCACTACGCACTCATCGGCGGAATCGCCGGGGGAGCGGTGCTGCTCGGGCTGCTGGTGCTGCTGTTTGTGACCCTTGGCGGGCGCGAACCCGGCGGGAGCGATGCCGGCGGCACGTACGGCGCCGCCACCACAACCGCGGGCACGGGGCGCGAGCGCAGCGGCGCCCGCGCGACACCGACGCCG
>DPJP01000115.1:0-1107 GCA_003542955.1 Armatimonadota bacterium
GGGTCGCCATTCCCAGTCGCCCGGGCCGTGGCCCGGCGGCGCGGAGGTCACCGGCGAGGCATTGTCGGTGTAGACAACTCCGTAGCCCGGCCGGGCGGCATGGTCACCGCACACGGGAGGGGCCAGAACCGCAAGTAGGAGACCCATCAGAAGGACTGTGCCGACCATCGAGATGCTTCTCATCCCCACCACATCCCTTCGCGGTCTGACTGTCGCGCTACGCACCATAGTAGTTCGCCGCCGACCCCGGTATCCTCCTGCCGCGATTGGCTGTGCCCGGCGTCGGGCAGGCTACCTCCGGATGGCCTGCTCGTAGACAATTCCTCCCCGCGGATTGACACTGCAGCATAGCAGCCGTGTTCCAATTTCTGCATTGGTGGAGTATGCTGCTGCCAGACCGTTTTCCTGCATGGTGTCGCTTCGGGGAGGTCGGCCACANNCAATGATCGGTCGCACTCTGGGGGCATTGTCCATCACCGTCATCATCTGTGCCTCATCTGTCGCCCAGCCGCCACCCCCGCCGCCAGGCCCTGAGATCAGCCCGGGGCCCGGCCACTCCCGGCATGGCGCCCGGCTCGCGACTCCCCCGGGTCTGCGCGATGACCTCGGCTCTGGCCCGGAGATGCCTCCGCTCGCCGATGATCTCGCTCAGGCTTGCCGGGAGGGCAACCTCGCGGCCGTGCGCGCCGCCGTCGAGCAGGACGCCACAGTGCTGTTCATGGTCGATTCCGCCGGGCGAGACATGCTCCAGATCGTGGCCGGGGCAGGGCATGGGGAGCTGACCATGTACCTGCTGGAGCATGCCACGCAGGGCCTGGAGACCGAGGACTACAGTGGCCCCGACGGGGAGGACTGGCGCCCCGAGATACGCATGCAAGCCGCATCCAGAGCCGCCGTCGCCGCCGCGGAGGGCGGACATCACTCCATCTTCCTTCGCCTGCAGTCGATGGATGCCGACCCGTCCACCGCTCTGATGCTGGCAGCCCAGACCTCGCCCCTGGCGGTCAAGCGCCTGCTCGCGTGGAACCCCGGCGCGTGGGATGCCAATGCGCTTGCATGGGCCCTCGAAACCGCCATCCGCGCCGGCAGGCTCTCGATTGTCCAGCA
>DPJP01000115.1:1155-1345 GCA_003542955.1 Armatimonadota bacterium
CGGTACTGCCCGTGTGGTTGAGTACCTCTTGAGCCGGGGCGTCTCACCGACCCGGTCGTCCAGCGATTACTCCCTGCTGCACGTGGCCGTCGCACGCGGTCACGCGGACGTAGCGCGCCTGCTCATCGAGGCGGGAATGGACGTCAACGAGGCCGATGAAGTGGGCTGCACCCCGCTCCATGCCGCCTGC
>DPJP01000115.1:1358-1773 GCA_003542955.1 Armatimonadota bacterium
CGTCTGTATGCTCCTGGAGGCGGGGGCGGACCCCACGACCATCGACGACCAGGGCCTCACACCACTGGAGTTGGCCGTGTCAGCCGGCTCAGTCGAGAGCACCACGCTGTTTGCCGACCACCTGCGGCCTGCCGACCCGGAGGCGGCAGACCGTGCGCTCGCGACGGCACGGATGTTCCGAGCGTGTATGTATGACGATGTTGACGCAGTCGCCGGTCTCGTCGGTGCGGACTCACGTCTGCTGGTCCAGCGAGACATCGAGGGTGACATGCCGCTGCATGTGGCGGCCGGGGCCGGATCGGCACGTGTTGCCGAGTGGCTCCTTGACGCCGGGGCCGAGGTCAACGCTCTGTCTGATGATGGCTCCACTCCCCTGCTGCGGGCCCTGCGGGCCGGGGGCTTCTGGTCTTCGGCT
>DPJP01000115.1:1781-2898 GCA_003542955.1 Armatimonadota bacterium
TTGAGATGCTGCTGGAGCGCGGTGCAGATGTCAATGCCCCCGATGACCATGGGGAGGTTGCACTCACGGCAGCGGCCCAGATGCTGGACTGGGACCTCGTCGAGCGCCTGCTGCGCCATGGCGCATCCATTGACGGACTGGTTGGTCGCTCGCTGCTCATCTCCGCGATGCAGACGCCGGAGGCTCTCGAACGTCTCGAGGCATCCGGGGTGGATACCCGCGCCCTGGCGGCTACCATCAGCGCCGAGGGCGGTCTGCTGTACATGCTCATGCCGTGGGACANNGCGGCCTGGCTGGAGTTTGGCATAGACGTGAACGCCCGCGACTACGACGGCTCGACGCTGCTGCACTGGGCGGCGCGCCTCGGGCAAGCCGAGATGGCGCAACTGCTCATCGAGCACCAAGCTAACGTCAACGCACTCGACAATGAGGGGAACACTCCTCTGCACGGCGCCGTGTGGGAGCAGCAGCCCGACATGATCCGGCTGCTGATCGAGCACGGGGCCGACCCGTTGCTGGCCAACATGGAGGGCTACACGCCGCTGTACTACGCCGCCGCCCACCGCGGGGAGGACATCACCAACACCGTCCTCGAGGCTGCCGGGATCACCCCGGATGAGACCATCAAGCAGGCGCTGAACTCCGCCGCTCTCCGCGCGGCCCTGCTCGAGCAGGATACCGACCGCGTGCGCGAGCTGCTTGATGCCAACGTGGAGCTATCGGGCTACACCTATTCAGGCGAGTGCCCGTACCCGGCGGAGACGACGCCGCTGCACATTGCGGCGGGTTCGGGCAGTCGTGAGGTCATCGAGATGTTGATCGCCGCCGGTGCACTGGTCACTGCAACTGACGCCAACGGCAGTACTCCCCTCCACGATGCCGCCGGGTCGGCGAACCTCGAGGCGGTCGTTGCGCTGCTGGATGCCGGAGCCGACCCGAACGCGNNNNTGGATGACTACTGCAACACGTCGCTGCTCAAGGCAGTCTCTACGGAGTCCGCGTCGGCGGTCGTCGGTCTGCTCATCGCCGCCGGCGCCAACGTCAACGCACATGATGACGACAGCGAAACTCCGCTCCATCGTGCGGCGAGCAATGGCGACGTCGCCACGGTCGACGC
>DPJP01000465.1:0-16911 GCA_003542955.1 Armatimonadota bacterium
AACGATCAAAGCCCCGACCCCTCCTGCTCCCTTCCGTAGTCGCACAGTGCCGTGAGCGGACAGGTGGGGCAGTCGGGCCTCTGTGCCCGGCAGACACGTCGCCCGTGCGTGACCATGTTCACATGCAGCCGGTAGCGCAGCTTCACCGGCACGAGGTCTCCGAGCGCATTGTGGATGCGGGCGTCGGAGAGCCCCGGTGGTACCCAACCGAGGCGCTCGGCGATGCGCCGGACATGGGTATCGACCGGGAACACCGGCTTGCCGAGGGAGAACAGCAGCACGCAGGCGGCGGTCTTGGGCCCGACACCGTCGAACTGCAGCAGGTAGTCAGTTGCCTGCTCGACCGTCACCTGGTCGAGGAAGTCGAGTGTGGCGCTACCATGCTCGTCGATGATCTGCCTGATGATGGCCCGTATGCGTGGGGCCTTCTGCCGTGCCAGGCCGCCGGAACGGATGGCGCGGGCGATCTCCCCCACCGGCGCCTCTGCCACGGCGTCCCAGCTACCGAAGCGTCTCGTCAACTCCGCGAACGCGCGAGATGAGTTGGCGTTGGTGGTGCTCTGCGAGAGTATCGTGCGCACCAGCCCACCAACCGGATCGGAGACGCCCGCGAAGCGCGCATCACCATGCAGACGCCTGAGCAGGGCGTCGACTGCGCGCACGTCGTCCTCGACGTTGCCCGCCGGCGAGTTGCTCGGGGTAGTCCGCCTCGTCATCCGTCTCGACTCGGGCTCATCCGACCGGCTCGGCAGTCTGTCCGTCGGGCCAGGTGATGAGCACCGTCTTCTGGTTGCCGGCTCCGTCCCTGGCAGAGACGGTGATGGTGGTCTTCTTCCTGGGGATGGGCATTCGCGCCTCGAAGCGCTCGTTACGGGTGTCGTACATGCCGTCGATGGGCCGGGCGGCATACCAGCGCCCGTTGAGCTTGTAGGCGACCTCCGCGATCGACGAGTAGCCGTCGCTTGCCACACCCGAGAGCACGAGTTCGTCGCCCTCGGCCTGTGTTGTCTCAACCCACAGCCCCGGCGCCTCATTGTCGACGATGAGCAGCTCGAGCACGGCGGTAGCGGTCTGCTGTGCGCCGGGGTTGCTCGCGCCGTCATCGGTGACGAGCTTGAGTTGGTAGGCGCCGTTCTTGAGTTCCACGGTCTTCCAGTCGAAGGACTCGTCCTTGGTGGCATCCGGGTCCTCGGTGATCGTCTGCCAGGCGCGCTCGTCGGTGCGGCGGCAGTAGATATGGGTCGAGAGCGTGTCCTTGTCCTCATCCTTGGCAGTCCAGGTGATCTTGGCCGTACCGGAGACGACATCGCCCTCCTTGGGGCTCTTGATGGTGATCTCAGGCGCGCGGTTGGCCGGCATGTACGCGACAGAGACCCTGTGTACTCCGGCGTCATCGCCGGGGTTCTCGCGTTCGAGTTCGAGGCGGTACTGGAGGTAGCGGGCGGCGGGACTGCCGGCATCGCCGGGCTTACCGTTCTCCAGCGCCGCGGTCCAGGGGCTCCACGTCTCATCGGAAGGGTCGGAGTTGCCGCCCGACCTGGTGAGCAGTCGCGCCCTGCCGGTGCCGGTCGTGACGGCATCCCAGGTCAGGGCGCCCCACTGCGCAACACGCTTGGCGTCGAGCACGGAGGACTCGAGCCATCCCTTCGCCGCGCAACAGGCGTCTACAAACAGAAGGCTCCCCATGTTCGTCGTACCGGCGATCATCCGACCTTCGCCGAGAGGTTGCAGACAGGTCATATAGGCATGGTCGGAGTCATAGACGACGGCGTTCTGCTTCTCGTCCGCTATGCGGAGCAACTCCCCCTCACTGCCGGTGCCGGCGTAGAGCGCCCCGTCGAGCCATGCCAGCGCGTGAATGGACTTGCCTTTGTCCTCGTACAGGGCGACATTGTGTCCCTGCGCGCCAAGGCGGTATACGCCGCCCCCCTCGGAGGCGGCCGCCGTTGCCGCATAGACCTCCTCGACGGGGCGGTCTGCGCTCTCGCCCACCACCACCAGCGCGCGGATGTCCTGCTCACCGGCGTCCAGCAGGGCCCTTGAACTGGCGTCCGCGCCAATGCGGTAGACACAGCCGCGGCTCGCCGTGCCGAAGTAGGTGTGCTCCTTGCCCGCCGCCATGCAGAGCACGTGGGTCTGCGCGAAATCGGCGAAGAGGGCGTTCTTGCCGTCTTCGAGCAGCTCATACACCTGTCCGCGGGTCCCTGTGCACGCAAGCAATCGGCCGTCCGTGCCGCGGCCGAGCGCCCAGATGTAGTCTGCCGGCAGCTCCCATGCGCGACTCGACTTGCCGTCCTCATCAATCCGGTAGATGGTGCCGCCGGGCAATCCCGCCGCCAGCAGCCCCCCGGCTCCATCTGCCAGCAGCGCGCTGACGGCAAAGGCGCCGGTCTCGGCGAAGTGCTCGACCTGGCGGTCCGCGCCAACGGAGTAGACGGTGCCCGAGCTCCCGGTGCCGATGTAGGCCGTCCCCCTGTCATCGACTGTCGAGGCCAGGATGTAGAACTCGCCCAGTGTCTTGATCCGCTCGACACGGGGAGCCAGCGTCACCATACCATCGCTCTGGACGGCGATCCCATCCGACTTGCCTTCGAGGAACTCCTTCGCCTCCGTCTGCGTCCAGCGGCTGACCTGACGGGCGGTCAGCTTGCTCTTCTCCGTGTCCGTATCGCTGTCGTCACCATTGGCGGCGCCGGTTTCGCTCGTTTCCGCGCTCGCCGTCTCCGACTTGGCCGGGGCGGCCTTCTCGGCAGGTTTGGCCCCTTCCACGCTGACGGTCGTACCCGAGCGGCCCGCGGCGGCACGCATCGCGGCGGCCACCGGCTCCCTGAACACATCGGCGGCCCAGAGCGTGGTGATGGGCGTAAGCGCATGTGGTGGAAGGTACTCGGGCAGGGCGGCGGCGCTCTCCCCCTCCTTGGTCGAGGGCGGCTTGGGCTGGGCGCCTTTGGCCCCCTGGCGATCGGCGGTGCTGATCGCCATGTACTCGACACCGTAGAGCACCCACGGCGTCTTCTCGGTGCGGGAGAGTTCGCTCTTGCCGCTGTAGAGGTCGGTGCGTGGGGACGTGGTGATCAGGTTCTGTATGGACCCCGGCAGACGCAGCAACTCGGTCTGCCCCACCATGAGCCCGGTCGTCGGCAGCGATGCGATCAGGACCAGGTCGGTGTTCTGCTCGAGGTCCTGGTAGAATTCGATGAAGGAGTTCAGGTCGTTGAAGGTGGGAGTGAGCAGTTGCAGGCGGGACCGCAGCGCGTAGGCAAGCTGTCCGCCGGCCACCGCCAGGCGCAGGCTCCCCTTGGGCGTCTCGAGTGGGATATCGAGCTTGAACACCCGCTCAACCGGCTCTCCGCCGTCGGGCCGCAGGATCACGTGGAGGGTGAGCTGCTCGCCCGCCTTGGCGACGGCTTCCTCCGCGTAGACCCGCTCGATCATCGCCGTGTCGTCGCGCTCGTTGAACTCGGCCGTGGCCTCGAATGAGGCGACGTTCTGCGCTCGGAAGCGGTTCTCCTCGAGCAGATACATCGGGAACCCGACCTCCGACATCAGTTGAAGGGCGGCCCCCTGCTGGAAGTAGACGGTGTTAGACTTCTCGACTGTGTCGCCCTTCTGCCCCACGATCTTGTAGTGGATGGTCGCGGTTCCCTCGTAGCCCGCGGTGAAGGTGGCATCAACCGCGGCGGCCAGGGCGCTCGAGATAAGGGCGGAGGTCACCATCGGCTGGTTGGCTACCCGCACCTGGTAGTCGCGTCTGAGCCCGCGCGACTGGTCGACGATGTGGAAGCTCGCGGGGATCATCTCGGGCTTTCTGCCCATCGTCCCCGCAATTGACCAGGGCGAGTCGCGGTAGACGGTGCCGACATCGACCATGCCTGCGCCCATCTTCGATGAGCGCTGGATCGATGGCATTATCTCGTGAATCCAGGCGGTGCACAGCGGCATCTGGATGCTGCCCAACTCCATGAAGGGGTGCCCAAAGGCCAGTACCTGGTCGCCCGCGGTGTACGTGGCGGTGCCGACGGCAGTGGCCTCGAAGTCGCCCTCGATGAGCCTCACGCCGACGGCGGAGCCGGGCTCGACTGTGACATCCACCGGGTCGGACTTGGTTCCGGGGCCGGCGAGGGGCTCAAGCCCGTGGGGCTCGAGCAGCGTGCGCATGGCCGCCAGCGCGTTGGGGCCCATGCCGGCGCAGGTGACGGGGGCGCGCAGCGGCTGCAGCACGATCGTATCGGACGCGGCGAAGCCGGCGGGGCTCGTCGCCCTTGAGACAACGGCTCCGCGAACATCGCGGCCGGCAACCTGTATCGGCGCCGAGGCCAACCATGTCGCATCACCGGGCCCCTGCGCCTGTAGGAGTGGCATCGTGGCCTCGAGCATGTCCTCGATTGGGGTGATGCCGAACAGCGCCTCCTTCTGCCAGTACCAGCCGTAGGCCAGGGCGCCGAGCAGTCGACCGTTGATATAGCAGGGGCTGCCGCTCATGCCGCCGATGACGCCGGCGTTGCGCTCCTTGGGCGGGCCGGAGATGAGCTGGGCAAGCACCATGTCCCGTCCGGCGATGGCCTTCTCGAAGCGGCCAACCACCTCGAAGCCGAACTCCTCGATCTGTACTCCCCTGAAGACCGAGCGCCCTACACCGCGCATGCCCGGCTCGACCTCGGCCGCGCGCATCATGGTATTCGGGTCGAACTCGAGCTCTTGTGCAGCGGCGAGGGCGCACCAACCGCCCATGACGGCGATGGCCACCATCGTACCCAACACGTGCCTCATGTCTTTGCCCCATTCGCGCGGGACGGCTGCCCGCAGGGATCGCTTTCTGCAGACGCGGAAAACTGTAGATAGTGTCAATTCGGCGCCCCGTGGCACTAATCCTGCAGTCGGCAATGGCGCCCTGATTCGCGCCCTGACAGCAGCCGCCGTGATAGGCGCTTGTCATGGGGGCCGGGGGCACGCTATCATTGAGCGTGGACCTGGGGGCGGGAATGGCCTGCCCATCTCGCTTCGGTACGCCGCCGGGTGTGGAAAGCGTGCCGGGTCACAGCCACAACGATTGGTGCCGTGGGCCGTTCTGGGCCACGGATGGGGCCGTCAGTACCAGGAGGGGTATACTGTGACGACACCGGACTTGTCCGCGACACCAGAACGCAATCTCATCATCGCGACCGCCAGTGCGGCGGAGCGCTCGAGCATCGCCGAGGGCGAGGTGCTCGTCGAGGCGGTGACCGACCTCTTCTCGCTGGTGAACTCACCGCGGCCTGAGCACGCGCCGCTACGGGAGAGGCTCTCTGAGCTGCGATGGGACGCCCACCGCATCTCGGCCCAGCTCGACAGAGCGATGCACCCCCAGGTTGCGGGCTCGAACTTCTGGGCCGACTTCTCCGGCTGGTTCTCGTTCTTCTCGGTCGGCCCCGCGCTGGCGACCCACGAGGTGCTCAAGCAGCAGATCGCCGAGGGCCGGTGGCGGCGGGCGCGCATCATCGAGACGACACGCGAGGCCAGTTGGTGGGCAGGGCGCACCTGCATCCACCCGATTGCGGCGCCGCTGCTGGCCGAGGCCGGTATCCCCTTCTCGGCATCGCCGGGCGGATTCACGCGCTGGTTACGAGGCTCGATGCTCCCCTCCGGCGCCGCCAACCTGGGCCGGCGCGACCTTAATGAGGAGCTGCGGCAGATGGTCGAGGGCGCGCGGACGGCGAGCCCGGAGATCGCTCGCCGCGATGCTGTCTTCGTCGGCGCGGGCGCCTCATCGGCGCAGATCATCCGCGCCCTCTGGGAGCCGATGACCAGGGAGTCGGGCCTCAACTGCGCAATCCTGGACTTCCACTGGGACAACTTCACCGCCGCTGCCTCCCGCTACGAGGAACTGATCCGGCACGATATCGGCCAGTTTGTCACCTCCGCCGACGCCGTGGCGGTGCGGGAGCGGGGCATCAAGTGGCGCACCTGGTTCGACCATTTCCTGCGCCATCGTGACGAGGTCGCGGACTTCGCCACACTCGAGGACGGCCTCAAGGCCGCTATCACGCAGCGGCTGCAGGCGGTTCTCATCCGTGACCCTGCCACCTGGGACCTGCGCCGCATCGCCTCCGAGCGGGCGCTCGATTACCTCAACCCGACGGTCATCGTTGCCTTCCACCCCTATACGCCCAACGCGGCGTCGCTGATTCGTGCTGCGCGGGAACGGGGCATCTCGACGGTACTGCTTCAGCACGGCATCATGGGTGACTGGGGATATGTCCTTGCCGCACAACCGTTCGATGAAGCGCTCGTGTGGGGCGAGTACTCAGCGCGCATCCACGCCGCGCTCCTCGGCTCCCAGACCGTCATCACGCGCACCGGCAACTGCGCGTATGACCGCATCACCCAACTCCATGCCGAGATACCCGAGCCCCTTGCTCAACTGCGCGCAAAGCACAAGGCCCTGGTGCTGCTGGCGACCCAGCCGAACGAGGGGCAGTTCTTCGAGACGCTCGAGACCTGGTGGATGAAAGATGTCGCCATGGCCTGCGAGCTGCTCGACGCAGCGCTGGTCATCAAGCTCCACCCCGCGGACACCAACACGACCCTCTACGCCCGCCTGTTCAAGGCACATCCGAACACGGTCAAGATCGTCCAGCACGGGCAGTTTGCTCTGCCGGACCTGCTCGCGGCCTCCGATGCCATGGTCACCCGCGATTCGACCGTGGTCATCGAGGCCGGCTTGCTCAACATCCCGGCAGTCACCGTGAATCTGACCGGCCGTCGCGACTGGTTCCCCTACGCCGAACTCGGCGGCGCAGTCGCCATCAACCGCCGCGAGGACATGCTCGACAGGCTCAGAGAGACGCTCTACAACGAGGAGTTCCGCTCGGAGCTCACGGCACGCCGCCAGCAGTTCCTTCAAGATCAGGTTGGCAAGCTTGACGGCGGCGCCGGACAGCGCGTCGCCACGGTCATCGCGCGGCACGTCGGCCAGCACAAGTTCGCGGCGGAGGCGGCCCAGGCGGAGAAAGCCGCGGCGGCCGACGCGCAGACGGCTGACCAGCAGAGCGAGAATCAGCAGTAGGCGGCTGCGCCCGCGACACTACTGCGCCCGGCCAAGGCGTTCCACCGTCGCCGCCACCGGCGAGACGCGCGCGTCGCCGGGTCGTGCCGTCGCCTGTAACTCGGCGATGGTGCGGTGCAGCTCGATACAGGCGGTCTCGTAATCGAGACCGGCGAGTTCCGCCACCAGTCGCGTCCCTCGGTCGATCAGCTTCTTGTTTGAGGTCTCCACGTTGGCCATCCAGTTGCTCACCAGGCGGCCGAGCTTGCCCATCGTGGCCGTAGACACCGTGTTGAGCACGAGCTTCGTCGCCAGCCGGTCCCAGAGGCGGAGCGCTGTAGGGGCAATCCGGCAGGGCACCCTCAGCACCTGTTCGACACCCGCGGGCGCGGCGGCGGTTGCCCCGATGACGGCGGCGAGACGCCGCGCGAAGGGCTCGGCAGCCTGCAGGAATGCCTCCTGCCACTTCGCGCCATCCGCGGCCTCCAACTCCGAGCAGAGCAGCACCTGCATCGCGACATTGGGCTCCACATCGGTCCGCGAGGCGTCGGCATCGCTGCCGATGAGGAATTTCATCAGCTCGTCGGCGCCCAGGCGGAGCGGATTCGCGCACACGGAGGCAGGCCCGTCTAACTCGCGGTAGCGGTCGCCGTCCCAGTCCAGGCAGCGCGGCGCGCGCCCCAGGACATGCAGCCATGCCTCCGGTGTGCCCAGCAACGGGTCCTTGACGAAGGCCCATGAGGGCGGGGAGACACTGTCGTCGCACTTGCGGAACGGCGGCAGCATGAAGGTCGGGGCTCGCTCGGTGGTGTCGGTGAAGATGTCCAGGAGGCAGTCGCCCGCGTAGTAGGTTATCAAACCGCCGTCGGTGTAGAGCTGATGCTCGATGTCGATCCAGGCACAGATGGCATCAACCGCAGCCGGCGCGGCGAGATCATCAAGCAGCGCCTCGAACTCCTCCGGGCCGACGGCGGGGTCGAGCCATTCGGCGGGTATGGAGGCGAGCTCATCCGGCGGCAGCACCTTCGGCAACACGCGGCTGAGTGCCCGCTCGAGCGCTGCGCCGACCACCAGCAACTCGGCGGTGGTGGCCTGCATGCGCGTCGAGCCGGTGAGCGCCATCGGCCCGGTCGCGATGTCGATGACCGTCACCGCGGGATGGTTGATGACTTCCGCCGAACGCTCGATGTGGGCGGCGAGTATCTCCGCGGGGTTGTTGAAGACGAAGAAGGCATGCGCACCTCGGTCGAGACTCTCGAGCAGTGTCCCGATGACCGATGAGGTCTCCCCACCCTCACTGATGGCGACGAGCACGTCGCCCTCACGCAGATCGGCTTCGCGGACCTGTTGTCTCCCGAATGAAGTGTAGTCCTCGAAACCTTCCACCGAGCGGATGAGCGCGTAGTCGCCGCCGGTCATGATGCTGACGACGCGATCCGCCATCTCCGCCGACAGACTCGCGAGCGCCGGCCGCTGCTGAGCGAACTCTCGCCAGAAGCGCCGCCACATCGCCTCGAGCATGATGCTGAGCCGACCGGTGGCGCCGCATCCGGCGAAGCAGACGCGGCCGCCGCTGGAGAGGGCGTCGCTGAGCACCGCTACGAGCCGCTCGACTTCGGGACCGTCGAGCACGCGTCGGGCCATCGCAGCGACGTCCTGGTCAACCGCCTGCAGCATGCGCACCCCGGCGGCGCAGTCGCTTTGCAGCGTCTCCGCGAGGCCCCTTGTCGCCGCGTGCGGCTGCTCGGTCGGCAGGATGCCGAGGTGGAATTGCGTCTCGGAACTCAGGAATCGCTCGGCCTGGCGACGGTAGTCTTCCACGCGATCACTTCCTCCTTTAGATACACTGCGGATGGACCGCCGACGTAACGTAAGCGGTGCGGCAACGCAGCGTGCTGCTGTCGACCCAGGGATGCTCGGTTCTATCGGTGTGCTCTATTGCCTGAGCAGCCCGGCACTGCTCCGCGGCAAGCAGGAACAGGTCCCTGCCGCGGAGACAGGCCCGGGCATCTGCGGCGCCGCCAACGCGGGAGCGAGGCGTCGCCGGTTTCGGCGAACTCGTGTGCTACGACGGTACGCAGTGGGCCGAACCCGGTATCAGTACCAGACGGGGTACTTGTTGAAGCCCTCGCCGCCGAAGCTGGCGATGAGGCTCCAGACGAGCCCGGCGGAGAAGAAGTCGCCGATGACCACTCCGATGAAGAGCGGTATGAGGCGACGGTAGAGGCGCATGCCCCCGAGCCGCATCACAACCAGCTTGATGATGACGATGGACAACAGCGGCCCCCAGTCGTTGATGCCGCCGCCGGTAGCTGCCATGAGCACGCCGAGCGGATGAAGCGGGAAGCGCAGATAGGCCCTCCGCAGCCCTGCCACTGTAAGGACCATCACGAAGCCGCCCACGGTCGCGATGGCGCGCGACCTGTTGGGCCCCTCGTCACGGAGCGCCCAGTCGGCCAGGTTGGTGTAGGCTGCGCGCGCAATGTTGATCCGGTCACCACCCGCCGTGGAGCCGCCTTCCAGCGTGTTGGCGCCCGACTCGTAGGCGGTGGCAATGTGCATCCACCAGCTCACCGTCGTGCCAAGGACCGCTCCCAGCATCAGCAGTATGGCCATATTGCGGAGCGAGATCTTGGCCGTGTCGGCGATCTTGAACGATTCGGCCATGTAGGCCATGAGCTTGGGGATGTAGCCTCGGCTCAGATGGTAGTTGAGCGTGAGCGCGGTCATCGCCGTCATCCCGCCCATCCCCTTGAGCCACCGACTGCCGCCGAAGTTGATGAGCGCCTCCTGCTCCTGCTCGAGCGGGAAGTTCCAGTTGCTTGCGAATCCCCCCTCGGCCCGGATCCGGGTCGTGGACAGCGCATAGGCCATCATCAGGACGTAGTAGAGGATGAATATCGGGGTGCCCATCCCGACTACGCGCCAGAAAAGGTAGATGGACCCGGCGCAGATGAGGGTGATGGCCGGCAGGGCCCGCTGCCGGGGCTCCGCCCGGAACAGGCCGCGGAAGACGTCGGCGATGCGCTCCCGCGCGGCATAGACAAGCAGCACCGCCATTCCGAAGAACGAACCAGCCGCCTGCTCCATCATGAACGGGAAGCCGGGCAGATTGACACCGGCCATGGCGCCCCCAAGCGCCAAACCCTTGAGGTAGACCAGGTGGAAGAACACGGTCGATGTCGCGACCTCGGTCGGCATCAAGTAGGCGACGCCGAACACGATCGGCTTGTAGCGGAACTGCAGCGGCGCCAGGGCGGTCATCGGGTGTTCCTGTAGCAGGCCGCCCAGGTCGGCCATCAGCCCGAGACTGGTGACCGCCGGGTTGAATGCGTTGAGGATGTTCATCAGGTGATGGATGCACACGAGCACAAAACCGATCCAGAAGAGCACATCCAGAGACATGTTGCGGGAGTGCTCGCGGTAGCCGGCGAGCAGCAGAGGTACTTCCGCGACGGGGTAGGTGAGGTGTTCACCATCCTGCCATACGGGCCGGAAGATGAGCGCCACGCACACGAGCAGCCCGAAGAAGGCAGTGAAGAAGAGCAGCCATATCCCGAGCGGCGGCAGCCACGCTCCCCACGGCGCCGCGCCCGAGTCGGAGCCCTCGAAGTAGTCGCGGATGACGTCATCGCCCTGTGGCAGCAGCCACGAGTGCATGTAGGGTCGGAACTCCGAGTAGTCGTTCTCCGGGGCGTCGAAGTACTGCGCGCACGTGAGCATCGGGAGGAACATGCGCATTGCCGCACCCGAGGTCAGCGCCACTGAGAGCGTGAGGAAGCAGTAGACCGCCATGACGTCGGTGCGTGTGACGCCCAATCGCCGCAGCAGGGCCAGGCTGCCCAGCATCAGCAGTAGTGCCGCCACGGCGGGCACGGGAGGCACCGACATCGACACCTGCGCCGCAAGCGTGAGCAACTCGCCCTGCTTGACCCACAGGTTGGCCAGGACCAGGAAGCCAAGCGCCAGGGCGATGAGCACGATGATGCCGACGGTTCGTCTCGTCAATCCGGTTCACACTCCATCGGAAGCTGGGCCACAGAGCCAGATTGGACACAAGGGCGGCGATGACCTGCCTGGACGGCAGGGGCAGTCAGTAGTACTGTCCTCGGAACCCGGCAGGTGACTGTACCCCAACATGCTGGATCGCTTGGCCACCTGGAGGCGGTCAGGGATGTGCTTGTGGAGCCCGGGAGCGGAGCAGCTTCAAGTCTGCAGCCCAGAGGCAGGCCCCGCGCCACCCATGCTCTCAGGGCAGCGCGACGGTAGCCGTGACCGGTTCGCCCACACAGAGATGCTCCCCCATGGCGGCCGGGTAGATGGTGTAGCTCTGCCCCCGCCGGAGGTTGTGCAACAGGACGCGGTGGTGGGTAGTGGGGTAGTCGTCCGGGCTCGTGGCGCACTCGAACCCGTACGGGCCGTAGAGGGCGTAGCCGCGCGTGGGTGTATTAGTGTGGAAGATCAGCTCGAGGCTGCCCTGCGGACCCCGCGCATCCGCGGGGTCGGTCGGAGGCGCGACCTGCACGTCGGAGATCACCGGCGACTTCGGGGGCGTGCCGGCAGCGCGCAGATACTCACCGACCCGCTCGACGTCCATATCTCGGCCGTCGCAGACGACCCGGGTGGCGCCGACCGCCAACAACTCCGAACCGGCCGGGAGTGCATGGCTGACGAGAACTCGCTCACCCTCCCACCTGACCTCCAATTGGGGCAAGTAGCCTCCGCTGTCGAAGACCTCGCGACCGTCAATGGAGACACTGCGGCCGTTGATGAGCACCAGGCCACGGGGCGTGCCCTCCGGATCCGTTGACAGCCAGACGAGTTCGCCGTCGAGCGACACGCCGCCGGCCATCTTCACCCCGAATGGGCGCTCGTGATCAATCACGACCAGCTCACGCCCGTCGGGTCGCAGAATCTCGACCGCGGTGATGGGCGAGTCGTCCGCCACGGGAGGCCTGCTGAGGCTCAGAGCGGGCCGTACCGGACCGTCGAAGGGCGCGAGCACTGTCGCAAAGATGAACGGCAGTGACGCACGTGTCGAGTAGAACGCGGTCGTAGCGGGTTCCTTGACACGGAACCTCGGCGAGAACCAGCCCTGAACCGGGTTCTCCCGACCGGTCACCAGTTCGAGTGAGAGTTCCGGGTCGGCGGGCATGACCAGCAGGTTGCCCCCCGTGTCGTTCCCGGTTACAGTGAAGCCCCGGTCTCCGGAGGTAACCTCCATCGGCGCGAAATGCCACATCTGCCGCAGGTCCTTCTCGCCGTCACCCCTGACGAGATCGGCAACGACGAAGAGATCAGGCTTGCGAAACAGCACCCAACGCGCCCAGTGCACGGGTCGTTGGCCTGCATCGCCGAATGGTCCATCGTATGTGCCGACCACCAGGTCGGCGCCGGGCAAGGACACCCAGCGATTATCCAGTGGATAGAAGATGCGGCCGTACTCCCCGCTTCGGTTCTGCACCTGTCCGTCAACAACGAGGCCGCTGTGTGCCCAGCCGCCGACAAAGAACCTCCGCCATTCGTCGTTGACATAGGTGTAGCGCCCCGGGTCGACGAGCAAAGAGCGCCCACCGGCGAAGAGATCAATGCTCAATGCGTCATGGTGCTGATGCCCGGTTCCGTAAGGTCCGGCATCGACTATCAGGTAGGTCGCGTTCTCCGTCCAATCGCTGCGCATGACGTAGTGCCCGGCGTAGGGCAGTGCGTGGGAGCACTCAGATGGCGGAGCGCCTTCTTTCCCGCCGGTGCCCAGGTAGAGCAAGTCCTCTCGACCGGTCTCCCGCCCACGCATTTCGAGCGTGTCCCCAATCCAGAGCGCATCCGAATCGTTGAGCTGCGGAATGCGCCCATTCGGCTTGATCACCCGCATGTAGTAGTCGTGGAGACGCTCATACGACCTGGCTACCTGCTCCGGCAGGGCGATGTCATTGGCCTCACTGAGCCTGATGATGGGGCGAGCGCAGTCGATGGGGAGCACGTGGTAGTGGGTGCTCAGTTCGGAGCAAGAGCCGTCGGGGTACACATTCTGCGCGAGCATCACGTCCATCCGGCTGAGGGCGGCGCGGACCCATGTGGCGGACTCGCGGAACTGGGGGAACATGAGTCCCGTCACGAAGAGAGCCTTCTCCGATGACATCTGCGGATGTGGGGGGACCTCTGCAAGGATATAGCGGGCCTGCTGGAGCAGGCTCTTGAGGTAGGCAATGCGCGCCTGTTCGGTGAAACCGGTGGCTTCGCGGGTGCGGTACCACACATCGGTCCACAGGGCCGTGCGCATGGCCCAGTCGATGTAGGGGTATCCCGGCTGCGGCCCCGCCTGCGGGAAGCTCTCCGTCCACTCCAGGACCTGCGCGTTGAGTTCGGTGATGTACTCTTCGCGCCCCGTCTCCCACCAGGCTCTTGCCAGGTCGCCCCAGTGGTTGGTCCAGTTGAGGTAGAAAACGTAGTGCTCGTCATCAACCGGCGGCGATGGGCTGAAGTAGACGTGATCGGGGAAGGTGTATGTGGTGTCGTAGAAGGTCAACTCGTGCCGCAGGACGGCGTCGGCGGCCGGGAACGACTTTGTGGGGTCCAGTGTCGGCCGTTCCGTGGGATCAAACAGGTACGCGGGCGGGGCAAAGCGCTTCAGGGCCTCCAGGAACTCACGTCGCGCCGCCGCATAGTCATTCCGCTCGACGGCGTGCCGCACAGATAGAAGGTCGGGCCGCGTCAGGTCGACCGCGGCAAACAGCTCTTCGTCCGTCATCGGTGGGAGTTGCACGGGGTCAGTCTCAGTCAGGCAGAGGTCATCAAACCAGGCCTCGCCGGCCGACCGATAGAGTGCCGGGTATATGAGCAGGTGGGTCGCGCGCGGGTCGGTGCGGAGCTTCTCCTCCAACTGCGCCCAGTCGTGCGTTCCGCCCGTGCACACCGTTCGGATCGATGCCAGGCGCGTCTCTCCCGCCAACACGTCGATGCCCACGAAGGCCCCGTCTGCCTGTACGTCTTTCACCTTGATCCACGCGGACAACTCATACCACGTATCAGGCTGCACCAGCACAGGCGCCGGACGCGCATTCACCTGTTGCCGATCCCACTCGGCCGCCAGGTGCAGGCAGTGGTCGCCGCTGTAGCCGGGGCGAACCCACTCCGCGCGGGTCATCTCCCCCACATCGAGCGTCCACATGACTGCATCAGGGCTCGCTTGGGGCGTGATTTCGAAGCCGGGGTCGGGGAGCAGGTTGGGGAGCCTCTGGGCGCGCACATGCGTCGGCAAGAAGGCCAGTACCACAAGGACGAACGCGGACGCCGGGATGATTGTGCGAAGCCTGGGCATAGGGTGGCTCCATTTATGGACGTGGACCGGCAATGTGAAGCAGAACTGCGGCTCCACGGACAGTTGGTCATTGCGCTCGCGTCAACCTGCTGATGGAGGTGGGCGCGTGCGCTCTCTCACGGCGGCCCCACGCTGACGAGGGCAGCCAGGCCTCGGTCGCGAATAGTGTATGTGATGTCCGTTGGGGCCAGGAGGCCACCAATCACTTGTGTTCCGGGAGACGCACGATGCGTATTCACGCACTCATCGCTGTATGCCTTCTCGCAACCATACCTGCGTACTCAATCGCGCAACCGATCTCCGTTGATCTCCAGCTCGCCGCGGCCGAGGGCGTCGTTGTCACCGAAGAGGGGGCGGCAATAGGGCTGGCGATGCTGCGGTTCCACGATGCCGCGCTCGTCTCCTTCGAGGCCGAGGCCGCCGAGGCGCTCAGCTTCCAGGAGGGCTCGGGGGTCACCAATGCCCCCGATGCCAGCGGCGGAGCCTACATCGACCGCGTTACCCATGCCGAGTATCCCATCACCGTCGCCGAGCAGGGCACCTACCAGGGCTGGGCGCGGATATTCCTCCCGCATCCCGGCTCATGGAACCATGAGGAGTCGATGAATGCCGGCGGCAAGAAGCGCGTCAATGACAGTGAGCGCTGGGTGTTCGGTGAGTGGATTTGGAGCAAGCTCGACAGCTACACGCTCGGCCCCGGTGAGAACAGGTTCATCCTCCACAGCTTCCTCGGTGGCGCACGCATCGACTGCATCTTCTTCACGAAGAACCCCGACCTGCGTGGGGAGGGCCTCGTGGGGCTGCCGACGGCCGCCGACGGCATTGCGAGAGCGACGACCGCGCCGGTTCGCCCTTCACGGGTCAAGGCCTGGGGCGCGGTGCGCGTCGACGCCGACCTCAACGGCGGACGCGTCGAGGCGGAGGTCTCGTCCGATGGCGGTGCGAGCTGGGTCCCGTCAGCGCCGGATGGGAGCCTTGCGGGGCTCAAGGTCGGCGGCGACGGCTCCGATGCGCTGTTGGTACGCCTGAGCCTGAAACCGGCTGCCGACGGCACATCTCCCGTTGTGCGCTCCGTGGCTGCCTCCCTCACCGTCGATCCGGCGGGTGAAGTGGCGCTGGAGAACGATCACTACCGCATCAGCTTCGCCAGGGACACAGGCAGGCTCTGCGGGATACTCAACAAGGCGACCTCGACGCCGGCAACGCCTCTGCATACCCAGCAGCCGGTGATGGCGCTGGGTGTGCGTCAAGCCGAGGGCGGAGCGCTGAATGTACTCACTCAAGATGAGATCAGCCTCGAGAGCATCGAGCAGAAGCCGGGCGCGCTGAAACTCGACTACAGCGCGCTCGAGGGTCGCGTGCGCATCGGGGTCGAGTTGACGGCTGACGAGACACCCCTTCTTGCCCTCAGGCACACTGTCACCAACAACAGCGACATGGAGATAGTCCGGCTCGACTTCCCGCTCATCGGCAACGCCGCAATCGGCGGGCACGAGGATGACGAGGCAGTGCTGCCCCGCACGGGTGGGGTACGCGTTGCGAATCCGGCCGCGGGCAAGACGCAGATGACCACATACCTCGGCGGCGGGTCGATGGCATGGATGGACCTGTGTGACACGACCTCCGGGCTGTTCATGATGGTTGCGGATCAGAGGCTCACGACCACTGAGATCGAGTGTGCCCCTGCGCCCGCGCGTCGGGGTGTGGACCTGGCATTCCGCACACTGACGGCAGTGTTGCCCGGCAGGTCACGGGAACGCGAGTACAGGCTGGGCATCCACGAGGGCGACTGGCACTGGGGAGCCGACCGCTACCGCGAATGGGCCTACTCATGGATGAAGCACCCCGATGACCCCGAGTGGGCCAGGTGGTGTGACGGATGGTGCCATGGGAGCGGCGCCCTCCCGTTCGGCAACATGAGCAGCATGATGCGGCGCATGAAGGACGAGGGCTGGGAGTACCTGCAGTACTGGGGCCAGATGACCGACGGCATCGACCAGTGCTGCGGCAACTTCTACTGGCCCGCACCGGCACTCGGCGGTCCTGATGGGTTCAGGCAGGGCATCGCCGACGTCCACGCGCTCGGAGGGCGTGTCACGGGCTACATGAACTGCCAGACCTGGACCCGCGACGCCTACAAGAATGAGAGCCTGCGCCGCACGCCCAAGAGCGACCTCCCGCAGGCCGCGCTCGACCTCATCCACCCGCTCGAGTGGTTCGAGCGATGGCGGCTGTACCAGCTTGACGGCTCGGCGCAGGGCTACTACGCATCGACGCTCGGCTGGTACATCATGTGCCCGGCCTCCGAGGGCTTCCGCGAGCACCTGCGCTGGTGGATTGTGGACAAGTACGCGAAGGAGTACGGCGCCGACGGTGTCTACATCGACCAGACGGGCGCAACCGCGGCCAAGGCCTGCTATAACCTCGACCACGGGCATGACGACATCGGCGACTGGGGGAAGGGCAACGTCGAGATGCTCCGGCAGGCGGTTACGCAGGCCCGTGCAGTGAACCCCGATTTCACAATCTCTATCGAGGGCTCAGGCGACGCGCTGGGCCAGTACGCGAG
>DPJP01000465.1:16941-24229 GCA_003542955.1 Armatimonadota bacterium
AGCGGGATGGCCAACAGCTCGCACCTGTCCGCGTCCCAACGTGTGACCAGGGCGCATCTGAATGGAGACCGCTTCGATGCCCGCGTGGGAGACCAACTGATGGTGCAGGCGCTGCAGTTGCGCCAACGTATCAAGTGGTGGCTCTACCCGGGACGCTTCATGGACACTGTCGGCCTGAAGATATCCGATGACGGTGTTCTGGGCAGGTGGAGTCTGTGCGATCAGCCGGGCAACAGGGCGATCGTCTTCACGTTCGAGAACGAACCGGCGGTGCAGGGAGCCATGTGCTCGCTGGAGCTGCCGGAAGGCTGGCGACAGCCGGCATCGCTGTTCATCTTCGATCACCTCGGCGGCGTGATAGCGGCGATGCCGGAGGTCACCGACGGCCGCATTGTCTTCGAGGTGCCTGCCGAACTCATGTCCGCGGCGCTGCTTGCCTATGAGATTGCGCCGAACAACGCCATGGATGCCTGGCCCTGTATCGAGACCGCCCCGGACGGGACGGCGGAGGTCGTCGTCCTCGCCTGCAACTTCGGAACTGAGACGAGACCGGTCGGCGTGAAGCTGAGCGCCGATGAGCCGCTGCGACTCGCCGACGGGGAGTTGACGCTGGAGCCTGCCGCCGGGAGCATCGCCGGCGGCCGCATTGCCGTCGAGGGGGTCGGCGAGCTGCTCAGGCCAGGCATCGTGCGCGCCGAGGCTTCTTGGGAGGGGGGCACACGCCGGGCGCGGGCCGAGGTGCGCCCCTTCCTGCTCAACCCGAGTCTCGACATCGATGACGACGGCGACGGCATGCCGGACTACTGGACGCGCTCCTGTGCCACCGGGCCATATTCATCCGGCATCGAGGATGGGGCCTTCTTCATGCAGGGCGATGAGAACGCGCTGCAGTGCGTCATCCAGCGTGTCGCAGCCACCCCGAACACCGAGTACTACTTCTCCGCACGGCTCAAGCGCTCCGGGCAGACCGATGGCATCAGGGTGTCGGTCGTTGAGACGCTCGAGGGCGGTGGCTACCGCTTCCACACCGTCGGCGATGACGCGCAGTTGCCTGCTGACGAGTGGCGCGACTTCGAGACCACGTTCACGACCGGTGAGAGCTTCCAGTCGGTCATCATCTACCTATACAATGCGAGCACCCCCTACACCGCCTGGTATGACGATATCGTGTTGGCGCCCGCCGCCCAGATGCGGAGCAAGCAGCCGCTGCTCAACGCCAACCTCGACGCCGATGCCGACGGCAACGGCGTGCCGGATCACTGGGGCCTCGGTGGGACCACGGCGAGCTTCCCACGCGGGATTGAGGACGGAGCGTTCTGGATCCAGGGGCAGCCGGACCACTACCAGTACGCCATGCAGGAGGTGCCGCTGAAGCCGAACACCACATATCGGGTCGGCGGCCGCATCATGCGTTCAGCGCAGACTGAGGGCGTCAATATCGGCTTTGTGCAGTTCGTCGGAGAGAAGGGCCTGCGGCTATACAAGATTGGCGACGATGCCACTGCTCGGGCGGGGCAGTGGCAGACCTTCACCGGTGAGTTCACGACAGGTGGGGAGTTTCACCGCGCCGCGGTCTATCTGTACAACATCCATACCGACGTCAAGGCCTGGTATGACGACATTTTTCTGCAGGCCGCTGAGTAGTACAAATCGCATTTCACACGGTCCTTCTCGGGAGGTTCTGCACGGGACTCGCCGCAGTGCTATGGCTGTATCGTCCATCGCATGGGCACCGCATCTCACGGCCGTCAGGCGGCGTGTGAGGGGGCTTCTCCGGGGCACCGAAGTTGCAGAGGAGACCGGCAGCAGCATCAACGTCGGGGTCGGCACGGGGTGTTCTAAAGGGGCGGAGAGAGTGTCTCAGATTGTCTCGACGTGCCGGGGGCCCCATCCCATGATGGGAGCCTCGGAAACCACCGCCAGGAGCGCGCCGGGGACGTGGGGTGTCAGTTGTTCTGGCAGCTCTGGCGTCACCACACGGTGCAGGCGTCTCGCGACGGGAGACCCGTTTCCACGGCATCCATCGGGTCCTCGATCGCCCACGACGGCTGCCCTGCTCACACCGCGAATCGTCCCGAGAGCCTCCGCTGCCGACGCTCGCTCAGGGGTGCTCGGTACCCGGCCACATGAGCCGCGGCCGCGTGAAGTGACCGCCGCCCCGACAGGCCTCCAGTCGTCGCTCGAGGATACCCGGCGGGCGTGACCAGGTTGCCCCGCAGGGGCCGATATGCGCTGTTGAGCGTGGTACACGACGGAGGCTGCATCAACGCGGGAGTGTGCGTACGCCCGGCCGTGGATACGCAGGGATAGCATTGAGGGAGCCGCTCATGCCGATACGAGTTCTACTCGCTGATGACCATCAGATTGTCCTCGAGGGCGTACAGGCGCTGCTAGAGCGCGCGGATGATCTCGAGGTTGTAGCGTGTGCCCATGATGGCGAAGAGGCCGTGCGCCTGGCTATCGAGTGTTCGCCGGATGTGGCGATCCTCGATGTCGACATGCCCGGCATGACGGGGATCGAGGCGACTGAGGCGATACTGCGGGAGCGGCCCCAGACGAAGGTGCTGGCGCTCTCGATGCACGGGGACCAGAACCGCCTCTCAGGGATGCTGAAGGCCGGCGCGGCCGGCTACCTGCTGAAGAACTGCGCAGCGAAGGAGCTTGTCAAGGCGATCCATGCCGTTGTGACCGGTGAGTCGTACCTGTGCGGCAGCATGGCGACGATGCTCGTCCATGACTATCGGGAGCACATGCTGAACGGACACGCGGAGCACTCGCGGAGTGTCACCGAACGGGAGCGCGAGATCATTGGCCTGATCGCCGACGGGCTCGCCACCAAGCAAGTCGCGGCGGCGCTTGGCATCAGCGTCAAGACGGTTGATGCCCACCGGCGCAATATCCTCGAGAAGCTGGGTATCGAAAGCGTCGCCCAGCTCACCAAGTATGCCGTGCGAGCAGGCCTCTCCAGGCTCGAGGCCTGAGCAGCGCGCTCAGGTCGTCTCGAGTCTGCGGCCGAACACGCGGGCCGTAGCCGGGCACGCGCCCCGCAGCTCTGCCGAGGCCATGAGCGACCGCGGGAGGTCGTCACGCGGCATTTCATTGAACCCGAACCTCTGCAGGAGTCCCGGAATCGTCGTTGTGAGACCGTAGGCGCCGGTGAAACTGCGCCGTGCTACCTCCTCGAGGACGAACGTGAGAAGCCTTCTGCCATACCCGTTCCCGCGGGCCTGTGGGCAGACGACAAGCGACCTCAACAGCGCGTCCGGGTGGTAGTCCTCAAAGGCCACCGCCCCCAGCAGCATCTGCCCTTCAGCCAGCACAAACAGCGTGCCTGCGTGGTCCTCAAGCCCCGCCGTCGGCAGTCCCGCGTCCTCGAGCAGGCTGAGGACACGGAGGATGTCGAGACCGACGGCTGGTCGGATGGTGGGACTGACGGCCGGCTGCATCGCGTGCGCCCCCTGTCTCAGTACTCCATCTCGAAGTCGTCCAACTGCAGCACAGGGGCGACCGCATCAGGCGTCTCGTCCTTGCGCAGCGTCAGGCGCATGCCAACGATCTTCGTCCCGGCGGGGATCACGCCACGCTGCTCCGGCTTGTCTTTCGTATCACCCCGGAAGTCACCCAGCCCCAGCTCGACCTCCGTCCAGTCCTGCACCGGCGCCTTCGCGAAGTACGCCGACCAGTCGAGACCGGCGTCATCCCGGAGCGTCACCTTCGCATAGAAGTACTTCCCACCGTCTGCCATCGGCATGCAGTAGGCGAAGCGGAGCTTCAGCCTGTCCGTCGCCTCGAAGCCGCGCGCGAAATCGGCCCCTGCGTAGCGGATGTCCTTCGTCGGTGGCTCCTCCACGCTCAGGCAGCCGGGAGAGCCGTTGCGGCCGGGGGCGAGGCGAACGTTGCTGCCCCCGAAACCCTGGAGCGTCCCGTCATCGAAGTTGAAGGCCCTCGGCTCCGGCACCAGGATGGTACCGCGCTGGATCGCCTGAGCGCCGTCATCGAACTCCGCGATGACTACGTAGCCGTAGCCCAGGCCATAGCGCGGGTTCTGGATGCGCAGTCGGGCCTCGGTTCCCGGCTCTGAGGGCGGCGTCTCGAACAGGTACCCGCCGCCATCGGCATAGCCGTAGCGCATCAAGAACGTTGCGGGGCGCTCGGTCCGGACATCGATGAACGGCTGCTCGCCGTCGACCTCGACAGCGTCGACTGGTTCGGCCGGCTGGTGCCGCTGGAACGGCCCCCAGAGGCTCGCGCTGCCTGTGATCCTCTCTCCGTCGTAGCGGATGACGCTGATATCGAGTTCAGGGTCGAGTTCGTACTCGCCGACCTCGAGTGCCCGCCGCTGTGTCGTATGCGAGATGAACACTTCGTCGCGGAGGCCGTCGGGATGCGTGATCTCGAGCGCCGTCGCCTCATGCGCGGGGACCGCCGCTCCGCCGGAGGTGACGGGGAGGCGCTTGACGCTCCAGTTGGGCGGCCCCTCCGCCACCCACGGCACGATGATCGTGTCGAAGCGGATTGGCAGGGCTTGCGTCACGGAGTATCTGACCATCGGGCAGGCCTCTTTCTCCGCCCGGTGCAGGCTCCAGGCCACCCAGCCCGCGGGGGGATCCTCCTCGCCCTTGAGGACCGTCATCGTGCAGCCCGCGGGGTCCACAGGCTTGATGAGCACATTGCCTCCCTCACCACCGGAGACTACTTGCAGCGCCTGCTCGTCGACAGTCGCATCCGGCCTGGCAAGCTGGTACTGGACTGTGGCGGTGTGCTCCGTGGTTCCACCATCGGTCGGGACAAACAGATCGGTGATGATGGAGTAGTCGCGCTTGATGAAGAGCACCTTGCGAATGTGGATCACGTTGTCCGCGCCGTCGTAGCCCTCCTCGTAGCTGCCGCAGGAGAAGTCGATGACATCATCGGTGAACCAGAGATTGTCCAGTGGCTCCCGGGACACGTACTGATCACGGGGCGTCCTCTGCCGCCGGCGTTGACTCTGGCCGTCGAGGTAGGCGGCGCTATGGCTGAGCGTACTCACGAAGTAGCTGCGCCACTTGCCGCCGGCGTAGGTGAAGCGCCCCGGGTCGACGATGAGGTCGTTGCCGTATGCCCAGACATCAAGCCCGAGCTTGTCCTCATGTTGGTGGCCGAAGCCGAACGGCCCCGCATCCATCAGCAGGTACACGTTGTCGAAGTGCCAGCCGGTGCGCATCACGTACTGACCCGCCCACTTGAAGGCATGCGATGTGTGATCCGGCGGCTCGCCCTCCTCGGAGCCTGTGGCCATGTAGCGCATGTCCTCACGGCCGAAGCGTGTCGCGCCGTCACGCATGCGGCTCTTCACGCTCATGTCGTCGGAGTCATTGAGCATCGGGATCTGCCCGTCGGGCTTGGCCACATAGAGCAGGTACTCATACATGCGCTCAAGCTGCTTCAGGTAATCATCCGGGGCGGGGACATTGTTGCGCCCGGCGATGGTGTAGGCGGTCAGGAAGCTGCCGAGGGTGACTGAGTGATAGTGGGGCGTCAACTCGACCTGCGCGCCGTCGGGCAGCACCTGGTTGGTGAGTTCCGCGCTGAGGGTGCTCCAGGCGTTGGCCTGCCATGCGTCGGCGTCCTTGAACTCCGGGAAGACGATGGCAGTGGTCTGGAGGCCCGAGCGTTCCGTCACAAGCCAGTTGCCGCCGCCGTGGAAGGTCAGCAGGTAGTCGCACTGCTGCCAGAACACCTCGAGCATCCGGCAGAGCAGCTCCGGGGTCATCTGCTCGGAGTCGATGACGCGGAAGAAGCTCTCAGGCCACGGCCCGCCGAGGCGGATGCCGCACTGGAGCGTCGACCATGCCCAGCGCAACTGGCCGCGCTGTTCGGGGCGGGGATTGTCACGTATCCAGTCGTCAATCTGATAGCAGAGGTCCTCGGCGTACTTCTCGTCATGTGTGGCCCAGTAGGCGCGGGCAAGCGTCGACCAGCTTCCATGGCGATTCAGTTCCGTCGGCCACTCGAAGTCATTGAAGGGGTCGGAGCTCCAGTCGATGTCATGGGTCAGCGTGGCGGGCTTGCCGACACAGGTATATTCACGCCGCAGGACCCTCTCCGCACCGGCGGTGTTGTAGTCGGGATTGGGCGCGGGACGGCTGTGGCGGTCGTCGATGAAGTGAGGCTCGACACGCTGCTGGTAGTAGGCCTTCAGCGCCGCGGCGGCAGCGGGCCTGTCGCCGGCGTCCACGGCGGCCTTGACGGCGGCCAGATCGGGCCGCGTGAGGTCAATGTGCTCGAACACGGCGTAGGGGTCAGCCTCCTGTGCGTGCACGAGGCCACCTCCGGCACAGGTCCAGATGAGGGCAACGACCACCAGGATCAGGTGTGTGCGCCGCAATACTAACCGCCTCCGCGATTGTGATTGTGAGGACATGGGCCTGATGGGCCGTCAGCCCGCAAGCGACACGGTCTGCCCGCTCGACGCCAGGTCAAACCGCGAGATCGGAGTGCGCCTGCTGCGCAGGCGTCAGAGGGTGCGGACGTGCAGCTTCTGCCCCGCCGCCTGCAGCCCGTCAGGGGCCCCTCCTCGACACCCGGAACCCGTAGTAGTTGAGCGCGGTAGTCGGGTAGTAGGCGTCGCGGGACGCCGTGCGGCAGTAGTAGTAGTAGTAGTTCCACGCGCCGCCGCGCACCACCCGGCATGCGCCGGTCTCCGGCCCTGGTGGGTTCAAGTCGGGGCTGATCTCGTAGTAGGTTGCTGAATACCAGTCTGCGCACCACTCCCACACATTGCCCGCCATGTCGAGGGCGCCGCACCAGCTTGCCCCTGTGGGGAAGCTGCCCACAGGATAGGTCCTCCCGCCCGGTCCCTTGTTGTCGTAGTTACAGCACCTGCTCAAATCCCACGCGTCGCCCCAGGGGTATACCGATGACGCAGGCCCCCTGGCTGCATACTCCCACTGCGCCTCCGTCGGNNTAGCGCATAGCCGTAGTGGTCACAGTATGCCTTTGCGTCGTCCCAGCTCACATCGACGGCGGGATGGCCATCGCCCTGGTTGCTCCCCGAGGGGAACGTTCGCCCCGTGGCGGTGCAGAACGCCTGGTATTGCGCGTTGGTGACTTCGCACTGCCCTATCCAGAAGCCTTCAATGGTCACCTCATGGATGGGCTGTTCGTGGGGGAACACGGTGCCGCCCATCATGAAGCTACCGGAGGGCACCCAGACCAGCGTCTGCCCGTCGGGGCCGGTGGTCTTATAGCCCGGATCGCCACTACCGGGAATCGGCCAGTCGTGCAGACCCACCGCGCAGCGGAGCAC
>DPJP01000465.1:24253-43967 GCA_003542955.1 Armatimonadota bacterium
CAGGATGGCGTCGGCGACGCCGACGATGCCGTCACCATCACAATCGGCAAGCGGATTGTGGGCATCAAGGCCGATAACGATACGCAGGATGCCGATGGCGTCGGAGACATCAGGGGCGCCGTTCCCGTTGAGGTCGCCGCGGAGACCGTCCTGGGCTGTGTCTACGTGCTGGGGGGCGGCCACTGGCGGGGTGCCGCCCCCGTGGCACCCTGTCAGGCAAACGGCGATTGAGGCAAGTCCGACGCACAGCCCTGCAACCAGCAGTTGACGCCGCATGGTCCACGCCCCCTTTCGGCCAGAGCGTGCATCGCTTCCCGTACCGACCACGGGGGATGCGCGCGGCCGCCGGTGATGAAGCGGAATGCTATCCGGCTGTTCCCTACGCGAAGAGGAATACCTCCTCGCCCGCGGAAGGGGTTGGGATCGGGAGGGCATACGCGCCAGCGTAGGGGTCTGGACGGGCGTCTGGTCGTTTCGGAGGGGCGGACGGCGCCCCTCCACGATCATCCGCCTACGCGCTGGTACGACGCGCTTCGGCAGGATCGCCCGCGCGGGATGCGCGCAGGCGAACGGCGAGATCAGAGCGCGCCGCTGCGCGGCGCTCACGGACCAGGGACGACAACTTCAACTGCGGCTCCTGGACACCCGGAAACCGAACGCCCAGTAGTACGAGCTAGCCGGGGGGAAGTGGTCGCGGCACGCCGCACGACAGAAGTTGGCCTCGTCGTTCCACCAGCCGCCGCGCAACACCCGCCATGAGCCGCTCACCATCCCGGGCGGGTTCAGCGGCGGGCTGATCCGGTAGTAGATTTCGTCATACCAGTCTGCGCACCACTCTTCCACATTGCCCGCCATGTCGAGGGCCCCGCACCAGCTTGCCCCTGTGGCGAAGCTGCCCACTGGGAAGCTGGCCCCACCCGGGCCCTGGTTCTTCTGGTTGCAGCACTTGCTCTCATCCCACGTGTCACCCCAGGGGTATACGGTTGCGGCAGGCCCCCTGGCCGCATACTCCCATTGCGCCTCCGTCGGCAGGCTGTAGCCGTAGTGCTCGCAGTAGACCCGGGCGCCCTCCCAACTGACGGCGACAACCGGGTACTGCGCCCATACCGCGATTGGCTGGTACACGCCACCGATGCGCTCGATCTGGCATGCGCC
This sequence comes from Armatimonadota bacterium, assembly GCA_003542955.1. Classification (GTDB taxonomy): domain Bacteria; phylum Armatimonadota; class Zipacnadia; order Zipacnadales; family UBA11051; genus UBA11051. Next base: position 25,409 of record DPJP01000465.1, read on the forward strand.
CCCCCCGAGGTCCAGCCACGGTGCGATGCTGCCCGGCTGCACGACATTGAGGAATGTCGCGTACTGGGCGTTGGTGATTTCGCACTTCCCGAGCCAGAAGCCATCGAGCGTGACCCGGTGCACAGGCTGTTCGGTGCCGTAGAACTCGTCACAGCCCATCATGAAGCTGCCACCGGGGACCCATACCAGCGTCTGCCCGTCGGGCCCGAGCTTCTCGTCGCCCAGGACAGGGTCGCCGCCACAGACGATGGGCCACGCGCGCAGTCCGACGATGCAACGAAGCAGCACGATCGCATCCGTGACGCCCGTAGCGCTATCGCAGTCGCAGTCGGCAAGCGCGTTAGCCGGGTCGAGACCGACAACGACGCGCAGTATGCCGATGGCATCGGTGATGTCGGGCTGGCCGTTGCCGTTGANNCCCGCGGAGGTCCTCCTGCCAGGGGCTCACTCCGCCCGTCACGTCCGCGCCCTTGCCTCCCCCGCTATGGCAGCCGATGAGGCCGGCGCCAACCATCAGGACGATGAGGAGTAGAACCGACAGGCCGGCACACTGAAGCATGCGCATCCCAAACCCTCCCTCGTACGCACGCGCTGAACACTCACACTTGGTTACATTCACCGTTGTGGTAGTGTCATCCTGCGTGGAAGCCACCGGCACCGGGCGGCTTCCATGCTCGGCCGCGGCGAGTTGCCCGTCGGCCTGTTCATCCCGCCCCCGTCAGAACTGCACCACATACCCGCCCAGCGCTTGCGGCCCGATGATCAGCAGCAGCAGCCAGCTCAAGCCACCAGCGAGCAGGTCCGCCAGCACAAGCCCCAGGAAGAACGGCATCAACTGCCTGTAGAGCCGCGCCCCTCCAAGCCGCTGCACCGCCAGCTTCAGAATCCACACGAACATGAACGTCGACCACAGCGCGTAGCCGTAGTTGAGAGAGATCGCATAGCCCAGCGGATGGAATGGCGACTGCAGCCAGTAGAACCGGAGCACAACCATCAGCACGGTGACTACAGCCCCGGCGCAGATCGCCAGGCTCGGGTTCAGCTGCGGGCCGTCGGGGCGCACGATAGCGGCCGCGACCTCCTCCCACTGCGTCCGCGCGTTCCAGGTATTCGACCCGCCGCTCTCCGTCCCCCCACCCAGTGTCAGTGCCCCGTAGCTGTAGTAGGAATGCAGCGTGAAGTAGTACGCGATCACCAGGCCGAAGATGAACGCCGCCATCGTGAACAGCCAGAACAGCCTCGTCTTGATTTCGTAGCGGTCCGCGAGCGCCTCGTTCTCGATGTGGTAGCCCATCTGCGACATGTAGTAGCCGCGCCCCATCCACGAGTAGGAGGCCAGCATCACGAGGTCGGAGGGGTCATTGCCGCGGATGAGCCTCCTGGTGCCGAGCAACTGGAAGATCATCATCTTGTGCTGATTGAAGGGGAAGGCCCACATTGCCGGCACTCCGCCCTCCGCCCGCACCCGCGAATAGACCAGCCCGAAGCCCAGCAGCAACAGCACGTACGGAATCGAGAAGGTCGGCGAGAAATGCGAGAAGTGCGACCAGATGATGATCGCCGCCACGGCCCCCACAGCACCCAGAAACGCCCACCGGTACGGCAGCCGCTCATCGCTGTCGTCGATGGCCGGGTCACCGGTGAATGCCTTGTGCAGCACCTTACCGACGTGCTCGCGACCAACCCAGAAGAGCACGATTGCCAGTGCCAGGTAGCCGCCATACGCCAGCTCGCCGTCAAAGGGCAGGCCCGGTATCTCATACCCGCCCACAGCCGCGAAGAAGTTGGCCGACCGCACCAGCAGGTAGAAAAGCCAGCCCGACAGGAGCACCTCCGTCGAGACGAGATAGCCGATGCCGAAGTTCTCCGGCCGCCAGGCGATCGAGAGGCCGGCGAATGCCGACCACGGCCGCTCGGTGAACACCGTCCCGAAGGTCCAGTACTTGCCCAGCGCCGGGATCGCGGGGTTCCACGCCTGCAGCATGTTCATCAGGTTGTAGATGAGCGAGAGCATGAAGGCCGTCCACATGAGTGGATTGCGCAGGAAAGCGCCCACACGGCCTTCCTCGCCGTAGTCGGCCATGTCCATGACCAGCCTGACGATGGGGAAGGTCAGGTGCTCCTTCTNNCCATTGCTTGCGGAAGATGAGCATCAGCGAGTACATGGCGAGGAAGGTTGCGAGGCAGAAGACCGTCCACACGATCAGCGGAACGATCCACGGCCCCCACACAATGGTCCCATCCGGGCTGCCCTCATACATCTGCTGCAGAGCCTGCATGTCCGTCGGCGCCAGCCAGGAGGGTATGTCCTTCTGAAGCAGCTCGTAGTTGTTCTCGGGCGAGGCGAAGTAGAACGGCACAGTCAGTTGGGGGAGTAACTGCCGGACGACGCCGACCGATGACATGGATACGGCTATGCAGAGGAATGCGTAAACGAGCAGCGACTGGTGGCGCGGGAAGTGAAACCGCCTCGGAAGACGGCTCAGAAACGGGCCCACCGCAGCCAGAATCAGCACCGTGGCGACGGCCGGGATTACGGGCACGCTCTCATCGACCTGCACCCCGAGCGCGATGATGCCGGCCTGGCGTATCCAGATCAGGCTGATGCCCAGCATCACCATTGCCACGACGAAAGCGCGGCCCTGCAGGCCGTGCTCGGGTTCCACACTCATCGACATCTCGTCATCCGTCTGTGCTCGCTTTGTCTCTTGTGCCATTATGGCCAGCCCTCACTCACTCGGCAAACCGTCTCAGACGGGAGTATGCACCTATCACATTCGTCGCCATGCAAGCCGTTCCCTCCGCCGTCGCGTGCTAACGGCAGTGTTGGCAGGGGGTGGGGAAGGTGTAGTCGCCGACCGCCTCGGCGATGTTGCGGCCGACCTGTCGGTAGGCGCCCTTGTTCAGTGACGTCAGGCAGATACGGGCAGACTCCGCCTCACCGCCGAAGGCCGGCCCCGGCATGATGATCGTGCCTCGGCTGTGTGCGAGGTGCTCAAGGAAGCTCCACAGCGGCACCCTGGAGAACGCCTCGGCACACCGAGGGCCCTGGTTGGCCGCGACTTCGTCAAGCGGCAGCAGGGCGCAGTAGTTACTGCGGCAGACGTCCGTGCAACTCTCGCGCTCCATCCCGAGGCCGTCGTAAAGCGCCTCCATGCGCCCCCGCAACTCCGTGCGCACCCATCTGAAGTAGTGTCCGGCCTCATCCGGGGCAGCCAGTGGAAACAGCATGCACAGGGCAAGCAACACCTGGGACGGTGTCGGCAGCCCCGCCATGTGCGAGAACGAGACATGCGAGCCGTCCATCACCAGCCGGTCATAGAAGCCGGGGCGGCGCCGCGGAGAGCGCGAAGCGTAGCGCGCGTCGACTTTCCTCGCACGCGCCGGCGACATCTGTAGCAGCCTCCTGTTGAGCGGCGAGGCGGTCGGTATCCACGCGACACCCAGGCGCGCTCCCACAAGTCCGAGGTCCTTTGATGGCGCGTAGAACGCGACCACATTACGCCATGCCCGTCTCAGTATGTTGTCGTAGCCTGTCTCGACGAAGTTCGCGTAGACATAGTCACAGAGGATCACAAGGTCCGGGTTGCGCTCGACTGCTTGCTCGATTCGGCTGAGTAGTCCGTCGTCGAGAGTCGTGTCGACCGGGTTACCGGGTGAGACGATGACCAGCAGCCGCAGGTCCGGGTCATCGAGCGCCGCGAGTGCCGACTCATCGGCCTCCCAGAGCTGCTCTCTGCGGCGCTGGATGGGAATGACCTCGCAACCGTACTGGTTCTCGAAGAGGTCCTTCATCGGTTCATACCAGGGCCACACCATGGCGACCTTGTCGCCGGGCCTGAGCAGCTCGTTGCGGGCCATGCAGGCAACGACGGCGCCGAACGTGCCTGTGGCGCCGTGCCCGAGGAAGAGGTCGAAGTCCTCGGGGGCCTGCTGAACGCCGAATGTCCTGGCCAGGAAGCGTGAGGCGATGGGAGGAAGAAAGTCCAGCGTCGCCGGCGACGGGTAGTAACCGGCCGTCATCGCCAGGGCGAAAGCCCCGATCGACTCCCCGATCCACCTGTCGGGGTAGACCTCCAGGTGCAGGTAGTCCCACACGCGTTCGACATACTCCATGCCCAGGCACAGGCTCTCTCGCAGGTCGCGGACCGAATCGGCGAAGCGCCGGAAATGTGCGGCGTGGTCAGTCGGCGGATCCGGTGCCAGCACGCGAACCGAGGGCAGGTCGTTCGGTCCCCCGTAGCAGTAGTCGGCGTAGAGCCCCAGTACGTGCCAGGCGCACTGGACGGTGCGCAGTTGCCAGTTCGGCCCCCCCCGCGAGGCATCAAGCAACGCGGCGTCGGGCCCGAGTACATCGCGGGCGTGCGCCACGAGCATGTCTTTGGCCGAGAACGGCGATATCCGAAGCGGGTCTGGTTCCATGATGCTGCTCCAGCGATGACAACACGCAAACACACAAGGGCTCCCGTATGCCCCGGGATGAGGAGCGGGGAGCCCAGTCAGGCACCATATTAGCAGAACATGGGCGCGAAGACAATCGGCGCCCATGCGCACGGGGATGCTCGCGGCCCCTGCTGAGCCTCTCACCCGGGCTCCCGCATGGCAGACACCTCTGCTCTGGGCGCACCCGTCTTGACACGCCCGCAAGGCTCAGGCCGAGCGAGGACGCGGGTGTACCACGCAGGTGACGCGTTTGCGCGGGGCGAATAGTGCTGTATCCCGCCGGCGTGGACCGACCGTGGTCTCCGCAGGGATGGGAGCATTCCCCGGAAGCGGCGGAGGGGATGCGAAGGGAGCCCGGCTGCTCGTGCGCTACTGCGTCATCTCGGACATACACGGCAACCTCGTGGCCCTCAAGCGCGTTCTTGAGGCCGCCGCGGAGGATGAGCCCGATGGCTACTTGTGCCTCGGCGATATCGTTGGGTATGGCGCCCGGCCCAACGAGTGCTGCGCGATTGTGCGCTCACTCCCCTGCTGCACGTGTGTGGCCGGCAACCACGACTACGCCGCGGTGCACTCGGGGAAGGACCGCTGGTTCAACCTTCAGGCCCGCGAGTGCCTGCTCTGGACCCGGAACGAGCTTTCGGACGATAACCGCGGCTTTCTCGCCGAGTTGCCTCATCAGGCGACTGTGAACGGTCTGCAGTTGTGCCACGGATCACTGGCCGACCCTGATCAGTATGTGACTACGCCGACGGCGGCACTGCCGTCCTTCGACCTGATGGAGAAGCCCATCTCGCTGTTTGGGCATACGCACTTCTCGGAGTGGTTCGAGCAGCACCTGCCGGGGCATCTTCCCGAGCATCGCGAGGCCCCTGGTGGCGGACGCCTGCAGGTGCAGAGCGGCTGGCGGTACATGATCAACCCCGGCGCCGTCGGCCAGCCTCGCGACGGCAACAGCCAGGCCGGCTTCGCCGTTATCGATACATCGACGGGCGAGGTCACGCTCAGACGCGTCGGCTACGACATCGCGCTGACCCAGCGCGAGATCACCCAGGCGGGCCTGCCGGAGTTGATGGCCAAGCGGCTGCTGCTCGGGGTCTGACACTGCGCAGTGTCTCGGGAGGGCGGCGAGTAGACTGCGTGCAGACGGGGAAGACTGGTTGCTGACGTATACGTGGGTGTAGACGCGGTGTTTCCGACTATGGACGATGGCCGGGAGGAATCGCCATGCCGCTGGAGGACAAGCAGACGAGGCGCCTGGTGGAGCGCGAAGTGGCCAAGCACCCCATCGACTCTAGCTTGATGACGGTGGCGGTCATCAACGGCGTCGCATACCTCGGGGGGCGTGCGGGGCCACTGCGGGGAGCCCTCGGGCGTGGGGTCGACGTCAAGCGGGAGTTGGGGCTGATCGCCGAGGCCGTGTCTCAGCTTCGGGGCATCCAGGATGTCGTCAACGACGTACAACTCGGGCTCTAGCCGCGGCTCGGTAGCGGCGTCGGCGCCACGTTGAGCGTCCGCTGCTGGGTGTAGTGGACGTAGCCGGGCGGCGTGCCCTTGATCCGCCGCACGTGCCTGGCTTGCGTGTAGTCGACGGCTACACGGGCATCACGGTATCGCTTCGAGAGCGAGGCTGCGTGTTGTGCCGCCGCCATGAGTACGTTGTCGGGCACCGTTCCGTCGGCGCCCTGTGAGCGGATCAGTACGTGTCCGCCGGGGGTGCGTTGCGCGTGGAGCCAGATGTCATCGGGACCTGCCGCGCGCAGCAGTCGGTCGTTCTGCAGGCCGGACTTCCCCCATAGCACCGTATAGCCCTCGACAGATGCCTGCGGCAGTTGAGCCGTCGGTTCGCGTGTCTTCTCCCGGCGGTCTCGGCGCCGGAGGTAGCCCCCTGCGAGCAGTTCCTCCTCGATCAGCCGCAGGTCTTCAGTCTCCGACGAGCGCTCGATCTGGTCGGCGAGACCATCGAGGTACTCCATCTCGACTCGCGCGGCTGTGAGAAACAGCGTCACTCGTCTTTCGGTCTCCGAGAGCTTCCTGTATCGTGCGAAGTAGCGCTGTGCGTTGGCCTGGGGGGGCAGGGCCGGGTCCAGGGCGATGTGGAGGGTCGCCCCGTGATCGTGGGGGTCGGGCACCTCGGCCAGGCTTGCTCCCTTCGGTACCAGATGGCCGTAGGTGAGCAACGCCTCGGCCGTGCGCCGCACGGTACCCGCGTCGCGTGCTCTCTGCACGTACTCCTCGCGTTCGGCGATGCGTTTGCCGACCGTTGCGGAGGCCCGGTTCACGGCATCCTGCAGCCTCCGGCGCAACTGGTCGATCTCCGTACCGTCCATCCCCGATGCGGCAACGCGTGCGACGGCGCCGTGGATGTCGGCCTGCGCCTGCGCCGTACACTCGGGCCTCGATTGCAGCCGCACCGGGTAGGCGAAGCACTCCCTGTCACAGGCATACAGCCAGCCGCGCGACGCCTCGGCTTCGGCCAGCAGGTCCGCAAACGCGGAGTGAAGCGCATCGAAGCTCTGCCCGCGCAGTTCACCTGACCTGACATCGGGGTCCACACCAGCGCGGCATAGCGCCTCCGCGCGGAAGACGTCGCTCATGCCCTGGAATGTCTCGCGAAGCCACGTGCAGACGGGGGCATCGGCATCGAGCACGGTTGCCGCAATCTCCTCGGGCGACAGAGCGCTCGGGTGGTGTCTGCCAAAGGTGGGGGGGGGCACATACTGCTCCCCCGGGAGTATCTGTCGATAGCGGTTGCGGTCTCTGGTCACGTGTGTGACGGCCTCGAGGATGTTGTTGTCGGCGTCAGTGAGCAGCGCGTTGGAGAGGCGCCCCATCGTCTCGAGCACGAGCACGCATCGCGACTGTGGACCCAGTGCGCGGGCATTGGCGAAACTGATGCGGACGGCGCGGTCGAACCCGCGCTGCTCGACGTCGACGACTACCGCNNTCAACCAGCGCTGCAGCACGGCCCCGAAGGGGAAGTTCACGGTGGGGTTGGGCTCCCATTCCTCATCGAGGTGGATGCGACCGAAGGTGGTGCAGGCGGAGAGCACGAGTTGGCCCGGCGGCTCAGATGCCCGGAGCTCGATCACCGTCTGCGCGCGGGATGTCTGGAACACACGGGTGACCCGGCGGCCGGGAAGCCGCCCACGCAGGTCTGTGACCACCGCATGCAGCGTCAGGCTGTCAAACAGCACGGCTAATCAGCTCGCTGTTCGTCTTTCGGCATCAGCAGCTTTGCCGTCGCGGTGGCCGTCACGGTGCCGTCGGGCAGCAGCAGCTCGCTCTCGACCTCGAACAGCCGACGCTTGGCGCTCACCTGGCGGGCGCGGGCCGTCAACTCCTGATCGATAGGCGTCTGCTGATGATAGCGAACCGTCATCTCGACGGTCGCGACGGGATAGCCCTGAACCCACACCAGGCGCGTCATGACCTCATCGAGCACCGCGGCGATGATGCCGCCGTGGAGTATCTCCGCCCAGCCCTGATAGAACTTGCTGGGGCGCCATCTGGCGGTGTACGTCTCACCGTCGAAGTCGAAATCGGCCATCTGCAGGCCGCGGGGGTTCTGCGACCCGCAGGCGAAACACCATCTGTTATCCTTGAGCATGTCGGCTCTCACGTCCACTCACGCGTCAGGCATGGAAAACGGCAGCTTCCGGTTTGGCCCGGGGCTGCCGCAATAGGTGCTCTGATGCGTATGGTTTCGCTCCGTCGGCTCCTGGGACTCTTCGCGGTCAGGAGATGTCCATCACACGTGATGTGCCCGTGTCCTCGCGTTCGTCGCCGAGCATCTCCCGGATCACGTCCACAAGGTCAACTACGAGCGAGTGAGGCCATTGGTCGGCCTTCAACTCCTCGCTGTTGAGCGGGTGGGTGTACTCGCCCTGCAGATGGGCGATGTGCTTCGCCTTGACTATGGTCAAGTGTTCTCGACCCGCACGTGTGCTGTAACTCTCCTTGTTCAGCGTCCCCACGAGCACGAGCCGATCACCCGTCTTGACGTTGTCGATGGCCCACTTCCCGATAGTCTGCCAGGCATCGACCAGGAACAGATCCGACACCGGCTCTCCAGTGGCCCGGAAGAACGGGCGGTTGACCTCGAAGCTGAATTCGGCCTTCACCTGTCCGGAAGTCTTATGGCGAAGCACCGGGTCCCGCGTGACGACCCCTGTAAGCACCACGACGTTGACGTGTTTGTCGGACAACGACAACACCTCCAGGCTGAACGGCCACCATCCCGCCCAAGTGCTCTCCCGCACGTGACGCGGACACGGGTAGCATCTTGCGAGCACCACCGATGCTCGATCCCACAGGTACACTACACCCAAGCACGGCACAAGTCAAGGCAATCTCAGGCTGCCCCTGGCAGCGTTCGAGCGGGAGATGGGCCCAACGGAAGCAGTACCACAGTTCACAGCCATGCTGTAACAAGCTGGTTACTTGCCTGGCGCATGACCGGCGCACGCAGTCGATGCGTCGCTCACATCGGGCGAGGCGTACCGCGGGCTTCGGAGAACTCCGGCTTCCGGGCGCCGTCGCCGATAGGGCATCGCGCGCTCGGTCGCCTGCCTCAGCCGGTGGCGTTCACGTCGCGGAGCCTGGGGACCATGCGGCTGGAGCCCTGGGCCCTGAAGACTGTCGTGTAGTCGGTGAGTACAACGCGCGGGCAGCCGGTCCGCCGGGCCACGACGATGTTCTCGATGGTGCGGTCCTGCGGGCGGGGCGATGCCGCGAGCCACAGGTGGCAGGGCTTTAGTGTGCCCCTCTGCCGTGCCTGCGCCAGTGTGTGCAGTTCCTGGATTGCGTGTGACGGGTCGACCTGATGCTCCTGCCATGGGACATACAGTGCGATGCCGTCTATAGCTGATGAATCGAGCAGGTCGGCCCAGTCATCGGTTCCGGTGTTGTCCTGGGTGGTGTCGAGTGCCGGGCTGGGCATCACCAGCGAGTAGAGGCGGTTGTCCACGGCCTGCACGGCCGCCGCGGCTGCCAGGACGAAGACCTTGATGCTCAGACGCCGAAAGGCCCGCACGGGCTCGTTCAGATCCCGAGGCAGAGCGTAGTTCTCGGCGGCATAGAAGAGCCGCTGGCAGTACTCGCAACGGCAGGCCCATACGCCGCGCGAGAAGTAGAAGCTCGGCTCATCCCACAGGAAGCCGTGTGCCTCGAGCATCCACGCCGTTGTGCGCATCTCGGAGGCGAACCACTCGAGGAACTTGGGGTTGTTCGGGCAGGCCTTGTAGCAGCGTCGGCCGCGGCTGTCGACCTGCAGGTGCTCGCGGTGGGTGTCAACATACAGGCTGTCGATTGCGGGGTCGGGGTCAACGACCTTCCCGTATCCCCACGGGATCACGCAGACCTCGAAGCCGGCCAGGGCGGCCGCGCGCACGAAAGCTGCGTACTCCTCGGCATGCCAGCGCATCTCGTTTTCATAGCAGCCGACGTAGATGGAGTTGATTCCGGCATCGCGAAGCATCGCGAGGTCGACCACCTCCAGCTCTTCAACTCCCCCTGCGACGCAGATCCCGACCTCCATGAGCCGCGCGTGCCTCCCGCGTTCGGGTGGTTGTTGCCTCAGGTTGCTGCGGACCGGCGGGCGACCACCACGAACGACGTGCCCACCGGCAGGTCTGTGTATCTCATCAGCCACGTCTCCAGGCTGAGCAGGGCGATCAAACCCTGGTTGACCGGCGCCGGGAGAATCCGCAGGTCTGTCTTTGGCGTCTGGCTGTCGCTCGGGCGGAGCCGCTGCAGCAGTCGAAACGCCAATATCAGCGGGAAGACAAAGCTCACCGCCGCAGAGCATTTCTCTACGCGGTAGCCGACCTCCTGTAATTGCGCGACGAATTCGCGGCGGGTGTAGCGTCGCACGTGTGCGAGCNNGGGCGGGGACCGTCGCCACCAGGATGCCACCCGGCCGCAGCAGACCGTGCATCTCGCGCAGCGCACCGGTGTCGTCCGGAATGTGCTCGAGCACATCACAACTGACCACGGCATCGAAGCTCTCCGGGCCGAACGGCAACCGCTCGACGCCTGCCGCGGCAATGCGGGTGAACCCGCGCAGACGGCAGTACTCAAGGGCATCGCTATCGATGTCGCACCCGTAGAGTTCTCCGATGTCGCCCAATGCGCTCATCGTCCCGCCGGTCCCACAGCCGGCGTCCAGAACCCGAAGCGGCCGATTGCCGGATGGACGCGTGGTGTACTGCTGTAGCAGGTTGTGGACCAGTCGCCTGCGCCCCACGAACCACCAGTAGAAGTCCTCCAACTGATAGAGTTCGTCGAATTCACGCCGCGCCATTCGGCGGCTCATCTTGGTCTGGTCATCCACCAGGCTCTGTTCCTTGCGCATGCTCGAACTTATGTTTGCGATTATCGCACGGATGTGCTACACTTCTCACGACGCAGTCCCAGGTCCGATAACGCCATTGCTCGGCGGGATGCTCCCGGCCCTGTCCGCCGACAGGGCTATCGCCAACCCGGCGTGCATGCCCTGAACGGCAGCGGCACATCGGCTCGGTATGCGGACCGCCGCAAACAGATGCAGCACTCCGGGGCCGCGCAAGGCCCGGACATCCGGAAAGGGTGAGCACGGTGGACAAGAAGCCCCTGACCCAGAGACGCCAGCGCATACTCGACTTTATCGACGAACACATCGACGAACATGGCTATCCACCGACGGTGCGCGAGATCGGCGGGNNCGTCGAGTTCCTCCGTCCACTTCCACCTCAAGGCTCTCGAGGATGCCGGCTACCTGGAGAGAGACGCCACCCTGACCAGGGCGATCCGCAAGACCGGGTCGATTACGGAGCGCGGTGCGAGGTCCATACCGCTCGTCGGCCGCGTTGCCGCAGGTGAACCCATCCTCGCCACTCAGAACATCGAGGACTACATTCAGATGCCCGGCAACCTGCTCCCCGCCGGCGAGGCCTTCATGCTCCAGGTCAAGGGCGACAGCATGGAGCAGGCCGGCATACTCGACGGCGACTACGTCATAGTCGAGTGCAGAGAGAACGCCGACAACGGCGACATCGTCGTCGCATTGCTGGATGATGAGGCCACGGTCAAGCGGTTCTACAAGGGCCCGGACCACATCGAACTGCGGCCGGCGAACGACCGCTACGAGCCCATCATAGTCAACAACGTTCAGATTGTCGGCCGCGTGCGCGGAGTCGTCAGACACTACCGTTAGGGCCGGTCCCGTCCCGGTCGTCACGCGTGAGCAGCACCAGTGTTGCGTCGTCTGCGTGTTCGTCGGCGGCGAATGCGCGGCGCGCGGCTACAACTGCGTCTGCCCAGCGGGTGACGTCTCCGGACTCCCCGCGCGCAGTGCGCAGCACCGCCTCGATGCCCTCGGTCCGCAGTTGCTCGCCGTGAGCGTTGCGGGCCTCACAGAACCCGTCAGTGAAAAGGACAAGCAGGTCTCCCGGCTGGATGACGCGCTCGACCGCTGTGTACTCGGGCTGCTCGACTGCCCCGATCAGTATCCCCCCCGTGCTCAGTTCCTCGGCAGGCGTGTTCCCAGGATGCAGCAGCAAGGGAGGAACATGGCCGCAGTTGACGAACTCGATTGTGGCGGTGGCCGGGTCGAGTGCGGCGAAGAAGCACGCCGCGTAGGAGTCCGGTTGCAGCGTCTGATAGATGCCCCGGTTCACGCGAGTGGCCAGTTCCGCCGGCGGCAGGCCGTCGGCCAGGGCTGCGTCCAGGTGTGAGTTGAGCGCCGAGAGGTGCACGAGCCCGTAGACGCTCTTCCCGGCCATATCGACGAGCACGAGCAGCAGCCGACCGTCCGGGAGCATCTGGATGCGGTACAGGTCGCCGCCGACGTGGCGCGCCGGCTCAAAGCGCAACTCGATGTGGTAGCCGGGCAGCTGTGGGATGCGCGTCGGCAACATGGCCCCCTGCAGGCTCCTGGCGAGGCGAAGCTCATGGTCGACCTCGAGGTTCAGGGCGCGTTCAACGTCGCGGGCACGGACCAGGTAGCTCGTGATGATCGCCACCAGCAGCAGGAGCGGCACCCGGGTGATCATGAGTTGTGCGGCGAGCAGGAGCGGATCGGGCGCGAGCGTCAGGTACTCGACGACGTAGCTCAACACGATCGCTACGACGGCCGCGCTGATTGCACCTTTGCGCCCGTACCAGAGCGCGCCCGCTATGACAACCAGGTAGTATATCTCGAACAGGTTGCGTCGGTGGGCCGAGAAAGTCAGCGTGATCCCGAGCACGAGCAGCGTGTCGACGACCAGCGCAACCGGACGATGCGGATGCAGCGGCAGGCCCCTGAAGAAGAGCCACGCCTGCGCGAAGAGGAAGAGGATCGCGATCACCAGCACCTGCTGCATGTAGGGCGGTGCGCTGAGCAGGCCCCGGGTCTCCGGAGGGAAGACGAGAATAGCGATGATGGCTGATGCACGTATCAGTGCCACCAGGATGTCCGTGTCGTCCGCGCGCGGATAGGCGGCATTGGAGCGCGACAGGTCAGACGCCAAGCGATTCACCTCCTTCCACAGGCTGCCGTAACGGGCTCCGCGCCCATGTTCGTCGCCCGCCCGGCGAAGTCCTGCAGTGCCCACATCAGGGGAGCGCACGGAGCGTATGGAGCGAGAATCGCCGCCGGAGAAGCACCACGCAGCCCCGGATCCCGAGCGCCGCGAGATGGTCGAACGGCAGCTGATCCGTCGCGGCATCAGGGATGTCGCCGTGCTCAAGGCCATGGCAGCCGTCCCGCGCGAGGAGTTCTTCCCCCCACAGAGCCGGGCGGACGCCTACAGCGACGGCGCCTTCCCGATTGGGAGCGGGCAGACGATCTCTCAGCCATACATGGTAGCACGAATGGTCGAGTTGCTGGAAGTCCGTCCCGAGCACCGAGTGCTCGAGGTCGGGGCGGGTTCGGGCTACCAGGCCGCGGTGCTTGCGGAGCTTGCCCGCGAAGTCTATGCTGTGGAGCTGATCGAGGAGTTGGGGCTGCGCGCGCAACGGACACTCGCGCGCCTGGGCTACAGCAACGTCGAGGTGGTCATTGGCGACGGCAGTCTCGGCCATGAAGCGGCGGCCCCGTACGACGGGATCATCGTCGCCGCCGCCGCGCCGGAGATCGCGCCGGCATGGAAAGAGCAGCTCGCCGACGGCGGCCGCATCGTTGCCCCCATCGGCGATATGCGCATGCAGACTTGCACCGTCGCGCAGAAGCAGGGCGAGGAACTTGTGGTGACCGCCGACATCGGCTGCGTGTTCGTGCCGCTCCGCGGCCGCTACGGTCAGCCCGAGTAGAGGTTATCGCGTCCACGGGGAGAATACAGCCGCGACGCATCTTCGGTGAGTGAATCCGGGCCAGGAGAGGGTTCGATGACGCCTTTCCCATACGATGCCAGGGTGCACACGTCCGCCGCCGGCGGGCGCGACGGGCTGATGGAGACCGTCAGAGCAGCCTCCGCAGTCGGGCTTGATGTCGTCGTCATCGCGGCCTCGGCGGAGATCGAGGGCGATGAACTACGTGACCGGCTCAGGACCATAGCCGCGGCCGACGGTGGCCCTGCGCTCACCGTGGCGCCGGGGGCGCTCGCCGGCATCACCGACCAGACGGGCTCGCTCGACTTGCCTGAGGACGCCGTCGGCATCGCCCCGATCACATACGCAACGCTGACCGGCCGCACTCGTGGCATTGCCGTTGACCCGCCGGCCAAGAAGGACCGCTACATCAGCAACCTGCTGCAGGCCATGCTCGGGGCCGTCGCCAACCCGGCGGTGACCGCGCTCGCGCGGCCTTTCAACATCGGCCAGTTTCCCGCTCCGCTCAGTCCGGCACAACTCCCCCGCGGAGGCCTGGCTGAGATCGCCGAAGCCATGGCCGAGCGCGACGTCGCCTTCGAGGTCTGTAGCCGCATGCAGTGGTGGTTCCCCGAGTTGAGCGTCGCGGCATTCACGGCCGAGTATGCCGAGTTGCTGGCGGTCTTCGCCGCGCACAGGGTCAAGTTCGTCGTCAGCAGCGGGGCACAATGCTCCGATGGTGTCGGGAACCTGGCATACGCGAGCAGGCTGCTCGAGGAAGCCGGCATCGGTCGCTCGCAGGTGGTCGACGTGCCCCGACTGCTGAAGCGGACGGCGGCATCCTGACCATGGTCTCCGGGCTGTTCGTGTTCTCTCCACGCCGGGCGTGCCCGCCCGCAACTGGTCTGCGCACCGTGCTCGAGGGGAGGCGGGGCCAATGATCTCGGACGTTGTGGAGATCAACGGCACTCGCATCCACTACGAGGACGGTGGGAACGGTCACACCGTTCTCGCACTACACGGGTTCGGCTCGTCCTGTCAGTCATGGCGCCCGCTCCGCGACTGCCTGCCCGGCCTCCGCATTGTGGCGCCGGACCTCAAGGGAGCGGGCTGGTCTGACAAGCCAACCGACGGCGCCTATGGTGTACTCGAGCAGGCACGGCTGATGGTCGGTGTCGTGGACGCGCTGGGCCTCGAGGCTCCTATTGTGATCGGGCACAGCTTCGGGGGCGCGGTGGGCCTCGAGGTCGCTGCCCGCCTTCAGGAGCATGCCGGCAGTGCTCCGACGGGACTCGTGCTGATCAACAGCATCGCCTTCGAGCAGTACATCCCGCCCTACATGACGCTGCTTCGCACCCGCCGTGTCGGCGAGGTGTTCTGCGGGCTGCTGAAGTGGGTCTTCGCGCGGCGCCGTGGGGGACGAGTGCCAACTGCTCCGGGGTTCCCGATGCATTCGGAGGCGCTGCCCGCAGTCCCGCACTGCCTGCTGCTGCCGGGAGGCGCCGAGGCATTCCTCGCCACCGCCAGGCAGATGCTCGAGTATCCCGTCGGGGAGCGACGGTGCCCGTCACTGACCATGCCGACGTTGGTGCTGCGGGGAACTCGCGACCCGGTGGTGCCGGGCCACGTTGCGCGCACGCTTCTCGAGCGCACACCGGATGCGCGGCTTGTCTGCCTCCGTGGCTGCGGTCATCTACCGCACGAGCACCAACCCGGCATGACGGCGGCGGCGATCCGCGAGTTCCTGAGTGATGTCGGCATCGAAGCGGTCATGGCGTTGAGGTCGGATGTCTCCGGGTGATGAGCCGCCGCGCCGGCGTCACTACCCGAATAGCTTCATCGTCAACTCCGCCACGTCGTAGCCATACCTGCGGCACTCCTCGGCTTCATCGTCATCCGGCGCGCCAACCGCCACCGGCCCGTAGTGGGCCCCCGCACTCACGCCCTTCACGATCATCCCGTGAACCATCAGCGCTTTCAGGATGTCGAGGACGGTGGTCTCATTGCCTCCGTGCGCGCCGCCTGAAGAGGTGAAGGCTCCGCCAACCTTGCCGTCGAGCTTCGTGAAATGGACGACCGAGTCGTCGATGAGCTTCTTGATCTCAGCGGCCATGGTCCCGAAGTAGACGGGCGAGCCGATGATGATCGCGTCGAATCCCAGAAGGTCGTCGGGTGCGACCATATCGACGCTGCGCACCTCAACACCGATCCCGTCGACTCCCCGCGCACCCTCCGCGACGAGTTCGGCCATCGTCTCCGTATTGCCGGAGCGCGTGTAGTAGGTGATGAGCATCCCGGGCATGGAAGTCACTCCTCAAAGACACCTGCGTTGAGCACATGAGACTCGGTTCGCGACGCGCTGCGTGTCGCCCTGCACGCGGGGGACTCTGGATGCGCGACCAGGAAGAGAAAAGGCGGCCCCGCGTGGCGTGGCAAAGCCTGCAACGCGGGGTTAATCCTGACGGGAGCCTCGGTGCGCCGAGGGGCGGCTACGCGGCCTTCGCGTCCGGGTCAACGCCATCCTGGATCCAGGCCATAGCTATTGCGACCCAGTTCGGGTTGGCCGATGCGTCAATATACCGTTCCCACTCGTAAATCCCGGCGTCCTTCGCGACAGCCTTCATCTGGGCCGTCGTCAGAGCGCTGGCCAGGCCGACCGCCGACCGCGACATGCCCGATGCCTTGTAGAGGGCCTGGCCCTCCTGCAGCACTTTCTTGGTGTCCTCCGGCAATGCCTTCAACTCGGTCTCGTCAACCAGCACACCAAACCCCTTCGGTGCACTCGCGAGCGCGACCTTGCTCTCCTCCAGCCACTCCCGCATCTCATCCGGCTGCATGAAGCCGGCGAACTTGATCTTGATACCGAATGGTGCCTTCTCGAGCTTATACATAGCTGCCTCTCTGTAGGGGGGGGATTGTGTGTTACGTGATATGCGAGTCGCGTCTGCCAGCAGTTCCTTGGGCCACCCACCCGTGGACTTGAGTCAAATCACTTGAGGGATAGAGAGAAGGTGAAACTTGAAGTAGGCGCACGGGCATACGCGCCCGAATAGGGGAATGTCTAGCCTGCACTCAGCTCAACACTAACTCCAAGGTGCTTAGCACCCAGACGTGCCTGAGCCGTATCTGCCGCAGGGACTCGGGGATGGCTAAGCCCGCGGCCCAACACCCACCCCGCCAAATGCTTGTGGCGCTCCGGATCAGCCCCAGAACTTGCGGTCCAGGGAGCGGTACTGCACCGCCTCGGCGATGTGGTGGACGGCGATGTTCTCGGCCGCCTCGAGGTCGGCAATTGTGCGCGCAACCTTCACGATGCGGTCATGGGCGCGCGCGGAGAGCTGGAATTGGTCAATGGCGGCCCGCAGGAGCGCTGTGACATCATCCGAAAGGGGACAGAATTGCCGGATCGCCTTGGAGTTCATCGCCGCGTTGTTGTGGAAGCGCGTGCCGGCGAAACGCGCATGCTGGACCTCTCGGGCCGCCACCACTCGGGCCTGCACCGCCGCGGAGGTCTCGCCCTGCCGCTTCTCCATGACCTCCTCCGCGCTCAGGCGGGGCACCTCGACCTGGATGTCGATGCGGTCCTGCAGCGGCCCGCTGATACGCTTGAGGTACTTGGCCACCAGCGTCTGCGTACAGGTGCACTCGCGCGCGGAGTCGCCCCGGAAGCCGCAGGGGCACGGGTTCATCGAGGCGACCATCTGGAAGTTGGCGGGGAAAGTCAGCGCGATCTGCGCGCGAGCAATGGTCACGATGCCGTCCTCGAGCGGCTGCCTGAGCACCTCGAGGGTGTTCTGGCCGAACTCCGGCAGTTCATCGAGAAACAGGACGCCGTTGTGCGCGAGGCTGATCTCACCGGGCCGCGGGATCGAGCCGCCGCCCACGAGCCCCGCCGTCGACACCGTATGATGGGGTGAGCGGAACGGCCGGGTGCGGATCAGCGCCGTCTTCTTTGGCATCAGCCCCGAGACGCTGTAGAGCTTGGTGACCTCGAGCGCCTCCTCGAAGGTCATCGGCGGCAGAATAGTCGGCATCCGCCGCGCGAGCATCGTCTTCCCCGAGCCTGGTGGCCCAATCATGAGCAGGTTGTGCCCGCCCGCGGACGCGACCTCCAAGGCGCGCTTCACATGCTCCTGGCCCTTCACATCCGCGAAGTCAACCTCATACTGGGCCGCATCGAGATCGAGCGCCTCCGGCGTCACCGTCTCCGGCTCGCAGAGGAAACCCTCCTCGAGCATCCGCACGGCATCGTAGAGGTTGTCCGCGCCATAGACCTCGAAGTCGTTGACGACGGCCGCCTCGGGGCCGTTGTCGGAGGGCACCATGGCCCGGAGCATCCCCGTCTCGCGGGCCCCGAGCGCAATCGGCAGCGCCCCGGCAACCGGCCGGACGAGCCCATCGAGCGCCAGCTCTCCGATGATCGCCGTCTGGTTGAGATTATCTACGCTCACCTGGCCGGAAGCGATCAGGATGGCGATGGCAATCGGCAGGTCGAAGGATGGGCCCTCCTTCTTGATGTCGGCGGGAGCAAGGTTCACAGTGACCCTGTCCGTGGGGTAGCCGAAGCCGGAGTTGCGGATGGCCGAGCGCACGCGCTCGCGGCTCTCGCGCACGGCAGCATCGGGGAGGCCGACGATGCTGAATGCCTCCATCCCACGCGTGATGTCGACCTCGATCTGCACGGGATGGGCGTCGACGCCTATAACGGTGCCGCTATGAACACGCGCGAGCATGAATCTGGACCCCCGGTGGATGATTGCGCAATGACCGTAGATGTATTGTCCTCAGGCGTACAGATACCTTCTTAGCGGGGAAGGAAATCTGTCAGTCAGCCGACACGGGATCG
>DPJP01000465.1:43989-46043 GCA_003542955.1 Armatimonadota bacterium
TCTCATCATCGATGGGGATGCCGTCTCGGGAGCGTTGCTCGCGGGCACGCGCCTCGGGCTCGCCCGGGACCAGTATCTCCCCGCCGCCGGGGGCCGGGCGGCTCGACTTCAGCCACTCAGCGAGGTCTCCGGTTTCCTGCTCGAAGGCGGCCGGCGAGGTGAACGCGCCGATGTCGATGACCAGGAAGAAGGCCGCATTGCCGCCGCGGGGCGCGTCATCAGATGTGCAACCGGCTCCCGAGAGCGCCCCTGCCAGGCACTCGACCATCACCGCCAGCCCGTACGCCTTATGTCCGACAGGGCCGCCGAAGGGCAGAAGGCTGCCGGGGGGTGGGCCATACAACGTCGCCGGGTCGGTGGTGCGATTGCCGTCGGCATCGACAATGCAGTCGGGTGGGAGCTTCTCGCCACGGCGCAGCCGCACGCGGACGGAGCCCTCGGCCATCGCGCTCATGCTGGTATCCAGCAGCAACGGCGGACCCTCGGCACGGGGCGCGCCGAAGGCAATCGGGTTCGAGCACAGGCGCGGGTCGGTGCCGCCGAAGGGGGCCATCAGGGCCGCCGCGCCGTGCCCGTTGGCCATGATCAGCCCCGCCATCCCTTCGCCTGCGGCCATCTCCGCGTAGGCGCCCAGTCGGCCGATGTGGTTGCTCTCGCGCAGGACGGCGCAGCCGAGAGCAGAGTCCCGCGCGACTTGCAGGATGTGCTCCATCGCGAACATCGCCGCCACGTGCCCGAATCCCCAGTGGCCACTCACCACGCAGCCGCAGCCGGTTTCGCTAATGAGTTCGGGGGCCGCGTCGGCGATGACGCTCCCCTTGCCGATGGCTGCGACGTACTGCGGCAGGCGCATGACGCCGTGGGAGTCATGGCCGGCGAGGTTGGACTCGACGAGATGATCCGCCACAGTGGCCGCGTACGCTGACGGGGCGCCGCAGCGTTCGAGGACCTCGCGTGCGAGCGTGCGGAGGGCGGGGGCTTCAATCACGGGCATGTGGGCATTCCCCTCCACGGACAGCGGCCGGCGCTACCGGGCGTCGAGTGCATTCCGGACCATGGCATAGTCATTGCGCGCGCCGGCGACCAGGAAGTCAGTGTCTCCGCCGTGGGCGATGAAGGTGAAGCCCTGCTCGAGCCGTCTGGTAACCGAATCCGCAAAGCCGGCGTAGATGCCGGCCGCACACCCTGCGTCCCGCGTCACGTTCAGCACATGCTCGATTGCCGCCTCGTGCTCCTCGCAGCCGAACGGCACGCCCATCGTCGCGGAGAGGTCATAGGGGCCGACAAAGCAGACGTCGACACCGGGGGTGGCCGCAATGGCCGCCGCATTCGCGAGGGCGTCACGGTGCTCGATCTGCACGATCACGAGTATCTGATCGTTGGCCTCGTCCAGATACCCGCCGCCGTACGCCATACCGTTGCGGCCCAACGCGATGGAGCGAATGCCCTCCGGTGGAAACTTCGTGGCCCTCACGGCTCTCTGCGCATCCTCGACGGTGTTGACCATCGGCACAACGATGCCGAGTGCGCCGATGTCGAGCGTCCGCTTGATGATGACCGCGTCATTCCATGCCACGCGCGCGATGGGCACCGTGCTGGTGGTCGATATCGCCTGGCAGCAGCCCATGGCGATGGGCAGGTCGGCGGGGCCGTGTTCCATGTCGATGACAAGCCAGTCGTAGCCGATGTGCGCCATGTATTCGGCGACCAGTGGCGAGCCCAGCGTGAGCCAGGAGCCGACCGCGGGCTCGCCGCGCTGTAGCTTCTCTTTGACGAGGTTCTTGATCATGGTGCGCATCACTCCTGCAGGTTGGTGTATGCCGGGCATGGTCGAGGGTGGAGTTCGCGTCCGAAGCGTGCTGGGCCTTCCTGGGTGGGCGAGAGAGGCTTCGGGGCGCCTCCGTCCTCCTGCATCCATCTGTTGCAGGAGAGGGGAGGGGCCGCATCCCGCAGTCGCGGGACCGCAGAAGACATGCGGCGAGACAGAGGTCGGCCCACGTGTGCGACACGGCTGAAGGACCAGGGCGTGACGTTCGTGGGCCGACCTCGGGCGC
>DPJP01000465.1:46051-57472 GCA_003542955.1 Armatimonadota bacterium
TGAAGCGCACCTCGTGCGGCCCGTCCCCGAGCGCCTACCCTCCTGCTTTCCTCACCAGCATCTCCGCCAGCGCGTCCAGACTCTTGACCTCGCCACACTGCCACTGCGTCGGCCCGCCGCGCATCACCGCGACCGAGTTCGCCCACGTGGCGTAGGCGTCGACGGCGGCGGCGTCGACAGGCTTCGCCATCGCGTCGACCGGCGCGATCCATGCCACGGAGCGAGGGGCGATGAGTGCGCCCAGTTCGGCGATGTCGAAGTCGCGCAACGCCTCCGGGAGCCAGAAGTAGCCGCGCACCTCATGATAGGGGCTCTGAATGAGCATGCGGTACGAGAGCAGTGTCCCAACCGTGACCACGCCGTCGACGCGATCATCGTAGACCGCTGCGATGAGCGCCCACAGGCCGCCGAGGCCCTCGCCGACCACAGTCACCGGGCGGCCATCATACTCGGGGAGCGTGCGCAGGCAGTCAACGGCGCGGATGATGTCGAACGCGCGCATGGCCTCGAGTGAGCGCGCCATGAAGCCGTAGGCATTGATGCCCAGGCAGTCGCGTTGCCACTGGTCTGCGTCATAGCCGGCGACTGTGTCGGCAAATGTGCCCTCGCGCGGATCGGTCTCGCCAACGCCGCGGACGTCGATCGAGAGCACTGTGCAGCCGCGCTTGCACAGCTCCAGGGGCAGGGATGGCTCATCCGCGCGCTGCGGCTTGCCGCGCTCGGCGGCGTGCACGATCAGCGGGCCGGCTGTCTCGCCCGCCGGGCGCAGGAGCAGTGCGGGTACGCGGATATCCGCCTCCGGGAGGAGCGTCAGCATCCCGGCCGTGAAGCCATCGCCCTCGAAGGTCTCGCCGAGCTGCACGTCGGGCGGCTGCCTGTCGGCGGCGACTTCGAAGCCGAGCCGCCGCGCAACGGCCTGCTTGAGTGCAGTGGCCTGCGTCTGGGCCCCGGTGGCATTGGCGGGTGCGGCTCTCTGTGGCATGATCTCGGCCATGCGTTGTGCGTTGAGTGTCTGCCCGGTCTCGCCTCCGAGCGACTTGAGCGTGAAGCCCGTCTCTGTGCACCACAGCTCCTCGGCCGAGAGCGGCTCGAGCGCCGGTTCCTCAGAGCCCTCGTCCTCTTTGCCGAACCAGCGGTTGAACCACTCGTATGCCGCCAGCCGCTTCGGCTCCTTGAGGTCATGCACTCCGTCGACCCACTTGACCTCGCAGCGGGCCTCGTCGAATCCGAGGCCGGTGTAGAACCGCTTCATGTCGTCGACTTTGGCGACATGGCGATCCTCGCCGGACTGGTCGCCAATGACCACTCTGCACGGGCGCGGGGCGATGAGGCTCAGTATCTCGCGGTCGCGGGTGTGCTGGCCGTTGAGGTAGGTATTCTCCTGCGAGCCGCCGGGGTGAGCGGCCACGCAGACGGCGACTCGCTCATCGGCGGCGGTGACGAGGAATGCCATCTGCCCGCCGCCGGAGTTGCCCACCGCGCCGATCCTGCCCGCATCGACCTCCGAGCGTGAGACGAGGTAGTCGACACCGCGCATTGCATCCCACGTGCGGAAACCGCCGAGCGTGTTGCCGACCAGGAACGATGGCCGGCCGAGTTGATGGTGCTGGGCGACGGTCAGGGGCACCCTGTGTTCCAGCGTGTCCGCGTCAAAGTACTCGGAGCGCTCTCCCTGGCCGGTCGGGTCAATCGCGAGGACCGCATAGCCCTTGAGCACAAGGCCCAGCGCGCACTCATGGTAGAGGTGATAGCCTTTGCCCTCGGCCGAGTGCCCGCACACGAGGATGATCCCCGGCACCGGGAACTCGCGGCCCTTCGGCAGGTAGAAGCTGGCGGTGACGTAGTAGCCGGGGCGCCCTTCGTAGATGACCTTCTCGATGGAGAACTGGTTGCGCTCGATAGTGCCGACCGACTGCACATTGAGCGGCGTCTTCTCCGGGAAGGGCCCCCAGTACTCGGCCAGCCGATCCCGGATGCCCTGCTGGCAGGCCCGCCAGTCCTCGGGAGTCTTCAGCGCCGCGAGGAGCTGTTCGCGTTGTTGCTCATAGGGGGCGATCCCGTACTTGTGGATGTATGCCGGCAGCATGGCTCTTGCCGACCTCCTGTCAGTCTCGAGTGAGTGGACGCGTAGCGACGGTGGGGCCGGGAGTTGCGCATAGGGGAGAAGCTCGCCCTGGAATCGCCCAGAGGGCTCGAACCTGATCGCCACGACACGACAGTATTCGCCATCATCGGCAGTCCCCGACAGTAGCAGGCGGCTGTTGCGCTGAACATCGATGCCGGGGATCGTCCAGGTGGCAACAGTGTCCTGTCCGTCGGCCGGAGTCTCACTCAGCGTGTGGGTGCCGAGCACCGTGCCGTTGACCGCTGCCGCCAATGTGGAGGCGCCGTCGGGCTCGTCGAGGCAGTCGATGTGGATGTCGTAGCGCGCTGAATGCCCGGTGAAGTAGAGGAGTGCCTCACCGGTCGTCCGGTTGCCTCCGGGAGGTATCTGCAGCATGCTCCGGCCGCTGCGCGAGACCACCTCATAGCCGTCGAGCCGCCAGAAGTCCGCGGGGGTGTAGCTGAAGGATGGCGCCCCGGGAATGCAGGAAACATCGGCCCGCGCGCCGACCAGCTGGAGGTCATCAAACCACGCTGATCCCGTCCCCTCGACCTCAAGGTATATCATGGCGTACGTGTCCGTGGCGGGCACGGTGAAGGGGAGTATGAGCTGCGTCCAGCCCTTTGTGCCGGTCACGCTGCCGGAGCCGGGCTGGCCCTGGATGGCGCCCGCAGCGTCGATGAAGTAGAGCCGCAGCAGCGCGCTCCCATCCAGCTCCTCGGTGCGCACCCACCCGGTTAGCAGACACTCGCTGCCGGGCTTGAGCACTACGTCGCGCAGTTCCCCGGCACGCCATCTACTGAGGGTCTTCTGTCTGTTGATGCAGCCGAGAGAGCGTTCACCTGTGCGCGCGATCTCACTACTCCAGACCATGCTCCGGGCGGCATCATCGGGAGTACGCTTGTCCCAGAATGCCACCTGCTGCCCGTCGGCCAGTTCAAAGCCGGGATTCGGGGCGAGGTTGACCTCCTGGGCGCAACAGACCAGAGCACCCAGCAGAAGCAGGCAACTGGAGCAGATCGCCCTGCACATGATACATCCTCACACCGCGTGGCATAGCATCGCTGCGGTGGGGGAGATTTGGCCGTGGGGGATGGGAGGACCTGCGGGGTGCCGACATGTCCGTACTCCCCTCTCTGCTCCGCGCCGTCGTCTGGGGCGGCTCGGAGAGGGGCCGGCTGTGAGGCGGAGGGGCCGCCATCAGTACATCTCGTGCGGCAGGCCGTGGTTGCACCAGAATGCGTAGATCGCGGCGCCGCATCCCTTGATGTACCCAACGGTAACCAGAAGACCGAAGATGCCGAAGACCATGGCCCACAGGAATCGCGGCAGGAACCCAGGGCGCCGGGTGCGGAGAGAACCCCACGCGTAACCCACCGCCAGTGCGAGTACGTAGGGCCACACCAGACTCAGACCATAGGCGATACAGATGCTGATGTCGCGTCTTGTCAGCGGCGAGGGACCAGACCAGTGCTGCGCCGCGACGAAGAGGGGAAGGAAGGGACCGAAGATTACCCACATCAGGGCCTGGGGCACTGCGGCCATGCCGCCCGCGCGTAGGAGCCAGGGCGGCAGGGGCTCGCGTTCCCTGATCCGCGCATCCGCTGCGAGCACATCCTGGCGCTGGTCACCATTCGCACCTGGCGCTTCCTGCGGGTCCATATCACGCGCCTCCGGATGAGATCCGTGCACAGACCAGGCAGCCTCCAGTCGCGGGCCGGGGCCACTGCTCCCGGCCTCCTCAGTACCCCAACGCGCTGCCGACCTGGTAGACGATCAAGCTCACGATCCAGGCAAGGCCACACGTGTAGCCGATCAGGAACAGCGGCCACTTCCAGCCGTTCGTCTCCTTGCGCACCGTCGCCACGACTGCCAGGCAGGGGACATAGATGAGTACGAAGACCATCATCGTCAGTGCCACCAGCGGACGGCCGTGGAACGTGGGGCTGTTGCGTAGCGCCGCCTGCAGGCTCTCGTCCTCGGCCTCCTCACCAAGGCTGTAGAGCGTGCCCATCGTCGAGACGATGACTTCCTTGGCGGCGAAGCCCGCGATCAGACTCGTGGTGATCTTCCAGTCGAAGCCGAGCGGGTGCATGATCGGCTCGATGGCCCTGCCGATGCGGCCCGCGTAGCTGTGTTCCGCATGTGCCTGCGCAGCCTCGTTCTCCGACATCGTCACGAGCAGGTCCGCCGGTGGCGCCGGGTGGGTGAGCAGGAACCAGACGATCACGGAGGCGAGCAGGATGACGGTCCCCGCCTTTTTGACGTAGTGCCAGGTGCGCTCCCACATGTGGATGAGCAGCCCGCGCGCGGTCGGCATCCGATAGGGGGGAAGCTCCATGACGAACGGGGTGGTCTCGCCCGGCAGCACGGTGTTGCGGAATATGTAGGCCATGATGACGGCCAGGATCACGCCGAACAGGTAGACGCCGAAGATGACCTTGCCGGCCATCTGCGGGCTGAAGAACGCGCCCGCCAGCAGGATGTAGACGGGTAGCCGCGCGCTGCAGCTCATCAATGGGGCGACCAGCATCGTTGTAAGCCTGTTCTTCTCGTCATCGATAGTGCGGCAGGCCATCACCGCCGGCACCGTGCAGCCAAAGCCGATCAGCATCGGGATGAAGCTCTTCCCGTGCAGGCCGATGTGGCTCATCACCTTGTCGACGACGAATGCCGCGCGCGACATGTAGCCACTGTCCTCGATGAAGGCAATGGCCAGGAACAACAGCAGGATGTTGGGGACGAACACCAGCACTCCGCCGACCCCACCGATGATGCCGTCGACGATCAGCGATTGCAGTTCGCCCGGCGGCAGGTGTGCGGAGGCCAATCCGCCGAGCGCCTCAAAGCCGCTCTCGATCCAGCCCATCGGGGCCGCCCCGAGCTTGAACACCATCTCGAACATCAGCCACATCGCCGCAAGAAAGATGGGTATCCCGGCGATGCGGTTGGTGACGATGGTATCGATGAAGTCCGTGACGTCGAAGCGGCCGGCTTCCACCTGCGTGACGGCCCGTCGGCATGCGCCGGCGATGAAGCCGTACCGCCGGTCACCGATCACCATCTCGGGGTCGTCACCGAGTACAGACGCGACATGGGCACGGACCTGCTCGACGTGCTCGATCAGCTGGTGGGCCTCGGGGATGCGCTCACGCAGGTCATCGACGACCTCGGAGTCGTTCTCGAGCAGCTTGATCGCCAGCCACCGGGGTGAGATGCCCATGCGGTCATCAAGGCCGATCTGGTCGACCCGCTCGGTGACGTTGCGGATATGGGGCTCGAGTTCGTTGCCGAACTTGATGGCGACTTTCGGCCTGACGCGCTCTCTGCCGACGCGCACGATCTCCTGCAGCAGTTCTCTGCGGCCAAAGCCGGTCGTCGCGACCATCGGGATGACCGGCACGCCCAGCAGTTCAGAGAGCAGCTCGGTATCAATGCGGAGGCCCTTGGCCTCAGCCATGTCGACCATGTTCAGCACGATGACGACGGGCACGTCGAGCTCGATGAACTGGGTGGCGAGGTAGAGGTTGCGCTCGAGGTTGGATGCGTCGACGACATCGACGACGACGTCGGGTCGCTCGTCGATGACGAAGTTGCGAGCTACGACCTCCTCGAGCGAGTAGGGTGTCAGGCTGTAGGTGCCGGGGAGGTCCACGATGTGGAGGGTCGTGCCCTGGAAGTCGGTGTCGCCCTCCTTGCGCTCGACCGTCACGCCGGGGTAGTTACCGACGTGCTGCCTGGCGCCGGTGAGGCTGTTGAAGAGCGTGGTCTTCCCGGCATTGGGATTGCCCGCCAGGGCGACGACGACCGTGCGCTTCTCGATGTCCGCGGTGGGCCGCGTTCCCGCTTCGTTGCTCATGGTAACTGGTGTCCTCCGGCTGTCACGCCCGAGGGCGTCAGACCATCGGCTGCACGTGGATGTGGTTGGCGAAGCCCCGCCGAAGCATGAGCCTGCAGCCCAGCAGTTCGACGATGACGGCGCTGCCGTTCTGGCCCACCACTCGCACCTCGGCGCCGGGCACGAATCCCATGTCGATCAGTCGGCCGCGGACACCGGGCCACCCGTGAACATCGACGACACGGTGGGGAACGGCAGGCTCTGCCAGAGCCAGTGGCATAGCGTGAAGATGTCCGCCCCGGTGGCGATGGGCTCTAGGAGGTCGGCCGAACATGGATCTTCGCGGCCTCCTCGTTCCGCAGCGACAGGTGGTACCCGCGGATCTTGAACTCCATCGGGTCACCCAGCGGGGCCAACCGCTCCACCTCGAGGTCGCTACCCGGCGTGATGCCCATATCCATGATGCGGCGCCTCAGAGCGCCACGGCCGCCGAGCTTCACGATCACGCCACGCCTTCCCGGCTCGAGCTTGTCCAGAGTGATCAGGGTCGCATCACCGTGAGGTGGCGGAAAGGGCGCCTTTTCGGGTATCTCGATTGCGCTGATGCAGCTGTTGCAGTCTCCCTCGCACGGGCCCTGTTCCCACCGGCCCTTCAGATGCTCGAGCCAGTCGTCGCCACCGCGCGGACAGCGCTTGATGAAGTCAATGAGCGTGAGCAGCCGCATCAGCGTCTCGCTGCCGACGGAGTGCTCCATCCTGCAGGCTTCCCCTTCAGCCGTCTTCGGGTCCAACTGCAGAATATCTGTGAGAAACTCGCACAAAGCCTGATGACGGTTGTAGACGCCCCTGGCGATGCGGCGTCCCTCGGCGGTGAACTCGACAGGCCGATACGGCGTGTAGCTGATGACGCCCTGCTCCGCCAGCGTCTGGAGCGCGGAGGTGACCGAGGGCATCTTGACGGCCATCGCCGCGGCAATGTCCTTGACGCGCACCGTCCCGCGCTGCATCTCGAGCCGGTACATCGTCTCGAGATAGTCCTCCATGGTGGCGCTGAGGTCGGCCACACCGCACCCCCGAGCAAAGTTAGAGCCGGCTAATTCGCGCGATGAATATACCGACTCCAGCCACACTTGTCAAGGTCCACGTTTCGGCTGTCGGCTCGACCCCAATGATCTGCCCGGCGATTGCGGGGCCGGGCCGCGTCGCGCACTACTCACCGCGACACAGACAGGAGCGCGTCGAGATCCTCAGGCCGGTGCAGGGCCGTTGCCCCGGATTCCAGCAGCATCGTGTTCCCCTCACGCTTCGGGTGAATGTCATCCCAGGCGACGGCGGCCACTTG
Source organism: Armatimonadota bacterium (assembly GCA_003542955.1). Taxonomy (GTDB): domain Bacteria; phylum Armatimonadota; class Zipacnadia; order Zipacnadales; family UBA11051; genus UBA11051. The sequence goes on from DPJP01000465.1 coordinate 53,336, forward strand.
CAGGCCCAGGCGCTCAGCGTGTCGTGCCGTCGCCAGGCTGCCGCCCCTGAGGCCGGATGCCACGACGATGACCGCGGAGGCCAATGCCGCCGTGATGCGGTTGCGCGCCATCAGCGAGGCCACACTCACAGGCGCGCGCGGTGACGTCTCCGAGATCAGCGCACCCCGACGCACGATGCGCTCTGCCAACCCGCGGTTGCGTTGCGGGTAGATGACGGATATCCCACAGCCGAGCACCGCTACCGTCTGGCCGCCGCCCTCGATCGCTCCCGCGTGCGCGGCAGTATCGACGCCCAGGGCCAGCCCCGAGACCACAGTCACCCCAAGCCCGGCGCAGCGGAGTGCGAGCGTGCGAGCCATCTCGCAGTCGGCCCCGGTCGGCGAGCGCGTGCCGACGATGGCCACGGCCCTCTCCGCCGTCGGCATCCGCCCGCGAACGCACAACAGCGGCGGGGGAGCAGACAGCCGCAGCAGCCGCGACGGATACGACGGATCATCGTCGGCGACGACGTCAACGCCCTCGCGGGCCAGCGACAGCACTTCGCGCACATGCTCGCCCACGTGCTGCGATGCCGTCGCCAGGGCGCGGGCCTGGTCTTCTGTGATGCGACGCGCGATGCTGCGGAGCGTCTCTGCGTCTGCGGCCGCGATGGCGCTGTCGGTGCCGAGGGTGGTCCTGAGATCCCGGAATGCGGCCGCGCCGATGCCTGGGCGCCAGAGCAGCGCCGCGCGCAGGGATGTGGCTGCGAGAGATGATGACTGGGAGCGGCCGACATCCATCGCCGGTCTCCAGGCGGGATTTGCAGCGCCAGAACGCATGTTCGATAATAGCATGCGGCCGGCGCCGCGTCAAGAGAGCGATGGGTGATGCTCTTCTCCCGCCCGCGCNNTAATCGGGTCTGGCACTGCATTGGCTCGCCTCGGAGGTGAAGACCGGCGCATGACTGACGCGACTGCGCTGCCGGAGGGCTTCTTCGACCGGCCCCTGACCGGCAGGCAACTCAGTGACTTCTCCGAATGCCCGCGCCGCTTTCTCCTGAGCCAGTTTGTGAGCGAGAAGGAAGAGCGGCGCTATCGTGGCGCCGCGGCTGTGCTTCATCAGGGGCTCAGAGACGCTATCGTCGCCTTCTACCAGGCCGGAGAAGATGTGGCCGACGCCGCCCGCGAGCTTCGGACGCTCTTCAAGAAGCACTTCGAGGGCGCCCTGTGCGCGGATGCCATCGAGGAATCGCGGACCGAGGCGCGCGGGCTGAAGTCTCTTGACGAGTTCGCCCGCACATGGGTGCCCGAGCACCCCACGGCACGCGATACCGACCTGCGCCTGGCTCTCACAATCGACGGGCAGGCGTTTGCCTCCTCCGCTGACCTGCTGTTTGCCGACGGCGCGGGGACGACCGTCATGCGCCTGAACAGCCGACGGCCGGCGCCCGCGGCGGACGATCTGCTCGCGGAGCCGTCCGCGGTGCTGCTCGCGCTTGCCGCTGACCAGTTGGAGGGAGACCGGCCGAAGTGTGTGGGTTACTATTCGCTCTCGGAGTGTAAGCTCGTCCCTATCGAGATCGCGCCTGACCAGATCGACTATGTGCGTCGCGACCTCGTCTCTCGTGCCGCCCGCATGCGTCGGGAGACGCAGTTTGCGCCCCGCAAGGGGAGACAATGCCGGTGGTGCGGCGCGCGTGGCCGCTGCGAGGTGTGGCGGTGAAACGCCTGGCGCTGGTCCTGCCCGTGCTCATGCTCGCCTGCGCGTCCGCTCTCCGGGCCGAGCAGCATGCCATGAGCACCGAGCACTTCATCATCGAGTACCCCCCGGATGCCATCGAGAAGGCACGCCTCGTGGCGGACGCGCTCGAGGATGCTCTCCCGACGCTTGCCGGGAGCATGGACGTGACACTGAACCAGCAGGTGCGCGTACGGCTGTTCCGGACGCGCAAGCAGATGTATGAGGCCATCGGCGGCGAGCCACGGGCCTTTGTGATGGGGCTTGCCGACGGCGCGGGCAACCAGATACTCCTTGGCCTGTTCGGCACCGAGAGCCTCAGGCAGACCGCGCAGCACGAACTCGCCCACATTGTCCTCCACCACCGCTTCGGGCAGATGCACCCGGTGGATCAGCCCCGGTGGCTTCATGAAGGCTTTGCGCAGCTTGCCAGCCAGGAACTCAGCCCCGGGCAGCGTCAGGTGCTCGGCGATGCCGTCCGCGGAGACCGATTGCTTGACATCGATGCGATGGAGCTTGCCTTCAAGGGCAACTCCGAGGAGGTCGCCCTCGCATACGCGCAGGCCTTCACACTGGTCTCCTACCTGCATGGCCTGCGACCCGACGGCGGGTTGGCGGAACTGGCGAAAAGCCTCGAGCAGACGGGCGACCTCGAGCGCGCATTCATCCGCAGCTACGGCCTGAGCAGGCAGCAGATCGAGCAGCAGTGGCTGCGCGAAGTCCGTGACGTGCATCTGGGCTCAGGCATGCCGCTGTCGGCCGAGATCGCCATCTTCGCCGCCATGGCGGTGCTGTTTCTGCTCACCCTCGTGATCGTCAACAGGCGCCGTGCGGTCATCCGTCGGCGACTGCAGGAGGAGGAAATGGCGCGGCTTCTGTCGCATTCATTCGGTAGTCCGGCGCGCGCGTCGCTGCTCGATGACGTGAGGCGCCACAGAGAGGAGCGGTAGCAGTGCTCACCGCGGTTGCCGACTACATCCAGAATGTCTGGCACTCCACCCTTCCGACCAGGTTGTTGCACAGCTTCTACATCGCGGCGGTCTTCGAGGCGCTGATCGTGATCACGAAGTGGCGGCTGAGGCTCTGGCTGGGCAAACGCCTGGCCCGCGACCTGCATCGTGACGCCCAGACGCGCGTGATCCGCCGCCGCATCGTGCTTGGACTCCCGGGCGCCATCGTTCAGTACGCGCTGATGGCCGTGGCGCTCCTGATCATCCTGCGCTATCTCGGCTTCGATATCCGCTCGGAGTTGATACCCGCCATCGGCGTGGTCATCGTCGCGACGTTGGTGATATTCAGGGATGTGCTCGTTGATGCCGCGGCCGGCTACTTCATACTGTTTGACGACCTGTTCTCAATCGGCGACGCGATCAGCGTCGGGGAGACCAGTGGCGAGGTGGTGGACATCAGCCTACGCACCACGCGTCTGTTGGCTCCTGATGGTCGCGAAGTGACGCTGGCCAACCGGATGCTTCTGCGGGTGACCAATCACAGCCGCGCCGTGCCGCCGGAGAGGTAGACCGGGGAAGGGCCGCCTGCCCGCACGTCGTCGGAGGGGCGGGCCGAGCGACGTTGCGAGACCCGCCCGCGCAAGTGTACGCTGCGGACCGGGGAGGGGCCGCATCCCGCAGGCGCGGGACTACCCATACGTCGGGGCAGCGAGCGAGGTCGGGCCAACGGATTCCATACACTGACCACACTGCCGTCTGGAGGTGCCATTCATGCCTGAGGACCTGCCGCAGATCATCAACAACGTCCCTGCCGTCGTGCGCGACTTCACCACGGGGGCCGAGGTCTCAGTCGGGCGCTGCAGCCTGCAATTCATCGAGCACACCGACAAGCTGAGGGCGCGGCGAGAGCTGTTCCGGGGGCACTACCGGGCGGGGTCACAGACCGATGCGGAGAACCTCAACTCCCACCTGATCCGCCTGATGAGCCAGGGCGCACCCGCGCACAAGCTCATCATCGACTGCAACGAGCGCCAGTGGGACTTCACCGTGAAGTTCGAGCCCGGTGAGGGCACGCTGTTTGCCTTCTCCGGCCGGGCGGAGCCGGTGATGCTCTGAGAGCGGCGGGTGCTACATCATGGGCCTGCTACCACCCCGGTGCCTCGGGCGGGGCGAGGGCATCTGACACGGTGTAGAACGGCTCGAGGTCGGTCCGGGGGGCTGAGACATCCACCGTTGATGGCGGCTCAGCGACCAGCGCCGACCCCAACCGCGGGTCCAGTGTGACAGAGAGAAGCTGGGAGCCCAAGGGGACACCCTTGACCTGGAATAGCCCGTTCTCGTCACTCTTTGCCGTCTTCCCCCCGACCTCCACAACCACCTCAGACAAGCCGACTCCAAGGAGAACGTCAACCAGGGAACCGCTCACCCAGGCTGTTTGCCAGGCGAGTGGCCACGTACTCTCCAGGTGCA
>DPJP01000452.1:0-3284 GCA_003542955.1 Armatimonadota bacterium
GACAAGCCAACAGACTCAAGAGCTCGTCGATCTGGCCTCTGATCTTGCTGGGACAGGTTCGCGATCTCGCCATGAAATCACAGCACAATCGACAATGAAGCGCCGACCCCACTACCATTCCTCGCGAGTATCTCACGCTCCTTCGGAGTAACCTCGCGAGACACACATTCGGTCGAGCCCGCTCTCTCCCACGCAGGTCCTCCGCGCTCGCCGGAGGAAGTGCACTCGCGCATCGACTCGAGTTCCCGCACTCATCCCCTTGCCGTGGAGACCAGCCGCATGGACGACCCCCTGGAGGAAAACAACACGGAGCCGGCGACGAACGGCGCCTGCTCGTCCCCGCGCCGCGCAAACGCCTACCTGCTGGCGGCCGCGTTCGCTCTGCTCCTCGCGTTATGCATCGCCGCGCTCGATGACGCGCTCGTCACGCTCATCCAGCCCCTCCAGAACAATGCCGTCCTCATGGCTCTCGCGGAGTTTGGGCAGTTCCTGGGTAACCGTCTGGGCAGCATCATACTCGTGGCGCTGGTCATCGTCCTGGCGTGGCGCCGGTGGAAGAATGCGGCTCTGATCGCGGTCGTCGCGTCTCTGACCCAATCCGCGCTCGTCGAACTGATCAAGATGCTGACCGGGCGACCCCGTCCGATTGTCGTCGAGGAGCAGGGAGTCGTCCCCGGGTTCCACGGCCTGGGCTTCGACGGCAACTCATTCCCCTCGGGGCACGCCACATTCGCATTCACGCTGGCCGCGGTGGCTGCGGCATTCCTCCCCCGTGCAAGGGTGCCCATCTACGCCGTGGCGACGTTCATCGCTATAAGCCGCGTCATGCTCGACAAGCACTATCTGTCCGACGTCATCGCCGGCGCCCTGCTCGGCTACGCGGTCGCAGCGTTCTTCCTGTCGGCATGGATGCCACGCCCCGACAAAGGCCACGAGTCCGCGGGGGAGTGAGTGCACCCGGCTGCGCCGCGCGACAACTGAAGACGGGGGTGAGAAGCAGTGCGACACCAGACCGGACTCATCACCATACTACTGGCCATCTGGGCCCTCTGCGGGGGTGGGACGTACATGGGCGCCGACGCGCAAGTCACCCGTGACACACTCGTGCTCGCCGAGTTTGGCGCAGCCGATATCCTCGACCGCGTCGCGTGGAATGACGGCGTCTCTGTCACAGTTACTGAACCCGACCCCGACACCGGAGCGCGGAACCTCGAGGTCAGTGTCAGGCCCTTCTCTGAGCACGGCAACAAGTGGCCATACATCTACCTCAATGATCGACATTTCACCACCCCTGCCGACCTCACGCCGTATTCGCGCGTGGTCACGTCTGTCCGTAACGTCACCGAGGGCCTGGCCACGGTTCGCATCACCATGTCGAGCAAGCCCTATAACGACGGCGGACGCAACCTCGAGGGCGNNGCCGTCTACCGGATCGGCCCGATCAGGGCCGTCCACGATGCCGCCATCGGTTCGCCGGCTGAGAAGCTCGCCGGGGACGCGGAGGCGCTCATGCGGCAGATCGAGGGTCTCGAGCGAAATGTAGCCTGGGAAAGAGTCGCCCGCACAAAGGCGGAGCGTCTACGGCAGCGCATCCCCGAACTGACAGCAGAGGTGCGCGGGGTGCAACAACACGTGGAACTCGCCGGAACGCAGGGCTGGCAGGGAACCTACAACACGCATCGGGCAACCATCAATACCGTCGGCCGCCGGCTCGGCGAGTTCGCCCTCGCCGACAAGACCGGCTTCCACCTGTGGCGCCGCTCCCCGTACACATACGTCTACCGTGATGCGCTGCCGACATTCGACAGCCCGGCGGTCGAGCGGATTGGCNNGTTCCGTGACACTCAGGTGATGCTCACCCCGTGCGACGCTGATGTTGAGTTGGCCGTCGCGGTTGAATCCGCTCATCCGGGGCTTGCCGATGCCGTGCTGGTCCGCTGGTCGGAGTTCGTCACCCTCCCCGACGGCGAGGAGTACGGCGACGTTCTGTTCCCCATCGAGGGGCCGCTGCCGATCCCGTACGGCGAGAGCCGCGAGCTGTGGCTCACGTTCGACAGTCGTTGGCACGATATCGCCCCCGGCGAGTACCAGTTGAGCCTGGGGCTTCGCGACCTCGCGGGCGGTACGAGCAAGACCATACCGGTGACGCTGACGGTGTTCGACATCGACCTGCCCTCATACGACGTGATCCCCAACAACGCCTATGTCGAGTACCACAACTCCGAGATCGGCGCACAGGTGCCCGACCAGGGCGTCCGGCACATGAAGATGTATGGGGTCAACATGGTCTATGTCTACCCCCATGAGCTGCCCTGGCCCGTGCGGGTCGACGCAGACCTGCGCATCACCGACTTCCCCTCCGAGCGCCTGGCGCAGCGCATCGAGCCGATCCTCGATGCCTGGCGATCCCTGCCCGGTGATGAGCGGTTGATGTGGGTCTTTGCCCTCACCGGCGGCCCGGAGCGCCTGCTCGAAGCCGATGCCATCACCTATCCCTCGGAGCAATGGAGATCGGTCTTCGCACAGTGGTTGCCGCGTTTCCGTGAGCTGATGGAATCGCTCGGAATCGCCGATGATGAGTGGATGTTCGTCCTCGCCGACGAGTCGAGCGAATCGGTGCTGATGACCTATGAGATACCATTCGCGGAGATGATCAAGAGCATCGACAGCAGCATTCTCCTGACCTGTAACGCAAGCCAGGTCATCAACGACCCCGCAATGGCACAGCGCTTCTTTGCCGCGTTTGACATCCTCCAGCCGAATCTGGACAGCTTGAAGCACTCGCAGCCCTTGCGCGAGTGGTTCGCCGCTCACAGCCCGACACTGTGGACCTACAGGTGCGAGTCGATGGCCGGAGTCGACAGGAATCTCTACGACTACTACCGCGTGTATGCCTGGGACATGCTCAACCTCGGCATCACCGGCACGGGCATCTGGACCTACTGCGCGCAGGGCGAAAGCCCCTGGGGTGATAGCAAGCGTGGGATAGCATACAACCTGGTGTTCAAGCACCGTGACAAAGACGAGGTGGTCCATCCCCGGCGCTATGAGTTCTACCGCGAGGGCGTGGATGACTATCGCTACGTACACGCGCTGTCGGCGGCATCGGTCGGCGATGCCGGCACGACTGAGTTGATCAGGCAGGCAATCGCCGATATCACCGCCGCCCGCGGCGATGTGACCAGATGTGAGACCTGGCGATTACGGATTGCCGGCGAGATACTCAAGCGGAGGGCGATCCCCCATCAGGCGCAGTGATGGTCTGCGACGGCCTTCCGGGCTCG
>DPJP01000452.1:3320-5743 GCA_003542955.1 Armatimonadota bacterium
GGCAATCAGCATCGCCACTCCCCGCCGCCGCGCGACGCCCTCGCCCCGGATCACGTCCACAAGCGCCGGGGCGAAGAGCAGGACCGCCATCCCCGCGGTCATCAGTATTCCCAGCCCATCCCCGGCCCCGAACCGCTGTTGTCCCGTGACGAAGTGAAGCGTCNNCCCGAGCAGAGCAGCGCCGACGATACACCTGAAGTAGTACATCAGATGACTCCTGCAGGCAGTTGAGAAACCGTCATCGCCCCGGCACGCGCGCTCCGGTCAGTGCGCGAACTTGGGCGGCGAGGCAATCCTCACGGCGCGCCCCGCGGCATCCCAGGCGACCTTCGCTCCCAGCGCCTCACCCAGAACCCGCAGCGGAACCAGGAGTTGGTTGTTCACGATGATGCCGTCGCTCTTCTTGATCGGTACACAGGCGCTGCCGCGGCAGATGACGGCGAGTTGAGCCTGAGCGTTCCACTGGACTTCGGAGCCCAATGCCTCTGAAGTCTCCCGAAGGGGAGCGTACGCCTTCCCGTCACGGACGCGGGCATCCGGCTTGAAGGCGACCTGCTTGCCATCAACATACACCGACACGATCTCATCGGCGGCAGCGACCATGCCGACGCTCAGCAGGCAGCCGACGAGTATGAGCATTGTGCGCATGATTGTCACCTCTCCAACGTATCTGTGCCACAGGCCCATTATAGCGATAGGGAATCCCCCGGCCAAGTCCTTCATCCCCGAGAGCGTCCGGCCGCCGTGGGCGTATGCGCCGCTGTCTGACCTACCGACTCGCGCGCGGCGTTCAGTGTTCACTGCATCCGGTCGATAGAGCATGAGCGAGCCCAACTGGCGCGATATATGCTACAATAGCCGCGTACCAGCACCGTTCCGGGGGCAATCGTGCGCATCCGCAGAGCAGTCAATGCGGCCATCAATATCGCCACCCTCGCCGGAGGCATTGGTGTGGGCGCCGGTCTGGTTGCCCTCGGTATCACCGGCAGTGTGTGGCAGAGCCTCGTGGTGATCCTCGCGGTAGGTGGCATCCTGGGCAGTCTGATGTCGCTCGATGTCGCCATCTTCGTCCTCCTGGGCCTGGCACTGGTCGAGGGCATCTACAAGGCGCTCGCGCCGTCGCTTCTGACGCTGGCCGCCAAGGATGCCGTGCTTGCGCTGATCGTCCTTCACCTGATATACAACAGCCTGCGCAGCCACGACTTCTCCTGGCTTTCGCAGCGCGTGACTACACCAATGCTGCTGTTCTTCGGCTATGTGGGCGCGATGGTCTTCTCTACCTCCACACGCAGTCTGCGCCTGGCCCTGGCCGGGGTGCGCAGTTGGATACTGTGGATGCCGCTCTACTTCCCTGCCTACTACGTGTTCAACACCCGCGAGAAGGCGCTGCGGCTGATTCGCTTTCTGATCGCCGTATCCATCCCCGCGGCGCTCTACGGGATCTACCAGAGTGTCATGGGGTACGGACACCTCGGAGCTGTTGGGGGCTTCGCGGCGCATGCGCAGTGGTTCGGCGGCAGGGCGACATCGTTCTTCAATACCCCCCACACCTTCGGCGGCTTCTGTGCGATTGTCGCACTGCTCTGCCTCAGCCAGGCGATGTCCCCGCAGAAGCTCGTGCCACGAGTGGGCCTGGTGGCGCTGGCGGGTCTCGCAGCCGGCGGCATTGTCGCATCCGGCACGCGTGGCGCGCTGTACGGTATCTTCTTCGGGCTGCTGATGCTCCTCTGGCTGGCACGGCGCAGGGCGCTGCTCCTGCCGATCGTCGGCGCCGGAGCGGCGCTCGCAGTGTTCTACCTGGCGCCGGTCGCGCAGGCGGGAGCCGAGCGCCTGCGCGAAACCAGCAGCATGCGGATCGCCATCGCCCGCGTATCNNTATCAGACCCGTTCGAGACGGCCATCAAGCAGGTGAGCGAGCATCCGCTCGGCTACGGCGTAGCGACCGGGGCCGGCAGCGGCCGCATCTTTGGTGAGTTGACACAACAGGCGGCGGCAAAAGATGTCGAGTGGGTCGAGAATGAGTTCGGCCGGGCATTGACCGAAATAGGTATTCCCGGAACATTCTTCTGGCTGTGGACGCTCTGGGTGACGATGTCGGGGATGGTCAGAGCCACACGGGCTGCCGAGGATGAGCGCGATCACTACATGTTTGCAGGCATGACCGCCGCGATGACATGCGTGCCNNNNTTCTGGCTGTTCTCGGCTGCCACGATGCGACTCGTGCACGAACGAGAGCGGGAGCGGGCGGCCGAGGCACGCAGGATGGAAGAAGACGACGTCGAAACCGGGATGGTTGCCGGTGGCTCCTTCAGATAGGCTGCGAGCGCACAACGGCCGGCACTGACGGCCGGGAAAACCGTAATCCCGCGAAGCAATGGAGCGGCCCGTAGTGACTGTAATCAGTGACGGCTCGGCGACGGCTC
>DPJP01000376.1 GCA_003542955.1 Armatimonadota bacterium
CGATGTGGTGGTGGTTGATTGTGGCCTCATTCCTACCGGGAGCCGCCGGCGCGGCGGAGCAGTTCGACCCGCCTCCGCCGCCGGAGGATATCAGTCAGTTCGGCGCCGGAATCCAGCGCACGATGACATTGCTCGCGACAAGCACGCCCCAGAAGCGCAACCGTGTGCGGGTGCTGTTCTACGGCCAGTCGGTCACACTCAATCCGTGGTGGCAGACGGTCGCGGCCCATCTGCGTGAGAGCTACCCACATGCGGACCTCGAGATCGAGAACCGTGCCATCGGTGGCTACGGCGGCCCGATGCTCATCAAGACCGCCGAGTATGACCTCTACCACTACTACCCGGATCTGCTCATCTTCCACGTCTGGAGCGGGGTGGAGACCGGCGAGCAGGAAGCGATCATCGGCCGCGTGCGGCAGCGCACCACCGCCGAGATACTACTCTGGACGAGCAACCTGCGCTGGCCGGGCAGTGTCCCTGCAGACGGCGACCCCCTGCATCCCGATGTGCTCAAGGTCGATGCCGAGGATCAGGCTATCTCAGACCTCTACTTCCGCCTCGCCGACGAGCACGGGCTCGAGCTTGCGGATGTCCGCACGGGGATCCAGCGCTACATCGCCGAGCACGGGCTGGCGGTCAAGGACACCATCCGCGACACCGTGCATCCGGATGAACTGGGCAACTTCCTGATCGCTCAATTTGTAATGCCGCATCTTCGCTACGACGCCAGCTTCCCAACCGAGCCGTGGGAGAAGCTGGTCACCGACGTGCCCGTGGATGATGAGCGCGTTACCGTGGGGGAGGACGGCTCCCTGAGCCTGACCTTCGAGGGCAATCGCATCGACGCTATCGCCCGGCACACGGAGGAGCAGGCGCCGGGCACCGCGCGTGTGCTGATAGACGGGGCGCCCCCGGCAGAGTCGGGGCAGCTGTTCTACCATGCCCGCCCCAGTGTGACGCCCGTCATGGGCAGGCCCGCCATCAGCCGCATCGACCACGAGGCGCCGCTGCAGGCGGAGGAGTGGACCGCGACGATACTCGAGTGCGATGTCGAGAACGATGTCCTCCGCTACTCGATCAGTGGCTCGAAGACAGGGCCCGATGGTGAGGGCGACCACAAGACGCGCTTCGTCTCCAACTCCGGCCGCGTCGTCATCGAACCGGGGATGTGGATGGTCAACTGGTCGCTGAGGTACCAGAAGGCCACCATGCCGGGGGGCTACCAGGTTACCTGGCAGACGGTGCCGCTGTTTGTCGATCCATACAACGCGCCTGTAACCGATGACCCGGCGAGGGAATACGTGACCACGCTCGTCCAGGGCTTGAGCAACGCCGCGCACACCTTGACATTGACCCCCAACGGCGACGGTCCGGTGCCGGTGGCGGCCTTCCGGGTGTACCGCCCGCCGTTGGCGGCGGAGTGAGGTCGGAGAGAGGGGCATCACTCCTGCGGTGGACATGCTGCCTGGTCTTGTGACCGGCGGCGCAAGTCGCCTATGTGGCGGGGGGCAGTAGCTACTCGGCACCCGGGTGCCGCTTGAGATCACGCCTCGGAAGGAACCCCGTTGCCGGTGGTGAACAGATTACCGTGTGTGGCAGCCGGCCACGGGCGTCTGTGCTCCCGCCCGATCAGGCGGCAGCCGACTTCACAACTCAGGTGATCGACATGCGCAGGGTGCCCGCGGTTGTGCTCACGCTCGTGCTGATGACTATCGCCCTGTCGGCTGCCTTGGCCGACGTCACGCTCGTTGCGCCGGGGGCCCCGCCGCCAACCATCGTCACGCTGGGCGATGCCGAGGCGCTTGCGCCCGTTGCCGCCGAACTGGCCGAGTACATCACCGCCATGAGCGGCTCGCAGCCGTCGATCAGTACCGACCCGATGGCGTCGGCTGCCGGAGCCCGCATTGTGCTCGGGTTGGTCGATGATCTGATCAATGACGGCATCATCGTCGGGGCGCCGGAGCTTCCGGCGGAGAGCTTCCTCCTGCGCACCGGCGAGAACTCCGTCGCCGTCGTCGCCGTCGACATGCCCGGCCTGTGGTTCGGGGCCTACGAGCTGCTCGAGGAGCTGGGCTGCCGGTTCTTCTTCCCCGGCGACCTGGGAGAGAACGTGCCCGAGACAGACACGCTGACACTCCCGGCCCTCGACCGCATCGAGTCGCCTGACTTCATCCACCGCAACGTCTGGTGGGCGTATGGGGGACGCCCCGGCTGGCAGCGCGGCCTCTATGTCGACTGGCAGCGCAAGGCGAAGATGGGTGGGGTCAGGGCTGCCATGGGCCACAATCTCATGCGCATCGTGCCTGTGACCCGGTTCGGCCAGGCGCATCCCGAGTACTACCCGCTGATTGACGGACAACGCGTCGTGCCCCCGGAGAGCCAGGCGCACAACTGGCAGCCGTGCACGAGCAACCCCGAGGTCATCCAACTGGCGACTGACGCCGCGATCGCCTACTTCGACGAAAACCCGGATGCCTACACCTACTCGTTGAGCCCCAATGACGGCTACGGCTGGTGCCAGTGTGATGCGTGCAAGGCCCAGGACCCGCCCGAGTACCGCGAATACGCCAACCGCGGGAAGGGCCGGCGGATGCTGTTGTTTGCCAACGCCGTCGCCGAGGAGCTGGCCGAGAAGCACCCCGACAAGTGTGTGGCCTGGTACGCCTACGCGGGGGCCGTCGAGCCGCCGACAGACGTCGAGGCGCACCCCAATGTCGTCACCGCCGTCGCCCACTACGGCTGGTGCTGGTGCAACATCCACGCAATCGAGGATCCCGACTGCAAGCTCAACGCCGCCTTCAGGGATGTGATGGATGGCTGGATGAAGGTCGCGGGGAAGATCTTCGTTCGCGAGTACTTCACCACGCTCGTCGGAGCGACCGATGTGATCGCCCGTGATGTCGGCGCCTACAGCCTCGCCGCGGATATGCCCTACTTCAAGGCCCACAACGTCATCGGCGTCAACTCCGAATCGATACCCGACTACGGGGCCGGCGGGCTGAACTACTTCCTGGCCGCCAAGCTGATGTGGGATGCCGATCAGCCGCTCGAGCCGCTGCTCGAGGACTGGTACGGCGGGCTGTACGGCCCGGCCGCGGCCGCAATGCGCGATTACAGTGAGACTATCGTCACGACGTGTCGCAGTCGTGGTGACCGCGGCGCATTCTTCACTCAGGATGACCTCGATGCGCTTGCCGCGAAGCTCGACACCGCCGCAGGTCTCACGGTGACTGACAAGCAGAAGGCCCGCGTGGCGATGGTTCGCGAGGCCTTCGACTACATGCTGCTTGCGCGCGCCTACTCGGAGAAGCCGACGAAGGAGCGCCGCGAGCAGTTGTCCGCAATGGTCGATGACATCGAGGCGGGGCAGAGGCTGTCGATCGACTTCGTCCGGCACCGCGCCGCTATGCAGTACAAGCCCACGGCGCTGCCGGACAACATGGCCGAGTTCGCGGGTGCACTGATGCGCCCTGTGTCCGACGAAGCCATGCCCGATGGGGTTGCCGATGCTGCGCCGGCGCTGCGTGGGACGCACGCGATGGCGGTTCTACTTAAGCGGGGCGAGAAGCTCACGGGGGAGGTCGTCGTTCGGCGTCTGGGACGGTACTTGAACCCGACGGCCTGGGCAATACTCGACCCGGCAGGCAAGACGGTGCTGGAAGGATCGGCCTCGGTCGAGGAGAACGCCGCGATTGACTTCGTCGCCGAGCAGGACGGTACGCACGTGTTGGTGATGAACTCGAGCAGCAACGCCTGCGCGGCCCGCATCAACAACCAGCACGTCGCGCTCGTCGGCCGCACGCCGCACTTCCTGGGCGTCACGCCGTGGCTGTACTTCTATGTGCTCGACGGCGTCGAGATGGCCTCGATCAGCCTGCGCACTGACGCGCCGGGGGAAACCGGGAGGCTGACCGTTCGCGACCCGGATGGAACCATCGTCACCGAGGAAGAGACCGGGGCGGATCGAGACACAGTGCAGGTGAAGCTCCCGCTGACTGCCGACAACGTCGGGAAGGTCTGGTCGTTCCGCATCACCGGGGCGTCGACGGGGGTTTGTGAGGACCTGTGGTTCACGCTTGGCGCGGGCACGGCGCCGACACTGGCGACCGACCCGTCGAGGGTCATCGTCGAGGATAACGGGTAGCTGCCGGCCGCACACAACGGCCGGCTACGTGGGGAGGAACGGCGTGATGGTCAAGATGAATGGGCACGTTGGGTCTGGGATTCGCCTGTCGGCAGGGCAGGCTCTGCCGCGACTGGTCGCGCTTCTGGTCATACTGGGCGGCGGATTCGCCCGAGCGCAGCCGGCAGTGGTCTTCGAGGAGCGAAGCGAGCCGCTCGGGCTGACCCCGGCCAACTCCGCGGCCTGCTGGGTGGATGTCGACAATGACGGCTGGACCGACCTGTGCACGGGCGGCGTAGTCTGGCGCAACGAGGCGGGGCAGAGCTTCAGCAAGCTTGCCGAGGGCCTGGGCACGGTCATCGCGGCGGATTTCGACAATGACGGCTTCGTCGACCTGTTCTCATGGTCGGCGATGAAGCTGTATCGGAACGAGGCGGGGCAGCGCTTCACTGAGGCGCCGCTTGGCGATGTGCCGAAATGCGTCTCGCGGGGGGCCTGCTGGGGCGACCTCAACGGTGATGGCTTCGTGGACCTGTATGTGGGCGGCTACGAAGACTGGGATGCCGGTATCACCTACCCGGACATGGTGTTGATGAACCAGGAGGGGCAGTCCTTCACCCTCGCATGGGCCGAGAGCCGCTACCGCGCTCGTGGCGTCACCGCCTGCGACTTCGACGAAGACGGCGACCTGGATATCTATGTATCCAACTACCGCCTGCAGCCGAATATCCTCTGGGTCAACGACGGTGCCGGCACGCTCACGGATGCGTCACGCGTCTACAACGCGGTGGCCACCTCCGAGGGCTTCGACGGCGGGCACTCGATCGGCTCGTGCTGGGGCGACTTTGACAATGACGGCCATATCGACCTGTTTGCCGGCAACTTCGCCCACCGCGATAGCCGTGGCGATCAGCCGAAGTCGCGCATCCTCCGGAACATGGGGGCGGACAATGCGTGGGTCTTCGAGGACCTCGGCACCTGCGGAGTGTTCTACCAGGAATCGTACGCCAGCCCCGCGCTCGGGGATTACGATAACGACGGCGACCTCGACCTGTTCTTCACCACCGTCTACGGCTCGGCTTCATTCGGGGTGAAGAACTACCCGGTGCTGTTCCGCAATGATGGCGCGTTCGCACTCACTGATGCGACGGCCGAGGCCGGCGTGGCCGAGTTGCCACCGACCTACCAGGCTGCCTGGGCCGACTTCGACAACGATGGCGACCTCGACCTGATCGGCGGCGGGAAGCTGTTCGTCAACCAGGGGACCGGGAATCACTGGCTCAAGGTCCGCCTCGAGGGTGACGGGGCGGCGGTCAACCGGTCGGCCATCGGGGCGCAGGTCAGAATCCTTCTGGACGATACGGTGCTCACGCGACAGGTCGAGGCCGGCACCGGGGAGGGGAACCAGAACGACCTGGTGCTCCACTTCGGCCTCGGTGCGCACGGGGGGCCGGTTGATCTGGAGATACTCTGGCCGGGCGGCGCCGTGCAGACCGTCGGGGGTGTGGCCGCCGATCAGTCGGTCGTTGTCCGGCTCGCGCAGTAGCAGGCCGGCACTGCGAATTGGATGCGCCGCCGAAGCCCCGGCCTCACATTGAGCGGGGCAGGATTCCGGAACCTGCGCGCGAATAGGCCGCGACGCGCACTGTCGCCAGTTGCATGCCGCAATCACAGGAGGCTATCATGGCCGGTTTGACAGCCGGAGCCGCACAGGTTGACATCACCCCCGGTCTCGGCGTCCACATGTGTGGATACTTCAACGACCGCCGGGCAACCGATATCATTGACCCGCTTCATGCAAAGGCCATCGCGATATCCAACGGGGGAACGACGCTGGGGCTCGTCATCTGCGACCTTATCGTCGTGCCCGGCGATGTGGTCGATGCCGCAAAGGCAATCATCACCGAGCGCACGGGCGTCCCGGCGGAGCATGTACTCATAGCCGGGACCCACACGCATACCGGACCAGCCATCGTCGGCGCGCTCGGGACTCCGACGGAGGAGGGCTACGGCGAGTGGGTCGCGCCCCGCATCGCCGATGCCTTCACAATGGCCTTCAACCGCATGGAGCCCGCGGAATTCGCTCACGGAGCCGGCGCATGCGCCGGCGAGGTGCACAACCGCCGCTGGCACATGAAGGACGGGAGCGTGCGGATGAATCCGGGACACCAGAACCCCGATGCGGTGCGACCCGCGGGGCCCACCGATCCGCAACTGGGGTTGATGGTCCTGCGCTCGCCCGAGGGGCGGCCCATCGCGGCAATGGGGAATCTGAGCCTGCACTACGTGGGGACCAGCGCCGGGACGTCCATCTGCGCGGACTACTTCGCCGCCTTCGGCCGGTCTCTGAACCGTTGCGCGGGGGCGGACTTCATCTGCCCGATGGCCAACGGCACCTTCGGGGATGTCAACAACATCAACGCCGGCGCCCCGCCCCGGCAGAGCCTCCACCCGACCCACCAGATCGAGCGCGTCGCCAACGTCGTCGCCGGAGAGGCCTGGCGCGTCTGGAGCAGCCTGCGCGAGGATAACTTCAGCGACGACGTGGCGCTCGGCGCTACCATCACGCAGGTAGACTTCCCCGGCCGCTGCCCCTCGGCCGAGGAGCTTGCCGCGGCCCATGCGCTCTTCGATGCTGGCGAAAACTGGTCTGACAGCGAGTGGATCTATGCGCGCGAGCTGGTGCTCTGTGCCGAAATGCCCTCACAGTGGCAGATCCCGATCCACACCATGCGAATCGGGGAGTTGGCGATCGTGGGCCTGCCGGGCGAGGTCTTCACCGAGATCGGGCTCGATATCAAGAGCCGCTCGCCGTTCGGCCAGACGATGAACGTCGGCATCGCCAATGACACGGTGGGGTACGTGGCCACCGACCAGGCGCTCGATGAGGGGAGCTACGAGACGCGGCTGTGCCGGCATGTGCGCGCGCCAAGGGGCACCGGCAAGCGCTGGGCGGATGCTGCGGTGGCGGGGCTGGAAGCGCTGCGGTAGGCGCCGAGTCCTTATGGCGGTGGCGAGTTGTCTGCGTCGCTGTTGCCCTGCATTCGGGAGCCCCGGCCCGGGCGAGCAGGATGGAGGCAGCTTTGCCGCTTCCGGCGGCTATGGTATCATGACCACGGGAGTCGCGTCGCGATATCGGCTGTCGAGGGTCTGCTGTGAGTCGCGTCGCTGATGGGTTGCAGGAGACACGATGCTCTATACTGGATTGGTCATCGCCGTACTCATCGTTGTGAACGCCTTCTACGTCGCCGCCGAGTTCGCGGCCGTCAGTGTGCGGCGAAGCCGGATTCGTCGTCTGGCAGACGACGGCAATGCATCCGCGCGCCGCCTCCTGCCCACACTGGAGGATGCCGCCAAGCTCGACCGGTACGTTGCCGCATGCCAGATCGGCATCACGATCTCCAGCTTGGTGCTAGGAGCCTTCGGACAGGCGCATCTCGCAGGCAAGCTCACCCCTGTCTTTGCCCAATGGGGTGGTCTGCAGGCAGTAGCGGCACAATCCACGTCTGCGGTGGTCGTGCTCGTGGGGCTGACAGTCGTCCAGATGGTCCTCGGCGAACTGGTGCCAAAGTCAGTCGCCCTGCAGTACTCAACGCAGACTTCGCTCTACACGGCCTTGCCCATGCGCTGGTCCCTCAGCCTCTTCTCCTGGTCTATCGCCGTGCTCAATGGGAGCGGTATCGCAGTGCTCAAGTGGCTTCGCGTACCGTACGGCGGACACCGTCACATCCACTCGCCGGATGAGATCGCCCTGCTCATCGCGGAGAGCCGTGACGGCGGCCTGCTCGAGCCTGATGAACACGATCGCCTGCACGAGGCGCTGCGCCTGACGAAGCGCACCGCCCGAGAGTTGATGGTACCCCGTCGACAGGTCATGGCCGTGGAGATGAATACACCGCTGGATGACGTTCTCACCCAGGTGGGAGAAGGACCCTACACGCGCGTACCCGTATACTCCGCGACCATGGATGAAATCGTCGGCATCCTTCACGCAAAGGACCTGATGCTTCGGTATTTCGAGCCCGGCGGCCTGAGTGATCTTGCCGAAGTGATGCGCCCCGCGGTATTCGTGCCCGAGTCCGTCACCGCGGATCGCCTTCTGGCCACGCTGAGGGAACAGCGCAGCCACCAGGCCATTGTCGTTGACGAGTACGGTGGGGTGGAAGGGCTGGTGACGGTAGAGGACGTTCTGACGGAGTTGCTCGGCCCGGTTGGTGACGAACTCAAGGAGGACCAACCAGAGCCGGAAACACTGCCCGACGGCCGTGTGCGCCTGCCCGGGCTGCAGCACGTGGATGGCATTGAGCAATGGACCGGCGTCGCCTGGGAGGGCGAGGCGACGACGGTAGGGGGCTATGTGATAGAACTCCTCGGCCGCATCCCTGCATCGGGCGAGCGGGTCACCATTCATGGAGTTGAGGTCGAGATCGAGAGCGTGGCTGACCATGTAGTCGGCTCAGTGTTGATCACACCGCTTCCGCCACTCGGGGGGGAGATGTAGTCGTGGAATACGTCATCCCTATCATCGTTATTATTGTGCTAATTCTTCTCAACGGGCTGTTCGTCGCGGCGGAGTTCGCTATCGTCGGCGTACCCCGCGCCACTATCGAGCGGCTGGCGGCGGAGGGGCAGCCGGTTGCGCGTCATGTGCGGCGAATCATACATGACCCACGTCGCCAGGATCGGTACATCGCGACGGCGCAGCTGGGGATCACATTGGCCAGTCTGGGGCTTGGCATGTACGGTGAACACGTGCTCGCCGAGTGGATTGCGCACGGTCTCAATGCGCTGGGAGCCTACCGGTGGGTCGCCGCGCATGCCCTCGCGAGTGTGCTCGCGGTCACAATCCTGACATACTTCCACATCGTCATCGGGGAGATGGTACCGAAGTCGCTCGCCCTCATCTACGCCGACCGGACCGCGCTATCAATTGCGCCGGTGATGTCAGTCATCCAGTATCTGCTCTATCCACTGGTGGTCACTCTGAATGGTATTGGCAATGGCATGCTGAAGCTGATAGGCATAGCGCGTGACTTCTCAGCCAGTCATTACCACACCGCAGATGAGATCGAGTACCTGGTGCGCGAGAGCGAGGAGGGCGGTCTGCTCTGCGGCGAAGCGTGCAGAGTGATGAAGGAGCTGTTTGGGTTCGGCGACTTGACTGCCGGCGAGGTGATGGTCCCGCGGGTACGTGTTGCTGCCCTGTCTCTGGAGTCGACGTCTGAACAGATACTGGCTGCCATCCGCCAGTCACGCCACACCCGCTATCCGGTGTATGAGGGGGATCTGGACCATATCATCGGCACGATCCACATCAAGGACATGTTCCCGCTACTCCACGCGGGCAACGCGTTGCGAAAGGACAGTATTCGACGCGCCCCGTACCTTCCGGAAACAGCGGGCCTTGACATGATTCTGGCCGCCATGCGTGAGCACCATGCGCAGTTGGTGGTGGTGATGGATGAGCATGGTGGCACGGCCGGCATCATCACGCTTGAGGACCTCTTTGAGGAAGTTGTCGGAGACATAGACGAGACGACCACGGCGTGCGACATTGAGTGGCATGAGGCGGGCTGTCTCCAGGTGACCGGAACGACTCGGATCGAGGAGGTCGGTGAGGTCCTGAACGTCGCACTCGAACACGACCAGGTCGACACCGTCAGCGGGCTTGTACTGACGCTCCTGAACCGCCCCCCGATAGTCGGCGATGAAGTCGTGTATCAGCAACTGCGTTTCCGCGTAACCGAGATTGACGGACACGGTGTCCGGGCATGTCTGGTCACGCTTGAGACATCCTGAACGAGGATGCTGCGCACTTCCGGCATGCCTGCGGGTGAGGCACGCCGCCCGGTCCGCGGCGCTTACTCGACCGCTATCTCGAAGTCATCGAAGCGGAACTGCTGGCCCTTGTCTTCCTTCCAGTTGCACAGGAACATGAAGCGGTAGAGATACCTCGTGCCGGGCGTCACGTCCCGGATTGCGCGCAGGTCGATCGTCGCCTCATGCCACTGGTCATCATCGATGAGTCGTGGACCTTCGACCGCTATGTAGTTCTCCGTGCTGCGCGCGTCGGTGCCCCCGAGCACCCAGCCGCGCGGCACGCTGGGCGCGGCGAATGACTCCACGCACGGGGCGACCGCCACGCCGGGTGGGATACGGTAGCTGAAGCGGACGATGGGGAACTCGTCGATCACCCAGGCTCCGGGGGCGACGGCTCCGGCTGCGCGGTTATCCTTGCCGGCTTCCCGGAACAGCCGCATACACATGCCCTCCCCCGTCTCGCGTTTGACGTGCTCATAGCCTGTGAGCCAACTGCGGTAAAACTTGAACTGGTAGCCCCAGTGGCTCGCCTGCGTCTGTGGCTCGAAGTCCGCCTGCACCAGCGGCGCGCCGGGCGCACGAGGTTCCTCGACACCGACGAACACCACATCCATGCCGCGCTCGCCGTTGTCGAATTCGCAGCGGACGATGACACCATGGTCGGCGGCCTCATCCCAGGCGTGCTCCGGTGATGGCTCGTCGGAGAATGTACCGTCCCGGAAGTCCCAGCGGACGGAGGCCAGAGTCTTCCCGAACGTATCGAGGCTGAAGCGCACCGGCTGTCCGGGTACCGGGTATGGAGGGTCTGCCAATGCCACGACCCGCGACGGGTGCATGCCGCCATGCTCGAATGCCCCGATGTCTGGCCCTTCCCCGCTCCACGGCAGGCTCACAGGCATGCCGTCAGTCCACGTCACCTCGCGGTCCAGGTGCAGCAGGGCAGGGAGATAGTATCGCAACTCGATGCGCTCGATGCGGGCGAGGTTGTCGCCGGCGCCGACTGCGATCCAGTCGCCCTTCTCACTCTCGATGCCAAGGCCATCAGAGAAGGCCCGGCCATCCGTGACCGGCAGCTCGCGGCTGCTACCCGCGCCGATTGCCAGGGCCAGCGGCACGGCGGCGTCCATGCAGGCGCTGTCGGCACTGATGCGGAAGTCGTTGGCCTCCGCATTGATGAAGCCCGGCTCTGCATCGATATTGTCCTGGAACTCGGACCAGAACCCCTGCAGCAGTGGCGTCTTCTTCTCAGCGTCCGCGACCGTCACAATCTCGCGGCGAAAGTCGATCACCGGCTGGTTGGGCTCGGTGCCCCGGAACAGGTTGCCGCGCACGCGGTTATCGCGGCTGACATCGCTGCCGTAGGTAAGTTGCACATTGCCGCCGGTCCAGTCGTTGCGGACAAATGCGTTGTTGGCAAGCTCGTTGGAGCTGATTGCCAGACCGTTGAGTTCCCACGCGTGCCCGAGGTTACCCACCAGCGTGTTGTGATAGATGCGGGAGTTCATCAACCTGAATGGCTCCCGGAAGTACTTGGTGGGGGCCGCGCCCATCGGCATGTAGCTGCCGGAGTTCAGCGGCGTGTGCAGGTTGCCGAAGACGCGGTTGAAGCGGAAGATGCTGTCGATATAGAGGTTCTTCGCGCGGCTGTCGGCCGAGTACCCGCTATCGCGGGCACGCGTGATGATATTGCCCTCGACCAGCAGCCTGCCCGACGCCCAGAACTCGTAATTCCGGCCCCAGGGGTTCTGGAAGCAGTTGCCGCGCACTATGATGTTGCGTGATGTTGTTATCTGGATTGGGCTGTGACCGACGCGCTCGAACGAGTTGCCCTCGATCAGCACGTATGAGCACTCGAGGATGTTCCACATGTTGCCGTTGACGCGGTCTTTGCTGAACACGTTGTCGATCAGTCGCACCTGCTCGGAGTTGGCAACAGTGGCTGTCGGGCCGGCGTTCCGCATGACGCAGCCCTGGATCGTCAGGTGGTGGCAGTTGCTCGCCGACACCCAGCCCGCGCCCCCGGCGTTGATGCGGAAGCCCTCGACACTGATATAGCCGCGACCATTGGGCGCGATCGCTGATCCGGAGCCGACTGTGAGCACGGCGGCCAGCGGCTCGGCGGAGCGATAAACAACCGGCGCTTCCGCGTCGCCTGACGTCTCCGGCGCGATGTTGCCCGGATACTCGCCCGGCAGGAACACGGCCGTATCCCCCGGCTGAAGCGTCGCATTGGCCT
>DPJP01000143.1 GCA_003542955.1 Armatimonadota bacterium
CGGCAGCGGCATACTCCCACTGTGCCTCAGTTGGCAGCGAGTAGCCGTGCTGGGCGCAGTAGGCCGTCGCCCCGTGCCACGTGACCGTCACCACGGGGTACTGCCCGAGTTGCGCCTTGGCCTGGTAGGAGGCCCCAACCTGCTCAATCTGGCAGTACTCTGAGCTAACGTCGAGCCACTGGGACACGTCAGCAGGCTGCGCCATGGTGAGGAACGCCGCATAGCGGTCGTTGGTCACTTCGCACTTGCCGAGCCAGAAGCCATCGAGCGTGACCTGGTGCACCGGCTGTTGGTCGATGTAGCCCTCGGTGCTCCCCATCATGAAGCTGCCGCCCGGTACCCACACGAGCGTCTGGCCGTCAGGGCCTGTCGTCTCATCGCCGGGATCGCCGCCTCCGCCCGTCACCGTCACCGTGACGGAACTCGTAGCCTGTCCGCCCGGGCCCCCGACCGTGATCGTGTATGTCGTGGTCGCCGTCGGCGTCACGAGCTGCGAGCCGGTGACACTGTCCTCCGGCGCTCCGAAGTTCGATGAGACGACGAATGTGGCATTGGTCGACGTCCAGCGCAGTGTCGTGCTCTGACCGCGAGTGATACTTGTGGCGTCCGCCGTCAGGTTCACCGTCGGCGCCGCCGGCCCCGTCACCGTGATCGTCGCGTGGCCCCGGCTCTCCGCGGGCAGAGACTGGGGCAGCGTGAAGCCCAGTCCCCAACTGAAAAGTGACGTCGGCTTCCAGCGGTAGGCATTCAGCTCGACATCGGCATCACCCGCGCCGATGCCCGCAAAGATGAAGTCGGCGAGGCTGAAGTTGACGCGACCGGTCGGCGAGACGCTGATCGGGTCGAAGAGCGTAATGGCGCCTACCGGCACGCCTGCGCGCTCCAGGTCGTTGTTCAGCGCGTGCCCGTCCCAGAACGGCGAGGCCGACTGCAGAAGCGCCACAAGCACGAGGTCGACGGCGGTCACGCGGTACAGGGACATATCAACGGGCACCTGGGTGTCCAGGCTCCGGCGCAGGCCCTGCAGCCGGCTCGTAGACCATATGCTCAGTTCGTGCAGGCCGATGTCCGCGAGCATGTTGCACACGCGTGTGATGATCTCATCACTGATGCCGGTCGCGTCCTCCCATATCGGCATGAGCAGCGCCACCGTCACGCGAACGGTGCCGGTGACGAAGTCTCTCTGGGGGGCGAACGTGCCTGTCACCGGCGGGCTGTGCGAGTCGCCGACCAGCAGCCCGAAGCTCGACATCTGCAGCGCCTCGAGGTCGGTCGGGATGACCATGTTGATGATCTCGGCAATCAAGTTCACGCCGACATCGATGGCGTGCACGATGGCCGCAATGGGCAGGCCGATACCGGTGGCCGCGGCGACCAGCTTGACGACGCCGAGCACTCTGTGCACATCTGCCATCAGCCCGCAGAGGGTGTCGAGCTTCCAGTAGATGTAGTGAGTGGCGTAGTTGGCCGACTGCGCCGGGGCAGGCGCGCCAGCGCCGCTGATGATCACGCCCACGTCACCCGTGTCGCTGATGGCGCCGAGCTGCTCGAGGATGTCGATGACGGCATACTCCTGCAGCAGCGCCTCGAGCAGCTCTATCTCGTCGCTCTGCAGGCCATTGATCTCTTGGGCAATCTTGCCGAAAATGGCGTTGATCTCACTATCCACGGCCGCAATGTCCGGGGCATCGCCGGCGTCCACCCACGCCATCTGCTGGAGTGCCTGCAGCGTGAAGGCCGAAGTGCGCAGGCAGTTGGTCTCGACGCATGATGCCAACCCATCATAGGAGAGCACCGGCTCAGCCAGGGCGTTGACCGTAAATGGAATGGAGCGGGTCGATTCGCCGCCGACGTGTACGGTGACGTTGCGGCTGCCGCCGTAGATTGTGCCGACGAAGGGCACCAGCACGCGGATGCTGGTCCCTGCCAGTTCGAGAATCGGGGCCTGAGAGCCGCCGAACAGCACCTGAGTGAGGGAGCCCTCCGCCTTGAAGCCCGAGCCCGACAGCACAATCTCGTCGCCGGGCCTGCCGGACTCAGCGGAGATCGAGTAGAGCACCAGCCCGACGCTGCCGATCGGCCATTGCTCAAGCCCGACAAGGCAGCGCAGCACCAGGATGGCGTCGGCGACGCCGGTGCTGCCGTTCTGGTCGGAATCGGCGAGAGGATCATCGGCGTCGAGGCCGACAACGATGCGGAGGATGCCGACGGCGTCGGCGACATCGGGCGTGCCGGAGCCGTTGAGGTCGCCGAGCAGGCCATCCTGCGCCGAGCCGACCTCCAGACCTGCGGGAGTGATATCATCATTGCCGCCGTGGCAGCCGGGAAGGCTCAAGAGAGCAACGGCAGCCGAGACCAGTAGCCATCGGGATGGCAAGGGCCGACGCATTCGACGTACCCCCTCACCGCACTCAACGCGCCGGTGCATGTTCGACAGGGCGAGCACATGTCCTTCTGCGCTGACGACAGCCAGGCTAGGGCGCCTGCCGGAATGTGGCTGAGTTGTCCTGTGCGAATGCGCGGATCAGGGCCGTCCGGCGGCCGTTGTGACCCGGAACCCGAAGGTCCTGTCCGCGGTTGATGCGAAGTGAACGCCGCGGGTGGCGGCGCGGCAGTAGTACTGGGCGTCGCTATTGAAGCACGAGCCGCCGCGCAGCACCTGGTATCCGCCGCTGTCCGGCCCCGGTGGGTTTACGCGCGGGCTCGCCTGGTAGTAGTTCTCGTCATACAGGTCCGCGCACCACTCCCATACATTGCCTGCCATGTCCA
Source organism: Armatimonadota bacterium (assembly GCA_003542955.1). Lineage (GTDB taxonomy): Bacteria > Armatimonadota > Zipacnadia > Zipacnadales > UBA11051 > UBA11051. Next base: position 2,770 of record DPJP01000143.1, read on the forward strand.
GGGCGCCACACCAGCTCGCGCCGGCCGGGAAGCTGCCCACTGGGAGGGGCCCGCCGCCGGGGCCCGTGTTGCCATAGTTGCAGCACTTCTGCGTGTCCCACACATCGCCCCATGGGTATTCGGGCACGGTGGGCCCCCGGGCTGCATACTCCCACTGTGCCTCCGTCGGCAGCATGTAGCCGTAGTGGCCGCAATAGGCCTGTGCGTCATCCCAACTGACGTAGCGTATCGGCTGCTCATCGTCTTCGTTGCTGTCACCGGGGAACGGCCGCCCCGTGGCATCGCAGAACGCGCGATACTGGGCGTTGGTCACTTCACACTGACCGATCCAGAAGCCATCCAGAGCCACCTGGTGAACCGGCTGCTCGTCAGGAGCGCCCTCGTCACTCCCCATCATGAAGCCGCCCGTGGGCACCCATACGAGTGTCTGGCCGTCGGCCCCGGTCATCTCCTCGCCCGGGGCGCACCGGCCGCAGACTCCCACGACCCCGATGCCGGACTTGCGCTCCCCCTCGGCGGAGGCCGTCTCCGTCGCTCGCACCACGGCCGTGCCGTCGGCAAGCCCGGTCACAACGCCACCCTCCTCGATCGAGGCGGCGGCGCCCTCCGTGATCCCCCACGTGAAGCCGCCTGTCGCGGGTACGAGCACTGTCTCCCCATCTGCATTCATCGCGGTTGCGGTGAGCGTCAGCGTGTCCCCAACCGCGACGGAACTCGGATTGGGGGATATCCGCACTGATGCGATGGTTGATTGGAGGATCAACGGCCACTCATTGTATTCGTTCGCCAGGACTGTCACGCCGAGCTCGGCGCTCGCCTGCGCTACGCCCTGCCCATCGGCCAGCGGGTAGGCGCCGGCGCGCAGCAGCGCATCGCCGGCGGGGACGCCATCCGCGATCGCATGCGTTTCGGGCCGGTTGATGGTGACCGTCCGCGGCGCCTGCTCCAAGTCGTCCGGGATGATCTCGACCGTGATGGAGTTGCTCGCGAGGGGGATGAGTTCAGTGCCCACCCCCTCCGGACGTGCCGGCCATCGCACGGTCACGCCGAACGAGCCGGTCTCGTGCGCGACCTCGGGCTGCTGCTGCTCTGTGGATCCGCAGCCCGCCAGGCAGATGACCACCCACGCGAGTGCGAGAAGTGCCATGGCCCGCTGCGCAAGCCTGTCGCCTCTGCGCCGTCTCCCCGCTTTTGCCATCTGCGTGGACCCTTCCCTTCAGGAGAGCCGAGACCGCCGCCGTCTGTACCGCCTATCTGGACTTACGCCCGGTAGCCGAGGCCGAGAGCACCCCCAGCGGGAGCGCGGCGGCTTCGGCGGGCTGGAAACTCACCGTGCCAGCTGAGGAGACATCGATATCGCAGACACGCCACCACGAGTCGGTGTTACCGGTCACGGGGTATCCGGTGTTGCCGTTTTGAGTCGACAGCAAGTACGGCCCATATCTCGCCGAGATGCGGTTGGAGGCCCGCGAACCCGTATACACGGAGATGATGCACCGTGTTGGCGGCTGGCCGTCCAGATCGTAGTTGTTCACCGCGATACGGAAGCGCCCGGCCTGCAGAGCGGTGCACGTGAAGTTCTCGGGGCCGTACCCCTCCGTGTCATCAACATCAAGGCTCCCTGCGTCGATGGACTTGTGATCGAACCGGGAGTGCTGTGCCGATGGTGACCATATATGCAGGTCCATGTCGCTGTAGTCGGTGTCCCACGTCAGGGTGACGCGGAAGACGAAGTCACCCGCCGCCGGATCATAGTCGACAGTGTACGCGTTGCTGATCGTGGTCGCGACTGCGTTCGTCGCACGTACCGCGAGCCGGTTGCTCCCGACCTGCAGCACCACAGTATGAGTGAATGACCCGTCACCTGACACAGAGATCAGCGACTCGTTGCCATTGTGGATGAGCACCGCGACATTGGCGTCGAGGTTAGTGATCTGGCCTGAGAGTTGCGCGGTGCCGGCGTCTTGATTCACGACCGGCGGGTTGAGGGTGACCACGGGAGGCTGAGTGACGGTGGCGCTGGAACCGCTCAACTGCACGTTCAGTTCGACCATCCCACCGCTTGCCACGGTAACCTGATGCGATGTCACGAAGCCCCCGAGCGCGAAGGTGACAACCCGCGAACCGGCCGGCACGCTCGGTATGTAGTACCACCCAGACGCATTCGACCACACCTGCCACGTCCCTACGCCGTTCGAGGTTTGGGCCCGGACGCCCGCGAGCCCCGTGCCGAAGGCGTCCGTCACAGTGCCCTGGATACCGCCCCCGACGCCCGTCGTCACCGTCACAGTGACGGAGGCCGTAGCCTGCCCGCCCGGTCCCTGGACCGTGATCGTGTATGTCGTCGTATGGATCGGTGTGACGACCTGTGACCCGCTGGTGCTGGGGGAGGGCGCCCCAAAGTTCGACGCGACCACGGAGGTGGCGTTGGTCGAGGTCCACCGCAGCGTGGTGCTCTCCCCCTGCAGGATGCTCGTGGCATCCGCGGTCAGGTTCACGGTGGGAGCCGGTGTCGGGACCGTGACTGTGATCCTCGCATGGCCGCGGCTTTCCTCCGGGAGCGACTGCGGGACGGTGAAGCCAAGCCACCAACTCAGCAGCGGCGTCGGCTTCCACCGACGCCCATCCAGCTCCACGTCCGCCTGCCCGGGACTGACGCCGCTGAACACAAAGTCCGCGAGCAGCAGATTGACGCGCCCGGACGGGGACACGGTCACCGGGTCATAGAGTGTGATGGCGTCGATCGGCACACCGGCGCGCTCGAGCGCATTGGCCAGGGCCTGCGCGTTCCACTTCGTCGAGGCGAGTTCAAGCAGCCAGGGGAAAAGCAGGTCGATGGCAGTGGTGCGGTACTGCGACATGTCGATCGGGACCTGCTCATCCATGCTCCGCCGGAGGTACTCCAGCCTGCTGGTGGACCAGTCGCTGGCCTCGTCCAGGCCCACCTCGGCAAGCATGCCCAGGACCGCCGCGACGATCTCATTGCCGGCTTCCGCCGCGATGTCCGCGGTGGGCATCAACGCGGCGACGGTCGTTCTCACGGTACCCGTAACGAGATCATGCTCAGGCGCGAAGGTGCCGGCCACCGGAGGGCTGTAGGAGCCGCCGACCGGCAGCCCGAAGTCGGCAATCTGTAGCTCTTCGAGGTCGGTCGGCACAATCGTGTTGATCGCTTCGGCGATCACGTTCAGGCCGACGTCGATTGCATGGATGATTGCCGCTACCGGCAAGCCGGCGCCTGTCAGGGCGGCGACCACCTTGATCACCGTCAGCGCCCGGTGCAGATCGGCGACAATGCCGCAGAAGGTATCGATCCGCCAGTACCGCTTTTGCTTGATGTAGGGATCATCCTGGGCGGGCACTGCGCTCGGCGGGTCGGCGCCGCTGATGATGACCCCGACGTCGCCCGTGCCCTCGAGTGAGCCCAGTTCATGCAGGATGTCAAGGACCCCGTACTCCTGAAGGAGTGCCTCCAGGAGCGCGGCATTCTCCGGCGACAGCTCGCCAATCTCCTGCCCTATCTTCGCGAAGATAGCGTCCATCTCGGCCTGGACGGCCGCGAGGTCGGGATCGGCGCTCGCGTCGACCCACTCGAGCTCCTGCAGCGACTCCAGGGCGAAGGTCGTTGTGTGGATGCAGCTTTTCTCGACGCGGTACGCCACCTCCGCGGGTCCGAGGGTCGGCTCGGGCAACGCGGCCACCGTGAACCCCAGGGGGCCCGCCGACTCGCCGCCCACGTGCACAGTCACGTCGCACGCGCCGCCGGCGAGCGTGTCGAGGATCGGCACAAGCACCCGGACGGTGGTGCCGGCCAACTCCATGATCGGGGCCTCGGAATCGCCGAAGAGCACCTCTGTCACTGAGCCGCCAAACCCGAACCCCGAGCCCGACAGCACGACCTCATCGCCGGGCCGGCCCGAGGCCGCCGAGATCGTGAAGAGGGCGAGCGGCCCATTGATCGGCCACTCGGCAAGACCGACAAGGCAGCGCAGCACCAGGATGGCGTCGGCGACACCGGTGCTGCCGTTCTGGTCGCAGTCGGCGAGGGGGTCGTCGGGATCGAGGCCGACTACAATGCGGAGAATGCCGATGGCGTCAGACACATCGGGATTGCCGTTGCCGTTGAGGTCGCCGNNTGCCGGAGCCGTTGAGGTCGCCAAGCAGGCTGCCGTGCGCAGTCTGGGCCACTGAGTCATCGAGGGGAGTGTCGACGCCCCCACCGTGGCAGCCCGCGAGCACGGCCGCGACGGCAGTCACGAGCACGGCAGACCCGAGTGACGGCAGCCCTCGGCGCATCCCCCACACCACCTCACCGCAATGGACGCCTGCTGACGTGTTCGCCGCCACTGCCACATATCCTTGTCCGTGCCCTCGTATCGCACGACGAGCAGGCTTCGTGAAGGGCTGTGTAGCAGCTTTCGCGGATGCGGCCCGCACGAGGCGACGCCGCGTCGTCTGCGGCGT
>DPJP01000145.1 GCA_003542955.1 Armatimonadota bacterium
TCTCGTCGTAGTCCTGCGCGTACATATGCACGCTCAGGCTCCACTGCTTGACGTTGCTCAAGCAGTTCGACTGACGGGCCTTCTCACGAGCCCGTGCGAAGACCGGGAACAGGATCGCCGCCAATATGGCGATGATCGCAATGACAACCAGCAGCTCAATCAGGGTGAAACCACGTCGCATCTGACACACCTCCTGGTAGTATTGCACACATGAAGAACGCCGGGGCAGGACCCGCCCGCCGAGGCCGTCTCCTATCATCTGTGTATTCGACAGGAACGCGACTACTCCTGCAACACGCTCACTGCGCCCCCGCAAACGCATATACCGTGCCGTCACGGCCAGTCACGTACACGGCGTTGCCCGACACCGCCGGCGAGCTGTCCACGCGGGTACCAAGGTCATAGCTCCACTCGACCTGCTGCGTGAGCACATTGACCGCCTTCAGCCTCCCGTCACTGTGGGCGTACAGGAGGTAATCGCCCGACATCGCCGCGCTGCCCGTGACAGGCTCGGCTTCGGTGAGCGGCATCTGCCAGGCCACCTGTCCCGTCTGCAGGTCCACCGCGTACAGGAGGTGATCATCGAACGCATAGACGCGTTGCTCCGTCGCCACCGGCGATGTGTATATCCCTCGCTGCTTCGTGGTCAGCGGCACTCTCCACAGCGCCTCACCGGAGGCGCCGTCCAGGGCCTGCAGGTGGTAGCGCGTCCTTTCCTCGGGGTCGGGGCACACCGTGATGATCTTCCCCGCGGCGACGGTCGGGGTGAACGTGATGGCGCCGCGGTCCACGGACTCCCACTGCGCCTCACCACTCCGGCGCAGCAGCGCATGCACCGACAGCCAGGGCAGCAGCACAGAGTCTCCGGCTATCGCCGGCGAGGGGTCATGCGTCCAGCGCCTGCCGCCGGCAGCGACGACGCTCTGCTGCCACAGCAGCATCCCTTCCCGCGCGTCATACGCGGCCAGGCCGTACCCGGTTCCGGCCACCAGCACGCCGTCGGATAGCACCGGAGAGCTGCTGAGCAACTCCCGCCAGGGCGGCTCCGGCACGAGGTTTGCCTGCTCCCAGAGCAGCTCCCCGCTCACCGCGTCCAGCGCGAACACGATCCCATCATCCGCCAGGCCGCAGACGGCCTCCGGGCTGCCTGCCAGGGTGCCGCGGACGGTCCGTCCCGCCATCGGGTGCGTCCACAACTCTTCCCCAGTCGCTGAGTCCAGCGCCATCACCGCCGGCATTGCCAGGCGCGGTTCGGTGTTGTTCTCGACCGACACATAGACGACGCCGTCGACGACGATAGGCGAGTTGATCCCGAAAGCCGCGCCGGTCGCGTGGGCCCATGCCAGGTGGAAGGGCGGCTTCACGACGTCCGGGCTGACGCCACAGTGCATCGGCGTCCGCTGCAGCATCGGCCAGTCGCTGCCACGCACGAGTGCAGGCACGGGCTCGCCGCCGATGGTGAAGCGAACCTGCGTCGGCTCCCATGCCTGCCCGCCCTCGTCGCGCACGGTGACCTCGAGGAGGACCTGCTCCGGCCAGTCATCCTCGAGGGTCACCTCGCCCAGCCACGTCCAGCCCCCGGAGCCGCGCAGCCCCTGCTCCTGCAGCAGTCTGCCGGTCTGAGCGTCACGGCATGCGGCGGCCACGCTCCGCACGCGCACCGACGTGTCGTAGACGTTGACCGCCAGCGGGTGCCTGCCGCGCGGGATCGTGCCGCCCTCCGGCGGTGAGACCACTCCCACCAGCCGCGTGTAGCCGGCGGTCCGGAACTCCATCCTCAGTGCGCCGTCGGGCCCGGCAGTGAACAGTGAGAAGCCCCCGGCAGCCAGGTCCCGGTTGCCCATGGCCGGGTTGCGCGTGACGTAGATGGGAATGCCGTACGCCTCGTGGACGCGCGCCAGGTGCCAGTGGCCCATCAAGGCGGCGCTGATGCCGGCCCCGCGGAACAGGTCGGCAAAGCGCCCCAACTGCTCGGAGTCGCGGGCCCCCAGGCCGTCCCAGTGGTGGAAGCCGACCACCACGTGGGACTGCTCCGCTTCTGCATTCATCGCCAGCAGGCTCTGGAGCCATTGCGCCGCCTCGGCCAGGCTCCCCTCGCGCGGGCTCCACGGCAGCCCGACAAAAAGGTAACGCCCGCAGGTCCACGCATAGTACCACGGGCCGAAGACGCGCTCGAAGCAGGCCCCGGCGAATGCTCCGGCGCGCGCGCGGCCCGCGTCGTGATTACCCGTAACAGGGAAGTAGGGCATCGCCAGATGCTGCCCGTACGACTCCATCGGTGTGTTCTCATCGAGGCTGTCGGCGCAGAGGTCGCCGGTCTCGAACACAAACGCGGGCCGATCGGGGAGCGCGTTGATCTGGGCGATCAGCGGCCTGGCGATCCGCAATGCCGATGACGCGTGGCTGTCTGAGATATGAACGAAGCTGAACGGCGCGTCCGGCGGACGCGCACTCCGCCGCACGAGGAAATCGGCCTCGACCCGCTCGGGTCGCTCCGCCGGCAGGGGGCGGTAGAAATCCCGCCCCGGCTCCGAGCCCGGCGGGTTGACGATCATCACGAATCGGGCCGCGTCGGCAACAGGGAGTTCGTAGCGCCCCTCTNNCCGTGTGAAGCTCAGGCCGTCTGAGACCATCACACCCGCCCAGCCCTGCGCCGGGTCCGTGTCGGCGACTGTGACACGTCCCGTTGCCGTGGCCGCCGATACGGAGGCGACGCGGAGTACCAGCAAGAGCAGAGCTGCCGCCACGGGGACGGACATCCGACATCGTCTGTGCATCGGCTTTGAGTACATCCGCAGACCTCCACCATTGTTCCGAGCTGTCCCTCGCCGGGGGGCGGGAGAACGCAAGACCCCCTGGATCGCGCCGGGGGACCCCGATCCGGCGTCCGCTTCCACTTGACCGCAGACTTCCCCGGCCGCCAGAGATGAACCTCCGCCGAGGCGCCTGCCCACGCCTCACCCGGTGCTGTGGACTCAATCTGCGCGGCCCGGAGGTCTCCCTCGCCCGGAGCCGGAACATCACGCACTGACGGACAGAGAGACTCTGCACACTGGAGGCAGTCATGGCAGACAAGCGTATTGTGGCGGCACTTCACGGCGACGGCCGCATCGGCCTGATCGAGGAAGACATCCCCGAACTCAAACCGGGAGCGGTACTCGTCGAGGTACACAACTCACTCGTGAGCCCCGGCACCGAACTCGGCGGCTGGCGCGGGCTGCGTGGCCGCGTCGACAACCCCGACGCATCTGGGCCTCCGCGGCCCTTCGGCTACCAGAACGCGGGCGTGGTGCTCGAGGTCGGTGAGGGCGTCGAGGAGTTCAAGCCCGGCGACCGCGTGGCCTGTATGGGCGGCGGCTACGCCTACCACACCAACTACACCGTGGTGCCGCACCACCTCTGCGCAGCCCTCCCGGACAACGTCAGCTTCGCGCAGGGGGCGTACAACCATCTCGCGGGCACCGCGCTCCAGGCCTTGCGACGGGGCGAGCCGCAGCTTGGCGAGTATGCCCTCATTGTGGGGATGGGTGTCGTCGGGCAGATCACCGCGATGCTCTATCAGGCCGCCGGCGCCTATGTCATCGGCTGGGACATGATCCCCCTGCGGCTTGAGATCGGCGCCAAGTGGGGTCTGCACCGCGGAGTAGTAGTGGGGGAGCAGGACGAAATCGAGGCAACGCGGGAGTTCACGGACGGCTACGGCCTCGACCAGGCGGTGTTCGCCTTCGGCGGCAACGGCGACAAAGCGCTCGAGAGCACCACGAAGAGCATGAAGCTCTCGCCCGACGGCCACCACATGGGCACGATTGTCGTCGTCGGCGGAACGACGTTCAACTACCCGGCGACAACCACCAACATCGACATCCGCAAGTCGAGCCGCACCGGCGCCGGCTACCATGACGAGGCATGGGAGTACGGGCCCGCTTACCCGCCGGTATTCATGCGCTGGACGACCAGAACCAACATCGAGCTGTGCCTGCGCATGATTGCCGAGGGGCGGCTGGATGTGGATTGCCTGACCACACACACCGTGCCGCTCGAGGAATGCGAGACGGCCATGGCCGAGATCATCGAGCAGCCGGACGCGATCCTGGGCCTGGTCTTCGAGATGAGCCACTGAGAGCGCCGGTTCCTGTTGGCTCTTTATTGCACGCGCTGCCCCATGGGANNTGGGGCAGCGCGCGATTCAGGATACCGGGGGTTGGGACAGCCGATGGCAGGCAGCGCAGACAAGGTGACAATCAAGATACCCAGGCCGCTGTATGACAAGCTCGGGCAACTCATCGAGGGCTCCGGCTACAACTCGGTGACCGACTTCGTGGTCTACGTGCTGCGCGACATCGCCTCGACGCACGCCCTGCCGGAGACCCAGCCCTACAATGAGGACGAGTTGACCCGCGTCAAGGAGCGGCTCCGGAGTCTCGGGTATCTGTAGGCACGCCTACAGCTCCGTCCCCCCGGGCGGCGGCTCCGAGGTGGGCCTTGCCTCGCCTCTGGCCTTGATCCCCAGGTCGACCCGCTCACGATCCGGCACGGTGGGAGCGGACTCGAGGTCGCCTNNGCCGCCCTCCGCTTCCGCCTTCTCCGCGGCCGCGAGTGCCGGCGCCACACTGGTCGAGGCAATCTCGCCCAGCGGACTCCCCTCCTGGTTATTCAGCTCGATGACCACCGACGCGGCCCGGTTCTCGAGCGGAATGCCCTTGTCGATGACCGTGACCTCAGTGGGGCGGGCCGGGATCTTGACCGTCTCGCCGACGGGGATGTTATCGATGTTCTTCAGCAACGCGTGGACCTCGCCGGTCGCGAACACACCCAGCGAGGCCTTGATCCTGAACTCCTGGGCGGTCTTGGTTACCTGCGGGGCCTCGTGGATGGCAGCGACCTCGGTCACATCGCGGATGGGGGGCTCGACCCGCGTCGCATACCACTCGACATAGCTCTCCGCGGTATCGCGCGCCGAGATGGTGGTGACTGCGCTCGAGATACCCAGCGCCATGAATGAGCGGGAATCGCTGGTTCTGACCGTAACGCTGGAGTTCTGCTCCGGGTAGTCCTCGATGCGGTTGACGCTGAAGCGGTTTACGAAGGCGTACTTGTTCTTGGTGTCCATGTAGGCGGCCCAGCCGCGGGTCGAGTCCGCGCCGACGGCGCCCTGTGCGCCCCCGGCGGAGACCTCCATCAGCGTTCCGTCCTCGATGGTCTTGAACTGATCGCTGCCGCCGGATGCCAGGGAGACGAATCCGTCGCCATGCTTGCTGTCGGGGTTGAGAGGGAAGTAGACCTTCGCCTCCTTCGAGAACTTCTGCTCATTCGAGAGCGAGGCCCGCACCTGCGCGATGTGCTTGATGGCAAAGGAGACCGGCGCCTCGCCCACATTCTGGAAGCGCTCGGTGATGCGGACCTTCGTCGACCCCGCATAGAGCACGACATTGCGGGTGATCTGCAGGCCCGTGCCGGTGGCGTCCGAGGGGCTTGTCAGGCGCACCTCCGCCTTCTGCCCGCGACCGGTCAGTATCTCGTATGTCCATACACCGCTCACCAGCGGCGACTTGCCAAGGTCCCGGCTCGGGGTGCCGTCCGCGCCCATGATGGGCACCGCGTGGTAACCGCCATAGTCGGGCGTTGCGACATCGCCTGAGACGATATCGGCGTAGTTGTAGCTCTTCCCCAGCTCATCCGGATTGACCCAGAGCATCGGGTGCGCGTCGAGCTTGTACTCGAGGATGCGTCCGCCGATGTCCGGGATGACCAGCACGGTCACCACGCCGTTTGTCAGCCGCAGTGCAGGCCAGTTGTGGTACTTGACCTCCTCGACGGTGGCCTGACCGGCGACCTGCCGAGTGCTCGTCTGTGTAGCCACTCCCGGCACCTGCCGCTGCGATGGGGATGACGATTGCTGCACGCCACCCCCGCACCCTGCCAGCAGGGCCGTAACCATCAATGCAAGAGCCGCGCCCACAAGCTTCTTCATCGCCATACGCTCCTGTCTGTCTCTACTTCCAGAGCAGTGCCGCCCCCGGCACCGCCTCTATCTGTATCGGTGTGGATAGGCCCACATCGCCGTCTACCATCACCGGCGCGGGGACCTCTGTCCAGATTTCTACATTCCGCCCCCGGGCCATGATTACCTTCGGATGGGCAAGGTGTTTTCCCTGCCTGGCCAACCACAGGTTGCGCAGTATCTGCATCCGTCCGCTGCCACGGACCAGTATCACATCCAGCAGACCGTCATCGCAACTCGCCTCCGGCGCGATGCGGAAGCCCGAGCCGTAGGCATTGCCGTTGGCCACGGCAACCAGGAGCCAGTCGTCCTGGTAAGTCCTCCCATCGACTTCGACCGTTGCGTGCAGGTGGCTCCGACACGCGACCTCTGCCAGGATGGCGGGCATATACGCCCAGAGCCCGGCACTCAGTCTCCTCCGGCGGTTGATCCGCGCCGCCACCGCGGCGTCAAAGCCGACGCCGAGCACATTGACGAAGTGCCGCTGCCCGCCGTTCACGGAGGCGATATCGATCGGCCACGCGGCGCCCCGCGCGATCTGCTCGGCCGCATCCTGCGCGGTCGGGCCGATGCCCACGAATCGCGCGAAGTCGTTGCCCGTACCGCACGGTATCAGCCCGCACGGAGTCTTAGACGCCAGCAGGCCGCCCAACGTTTCGGACAGCGTGCCGTCGCCGCCGACGGCCACCACCACATCGGCCTCCGCGGCCACGCGGGAGGCTATCTCCGTCGCGTGGCCGGGGCCGGAGGTCTGGCGGGCCTCGACGCTCCATCCGTGCCGGCGGAGCACCTCCGCGGCGTCCGCGGCCGCTCGCACGCACCTGCCGCGCCCGGCGATGGGATTGACGATCAAGACTGCTCGCATGGGACACCCATTACCCCGCGATACCCACATCGGTAGCGACGTTCAGGCCGGCTCGCGTCACGAGTTCTGCTTCAGACTACCGCATCCGCTTAAGGTAGCCGCTCGGGCTGAAGGTGATGTACAGCTTCTCACGTTCGCGGTCCACAACAAAGTTCCGGTTGGCCCTCAGGAACTCCTCGACCGCCTCCATCGGCCCCGGCCCGAACTCGGGCATGACCGGGTGGCCGTTGATGTTGGTGTCCTCGACGATCACGTAACTGCCGGGGGTCACGAGGTCGCTGTAGAGCCGCAACTCCTCGAGCACGTGATCGCGGCTGTGGTCCGAGTCGAGCACCAGCAGGACTGTCTCGGCATCGGCGGCCGCGCTCCTGAACGCCTCGGCGATCTCGGGAGCAGTCGACGAACCGGTCAGATACTCGATCCGCTCGTGCTCAGGCCGGTTCTCCATCGGGGCGATATCCACGGTCAGGATTCGCCCCTTGCCGATCAGATCAAGCAGCGAGGCCATGTAGTGCGCGCTGCCGCCATGGGCCGTGCCGCACTCGAGGATGAGGTCGGGCCTGAGTTCGTGGATGATCTCCTGATAAACCCACAGATCGAATGGGCACTTGAGCACCGGGGTGCCGAGCCAGGTGGTCTTGGCCCACGTGCCCTGGAAGTCGTACGAGTCGTGGAAGAGCAGATGGAAGTCGTCCACAACGCTCCGCTCGCGCCTGCGGCTCATGTACGCCCGCCGGTGGACGGTGTGGCGCAGGGCGACCAGCTCTGCCTTGACTCGGGACAGAAACCCTCCAGACATGCGTGTTAACCTCTCCGGGCCGGCGGCCGGGCGGGGCATCGACCATCAGAGCCCCCGGATATACTCGAGTTCCCGCTCCAGCGCCGCCTCGCCCTGGTAGTGCTCGAGCGTCGGGCGCACGCCCAGGTACTTGATGCGCCGATGCACCTCTGTCGGTATCGTGCCATCGCCGACCGGCAGATGCTCATCGACCCGGCCCTCCGGCTCGAATGCCAGGTGACCATTCCAGTGTACATGCGCGATGGCTTCGGGCCGGTCGAAGTAGCTCAACAGGGCCTGTGTGCGCTCGGCATAGTCATCGATCGTGTGCGCAAACGTGCAGGCGTGGGCCGTATCCAGGCACAGCTTGAGGTTCTCGTGCGCGGCATCCTCCCACGACCTGAGCCAGTGGGGCGGCGTACACGCATAGTAGCGCGTGTCGGGGTTTTCGGAGCTGTCTCGCCAGGAGAACTTGCCCTGCGCATCGATCCAGTAGGCGTTGTTGTTCTCCAGCACCAGCAGCAGACCGGCATCGGCCGCGTGCTCCGCCAGCTCCCGGAGCCCCTCGATGAACAGCTCGTAATCACCCTCGCGCGCCCCGGCATGCTCATGGGGCGCCCAGCGGCTCGGCGCACCGTGGATGACGGCAATCTCCGCGTTGGCGAAGTTGCCCGACGCCGCCCGCAGGCACTGCTTGATGCGATCGAGCGCCCGGTGTCGGTAGTCGGCATCGGTGGCGGCGTAGTTCAGACGCCCCAGCGGCGCCTCGTTGAACGGCATGTGCACTGCATACACCAGGTCGGCCACAGGCGAGACCTGCTCGACAACCTTCTCCGTGCCGGCGACTTCAACCAGCAGGTCATATCGCTCGACAATCTGCCGGGTGATGCCCGCCTCCGGCTTGAATGAAACACTCAGCGGGGGAAGCATGCGAAACGCAAACTCCTTCATTCTGCCTCGGTGTAGTCCTCGATGCCGATCCTGCGCGTCGGCGAGAAGAAGCTGATCAGTACCCAGTATGCGAGGCTGGCGCTCAGTACCACGAAGGACCCAATCCAGCTCAGCACTATGCCGGTGCCATGCACCTGCCCGACAAGCGCCATGTAGAGCAGCGCGAAGTAGCCGGCGCCCCATATCAGTGTGAACTGGCCCACTCGGTTGCCCACCCGCCTGAGCGCCCCCAGCCAACTGCCCGACAGCTCATGGATGAATGTCTCCCACCCCAGCGCCGGGCGCCCCGCCAGCCGGGAGTAGTCCGGGTGTAGCACCCGCCGGATGTAGGCGCGGGCAACGTTCACGGAGATATGTTGCGTGGTCCACAGGAAACCGACGGCGGCGGCCAGGAACCCGACATCGATCAGCAGGCCAATGGCCTCCTTCATGACTGCGTAGCTGACCAGCGTCGCCGTCTGGGCGACGTTGAAGGTGACCAGGGTGTTCTGGAACGCGATGCGCTTGTCGATCTCCTCGCGCAGGGAGCTGAACTCCGCCAGAATCGCGTTGGCCTCAATCGCCTCCGGGTCGGCCATCCGTGGGTCCCCAGTCCGGGTGGATCACTCCCACCCCAGGTCTGCACACAGCGATCTCACGTATGCCAGATCAACCTTCGCGAAGTAGTCGCGGTCACCCTGGCGAGGGGCCTCCAGACCGATTGGCCCGTCGAAGCCCTGCTCCTTGAGAGTCCGCAGCATCACACGGTTGTCGATGATGCCGTCGGAGATATGGCACGCCGAGTAGCTCTGCCCGGCCCCGCGCGGGAGGATCATGTTCTTCAGGTGCAGGTAGAATATCTTACCCTCGAGTATCTGCAACGCCTGCGCGAGCGGCTCGCCCTTGCTGTTGAGCACGATGTTGCCCATATCCAGGTTCACGCCGACGGCGGGGCTGCCGATCATGTCACAGAGCTTCGCCGCGGGCTTCGCCAGGTCGTGCAGGTAGGCGTTGTGGGTCTCGAAGGCAAGCCGTGCGCCGCCGGCCTCCGCGATTGCCCCCAGCGCCTGGTAGGCCTCCGTGCCCCACTGGTAGTGCTCGATCTGCGCGCAGCCGGAGCCATGCCGCTCGAACTGGGTATAGGGGATGCCGGGCAGCACGAGCGTGCCGGTGAATGTGTTGAAGGTCTTCACACCCATGTCGATGCCGCGCTTGAGCACCTCCGACCAGCGGTCGAGTTCCGCCTGCCGCTTCTCGGCGATACCGGACATGAAGTTGGCATTGAGGCTCAAGAGCACAGTGGTCATCCCGGTGCGGTCCATTTCGGCCTGCACCTGCTTCAGATACTCCTCGGTGCTCAGGCCATCGCGGGATGCCCCGCGCAGCTCGACGCCGTCGAAGCCGTGCTCAATGACCTTGTCGAAGGCATAGCTCAGTTCATAGCCGCTTTCGAAGTAGTTGATATGCATGATCAGGTCGGGCATGGGTGTCATCTCCGTTTCGGTTCACAGGTGGCAGTGGCAAGGCCCAGTATATAGCGGGGGGGAGTGGGGGGCAAGCAGAGTGCCCGGGTGCGCGTTCATGCGGTGAGGAAGCAAGGAGACCGCGCCTCCGCGCGCGGGGCCTATTGCCTTCATCTATGCCTTGCCCCGTCCCGAACGGCGCCGCGCGCAGAGGCGCGGCCTCCTGGATGGGGCTGCAACGCAGAATCAGTCCCCCCAGCCACCCGCCAGCGGCCGATAGCTCCACGACTGCAGCCGGCACTGCTCCGAGATGCGTGAACTGTCATAGAAGGCCGGCGCATTCGTGGAAGCAGCCTTCGCATTGCGGAAGATCGGGTACTCCGAGCACTTCGGCAATCCGGGCATCGGCGCGACGGTGACCTGGTCGGGAAGCTCGTCCCCGGCAAACGCCTGCGCGAGGGCAATCAGCACCTGCGCGGGACCGGCATCCACACTATGGGCGCGGATTGCGTGAGGCAAACGGTTGTGCGCCATGGTGTATGCGTACACCGTGCGTGCGGCGAGCAGGTAGTTGTCGCGCTTGTATGTGACCGGCTCGGTCATCTCCGGCACCGGCTCGACCGGCCCCAGCGTGCGACGGACCTGCAACTTCTCCGGCAACCGTTCATTGAGCATCACGTACTCGCCGAGAGTGGCGAGCACGAAGAGCGCATCGGCGGCCGAGAGCGTGGTCGGGCCGGCCTTCACCGCATCGAAGTTGGCGATGATGTCGCGGCACATCTGCCTGACCTCGGCAAGCGTCAGCCACTGCCCGGCGGGTTCTGCGCATCGATGATAGTACTCCTTGAGGCTCAGGCACTCGATGTCATCACGCGATGCCAGCCACTCGGCAGCTCGGCGGGTCCACTCGAAATGCGCGTCGCTGTCGGCTTGACTGCGCATAGCCGTCCTCCGCCACTGCCTGTCATGCGGGTAGAGGCCCACCGGTTGGCGCGCGCCCTCGGCGATCCTGAACGGGATCGAGAACTCGTACCAGCCCCACCACTCCGCGCACACCCAGCAGGTCGGGTGGCCGGTGATGTTGACATGGTCGTGACCCTGCTCGAGCTGGCGGTCAAAGCTCTCCTGGAAGGCGCGCAGCTCCTGATCGGGGTCCACCGGCGGCTTGATGCGCTCCGGGTGCAGCGGATCGTACAAGTTGCTCCAGTTGCCCTGCGGGCTGACCGTGCGGCTGGCACGCCCCGCAAAGAGGGTATCCATGACCCAGGCGTTGTGGGGCATCTGGTCCCCGAAGCCGCCGTTGTTGGCCCTGATGCCTCCCAGCCGCGCAGCGTATTGCGTCACCGCACTGTGGTTGCTCTGGTGCTGTACATACGCGGAGGGGTACTGACCCGTGACCTCGGCCACCTCGTTGATGCCCGGCACCTCGATCGAGAGCGCCTTCGACAGCGCCGCGTCCCAATCGTCACTGGCGCCGTAGACCAGCGCCGGCTCGGGATAGTCGAACCAGTAGTTGCCGTGGTAGCAGACGTCGTGGTCCTTGAGCGCCGCGGCCAGGTCGTGCCGGGCATTGCGCCGCAGAAAGCGGGCCTTCTGGCCGGAGAAGAACAGGTTCAGCGGGATGCCGTTGTCGGCATGTATCTGACACAAACGCAGCAATGCGTCATCGGATTCGGGGTTGTGGGCATCCTCGCAATCAAGGCCCCAGAACACGGGCGTCTTTGCCATGGCGGATCACCCTTTCGGGGATGGAGTGCATCAACGGGTGCACTATTCGCTACGAAGCGGCCCACAGCCTGCGGGTCGGAGGTACGCGACGGCTCTCTTGTCGTCGACGGCCGCCGAACCCGCCGTTCATCCGCGCACATTCGCGTCATTCGCGGTCGAGGAAGGCCGTTCGGCGCGCTCCGGCAGCCTCCATGGCAGCAGGCCGAGTGCGCTGGCCGCGGCGATGTCCAGCAGGCCGATGGCGGTTCCCAGACCCATCCCGGCGAACACGTCGAGTACGTGGTGCATCCCCGCGTATGGTCGTGCATAGCACACCAGTGCCGACAGCACGATCAGCGGCCATCGCCACGAGCGGAACACAACGCCGAAGAAGACCGTCGCCTGCAGCCACAGGTGGGCATGGGCGGAGGGGAACGAGGGGCGGTCCCACTCATGACCGATAGTGTGGATGCTCTCCATGTAGGTGAACGGACGGGGCCGCGGCCAGAGGTCACGGAAGATGGGCATCAGCGCGAACTCCGTCAGCAGCAGCCCGCCGATGAACACCAGCGAGNNAGCGAGACAAGCTTCGCCCGCCTGCGGCCGAAAACCAGCAGGCCAATAGCCAGCAGGATGACCGCCCAGCCGCCTTCGGAGGCCATCGAGGGTGGCATGAGCAGGTATGTCAGCACCGTGCTCTGATGCTGATTGATCCACAACGTTGCGGCCTGATCCCAGGCCAGCAGAGCATCCATCGGCATTCACCTGAGAGAGATCGCCCGTGCGTGGACATCCCGCCGGACGTGCAACGGCCTTCGGCGGGCACCGGCGGTTGTCCTGCCCGAGGCAAACCGCCCGCCGACATGGTGCCGGCGGGCGGAGGGTGCACGTATCAGGTTGCGCGGGCGCCTCAGTCCTGAGGCGGCAGGTTCAACTTGATGTGCAGGTCGCGCAGAGCCTGCATATCCACCGTCGCCGGCGCGCCCGACATCAAACACTGCGCCTTCTGCGTCTTCGGGAAGGCAATCACCTCGCGGATGTTGTCCTCCCCGGCCATCATCATCACCAGCCGGTCGAAGCCCGGCGCGATCCCCGCGTGCGGCGGGGTGCCGTACTCGAAGGCCTTGAGCATGAAGCCGAAGCGGTCCTCGGCCGTCTCGTCATCGATGCCCATGATGTCGAAGACCTTCTGCTGGATGTCGCGGCGGTGGATTCTGATGCTGCCGGAGGCCATCTCGACGCCGTTGATGACCAGGTCGTAGGCCATTGCGCGGACCTTCCCGGGATCGGTGTCGAGGTATTCCCAGTCCTCGGGATGCGGCATGCAGAAGGGGTGATGCTCGGCGTCCCAGCGCTTGCTCTCCGCATCCCAATTGAAGAGCGGAAAGTCGGAGACCCAGACCGGGGCGAAGGTGCCCTCCTCGATGAGGTTCTGCCGCCGGGCCATCTCGCGCCGTACCCAGTCCAGCGACTCCGCGACAATTGCCGGCTCGTCGGCGACCATCAGCAGCAGGTCTCCCGGGTCGGCGGCGAAGGCGGTGAAGACCTTCGCCATCTCCTCATCGCTGAAGAACTTCGCAATCGGCGAGTCTGCGCCGTCATCGGTGACGCGGATCCATGCCAGCCCCTGCGCCTTGTGCTGCTTGGCGAAGTCGGTCAATGCGTCGAGCTGCGCGCGCGGGTAGTCGCCACAGCCCTTGGCGTTGATGCCCTTGACCTGCCCGCCCCTGGCGACGGTGCCGGAGAAGACCTTGAACTCGACCTCCGCGGCGATGGGCGTGAGGTCGACAAACTCCATACCGAAGCGGATGTCGGGCTTGTCGGTGCCAAAGCGCTCCCTGGCCTCCGCATGGGTCATGCGGGGGAAAGGTGTCTTCAGTTCGATGTCGGCGACGGAGAACATGGTAATGAGCATGCGCTCGACCAGGTCGTAGATGTCCTCGCGGTCGACAAAGGACATCTCGATGTCGATCTGGGTGTGCTCGGGCTGACGGTCGGCCCGCAGGTCTTCATCCCGATAGCACCGGGCGAGCTGGAAGTACTTCTCGACTCCCGAGACCATCAGCAACTGCTTCATGATCTGGGGTGACTGCGGCAGCGCATAGAAATGGCCCGGGCTGACGCGGCTGGGAACGAGATAGTCGCGGGCGCCCTCCGGCGTCGGCCGGAACAGCACCGGCGTCTCGACCTCCCAGAAGCCTTCGCCGGTGAGGAAGCTCCGCACGGCCTGCGCGGCACGGTGGCGCAGCTGCAGATTGCGCTGCATGCGTTCGGTGCGCAGGTCGATGTAGCGGTACTTCATGCGCACGAGGTCATCGACCTCGCCCGGCTCGGAGACGGAGATAGGCGGTGTCTCGGCGGGGTTGAGCACCTCGGCGCTCGAGACGACGACATCGACTGCGCCGGTAGCGAGGTTGGGGTTCTCGGTGCCCTCCGGGCGCGCGCGAACCTCGCCGCTGACCGACAGCACGAACTCCGACCGGATATCATGGGCGGTCTGCCAGCCGACGTTGTCGACCTCCGGGTCGAAGACGATCTGGACGAGCCCACTGCGGTCCCGCAGGTCGACAAAGATGAGCCCGCCGTGGTCGCGGCGGCGGTGGACCCATCCGTTCAGGACGACCTGCGTGCCGATATGCTCCTTGCGCAGCTCACCACAGTGGTGAGTGCGCTTGCTGAATGTCGATGACGTCGACATGAGTGTACCTCCTGATACCGCGGACCCCGTTAGCTCAGAGGGGCACCCTCGGCGCCGTCGGTGCATGCTCTCCCCGCGCCTGTGTGCCCCGTCTGTATTGGCTCTTGACTGTGTAGCCCTGACACCGGCGTTAGCTCAAGTGCTCGCGTTCCTGTCTCTCGCGATCAAGCTCGCCCACGAGGCGGCGCTCGAACTCGGCCACACTGTCACCGAGCTTGATGCCGATGATCGTGAAGACGACCCAACTGATCGCCAGGAAGACCGTGAACCACTTGACGCTGCCGAGAACGAAGTAGAGCACTAAGCCGAGGATGGCGATCGTCTCGGCCAGCGCGGCCTGCAGCAGCAGACCGCGGAATATCTGCATCGAGCCCGGCCGGCGCTTGAGCGCAGGCTCAACGCCGAGAACCGCCACCAGCCCCACCACCAGCGCGAAGAACAGGAAGCCGTAGACGATGTAGATGGGCCTGTCGGATACCGGCGGCGGATTGCCGAACTTCTCCGTCACCAGCACGATGCCGCCGAGCACGAGCGTGGACAGCGTCACTCCGGCAGTCACCACGTAAAGGCTGAGCGTGCGCCGATGGGCCTCGGCGAGGTCGAAGCCGCACATCAGGCACCGGCCCGCATCATCGGGTGTTGTGACCTGTCTGCACTTGGGGCATTGTGTCGGTCTCATGTGTTTGTTCCCCGGAGTGTAGCCACTCCAGTCGAGACTGCGGCGATCAGATGCCGCCGTGTCACTTCAGGTGGCCCCACAGCTCGGCGTTGGCGACCTCGAGCTGTTCGCCGGTCTCCATGTCACGCAGCGCGACGACGCCGCGCGCCAGCTCGTCATCACCGATGATGGCCGCCGTGGCAAAGCGCTCCCTGTCGGCATGGCGAAGCTGGGCCTTCATCGATCTCCGGCGGAGGTCCACATCCGCGCGAATACCGCGCTCGCGCATCC
>DPJP01000098.1:0-3227 GCA_003542955.1 Armatimonadota bacterium
GTTCGGGCTTCCGAGGCGCAGGAAATGGACATCGCTCCCGGTGCCCATATCAGGAACTCTGATGTTAGCGCGTATGCCCCATCTGCCCGACCCGGGCTTCGCGAGCGACGCAGACGGACATCGCCTCCGGCCCATGACGGCGCACGGCTCGCCTTGCTGACAGGCGCCCTACCCGACCACTTCCTTCGTGATTGCCTCGACGCGGCGGACCAGCTCTTCCCCGATCTCGTCTCGGCCCTCGGGGCTGTTGGCCTCCCAGCGCATCACCAGTTCCTCGCCGGTGTTGCTGGCCCTGATCAGCGCCCACCCGTTGGCGAAGAGTATGCGTGCGCCGTCCACGGTGATGATCTCATGGTCGGCGGCGTAGGTCTGGGCAACCTTCTCGGCGACGACGAACTTGTGCTCGTCCGGGCACTCGGTTCGGGCTTCCTCGGAGGTATAGTAGACCGGCGCCTCGGCGACGATTTCGCGAAGGCTCTGATCGCTCCATGAGATGCTCTCGAGCATGCGCGCGGCGGCAAAGCTCGCGTCATCGAACTTGATGTAGGGGTTGTGGAAGTAGCAGTGGCCGGTTGTCTCAAAGCCCATGGCCGCGCCGGTCTTGCGCATCTGTTCGAGAATGAAGGGATAGCCGCAGGCGGCCATGTGCAGCGTGCCATCGCGCTCCTGCACATAGTCGATGAGCGACTGCGAGCAGCGCACCTCGGTGACGAAGTCCTTGTAGCGCTTCTCGAGCAATGCGCGGAAGATAGGCATCACGTATTTGTCGGGCCAGACCATCTCGCCGGTATGATCGACGACGGCGATGCGGTCGCCGTCGGCGTCGATGGCGATGCCGATCTCGGAGCCGGTCTGGAGGACCTTCTCGGCCAGTGGGCGGATCGCCGCTGTGGAGAGCGGATCGGGGGAGCGGTTGGGGAAGGTGCCATCGGGCTCCTCGAAGAGTGTCTGCACATCTGCTCCGATCCGTTTGAGCAGCGTGGGGGCGGTCAGGGTGCCGGCGCCGTTTCCGAGGTCGAGGATGACCTTGACGGGGCGCTCGAGCTCGACCTGACCGGCGGCGATCTCGAAGTAGTGGTCGTAGATGTCGCGCTGCTCACAGCTTCCCTGACCGGAGGCGAAGTCGCCCGCGGCGGTCAGCCGGTACAGCTCCTGGAGCTGCTCGCCGTAGAAGGGCCACTCGCCTTCGCGGACCTTCATGCCGTTGAACTCCGGGGGCTTATGGGAGGCGGTGATGGCCAGGCCGCCGTCGGCCCGGTAGGCGCCGATGGCGAAGTAGACGAGCGGGGTCGGCGCGCGCCCGATGTCTATCACGTGGCAGCCGGCCTCCATGAGCCCCTCCATGGCAGCCTGCTGCAGCTCGAGGGAGCTCTCACGCAGGTCTCGCCCGACGACGATCTGCTTGCCCTGCGGCTCGCCCAGGCGGGTGGCATACGCCCGTGCGATCGCGCGGATGATATCCGGGGTGATCTGATCTCCCACCGTGCCGCGTATGTCGTAGGCCCTGAAGATGTCAGATGGGATGCGCATGCTCTCCCCCTGTGTCGGCCGCCGACGGCAGCCTCCTGATGTGCGTTGCAGACTGTGAAAGTAGTTCTTCGGCCGGGGGTGGAATGCCTCCAGGGCATCGGCTTCGAGTCGGTATCGGGCTCCTGAGAGGCATTGCGATGGCCGGAATCAGAGATTTCCCCGCATGAAGGTATTGACGCAGGCACGCAGAAACACCTACTATCGTAAGCAGAGCGTGCTCTTGCGCCCTGCACAACGGCGCCGGGGGACTACAGCCGGACGGGGGGCGGGGAACATTGGACACCGCCCCAATCGTGTGTGTGTCGCCGGCCGTTCGGGTTGGCGACTCGGGCTCAGGGTCCCCTCCGTTGGCGCCACACCACTGTTCTGGGAGGGACATGTGACGATGAAGAGACTCGTGCCGTTCATGCTGGTGGCGATGCTGCTCGCACTCGCGAGTGCCGCCGGCGCAGATGGGAGCTGGGCCGACAAGGTCAAGATCAACGGCTACGCGCAGGTCAGGTACGCCGGCGGCGAGGAACCGATTGTTGACGACTTTGCCCTCAGGCAAGCGTACTTCAACATCATCGCGACGCCGAACGACCGGACCATGCTGCTGCTGTCGATGGCGACCTTCGACCCGATGCCCCCCACCAGCCGACCCGACGACATCATGGCATACCTGCTGTTCGTCGACTACAAGATCGATGATGTGTGGTCGGTCAGGTTCGGGCAGGTGCCCACCTACTTCGGCTTCGAGGCATGGCAGAGCTCCAGTGACCGCCTGGCCCTCGAGCGCGCCCGCATCCTGCAGGGCGGCGGCGCCGTGGATACCTGCGGCTTCTTCTTCATGAGCCCCGCCGACCGCGGCCTGTGGCTCAAGTACGCCGGCAAGAACGGCGCCCCGGATGCCTACTTCGGCATCTGGAACGGGCAGGGCCCCACCACCGACACCGCCGCTGCCGATGGCAAGAACATCAGCATCGACCTCAAGTGGAGCCTCGACTGGGGCAAGTTCGGTCTGAGCTGGTTTGATGGCGAGTACGACGACGGCACCGGCAACGTGACCGACCGCAGCGCCTGGGACGCCTACGTCAAGTGGACCGGCAAGACCGTCGACTTCCAGGCTGAGTATGCCGACGGCAAGCTGCTTGGCCGCGACCGCGACGGCTGGTACGCGCAGCTCGCGTTCGTGGGCAACTCCGGCTACACCCCGTACCTCAAGTACGAGGAGTACAACTCCGACAGCGGCCTGATCGGCGGCTCCGGCTCGAGCTACGAGGCCATCCATGCCGGCATCGCCCTGCAGCTTGACGCCGCCAACGAGCTGACGCTGCAGATCAGCGACACGAAGAGCGAGATGTACGGCTACGCCGTCACAGAGCAGATGAGCAGCTCGAGCCACGACAGCTTCGAGTATGGTCTCTCGTGGCAGACGTGCTTCTAGTCGCTCCGTCCGACAACTGAATACGCTAGGCAGAAGGCCGGCTCCGATACGGAGCCGGCCTTCTCACTTGCGGCGGTAGAAGCCTGTCTGGCCGCGCGCCGCGGCCTCGGGTTCCGGCAGGGGGGGCCAGGTGCATGGGGCATGGACTCCAGGTTCAGGACTCCTGGTATCGCCCGTCCCCGATGCGATGAGCCGTTGTGCGAGCGGGGTTCGTTTGCCTGGCCGCGCGGGAGATAGATGTCTGGATTTGACGTCACGCAGAGCTTTGGGA
>DPJP01000098.1:3250-14247 GCA_003542955.1 Armatimonadota bacterium
AATTCTGAATGCCTGACCCCGGCCGCCCGGCAAGGGCTTCTGATGCCCAGGCAATGGACATGGCTCCAGGTGCCCATATCAGGAGTTGTGAAGCTGGCGCCCATCGGTGTGTGGGGCCTGCTTCGTGAAGGCCCTCCCCGGGTACAACAGCCGCGCGGATCAGAAAACGTACACCTTCGTGCCCACGGGCACCATCCCGAACAGTATCTGCGCATCGGTGCGATGCTGGCGGACGCAGCCGTGCGAGGCGGGACTGCCGAGACGGTGGTAGAACGGCGGCGAGGTCGCGTGAATGCCGTGACTGCCCGAAGATGTGATCGCCATCCAATAGGGCATCGCGCAGTTGTACATGCGGCTCCACGCACAGGTGCTCTTGGAGAAGACCTGGCCCATCGCGCCCCGGCGGCGGTCATACGAGCCGGGCTTCATCGTCGGCGTCCAGTAGCCCGATGCGGCCGTCGAGACGATGTGCATGCGCACGACTCTCCCATCGCGGAAGTAATAGAGCCGTTGGTGGCGCTTGACGATGGCGATGCAGTTGTCCGGCAGACCCACCAACTCACGGGGCCGGAAGCCGAGCCCGATCTCATCGGCGGCGACGCGGTTGCCGTCCGCGTCGTAGCCGGCGATGCGGAGGCGCACCGAAGCCGTATCGAGCCAGGGGACCTTCGACCACGTGAACTGGTTGTTGTCCGGGACCATGTCGGCGAGGACCACACCAACGTCACCGCGCGAGCGTTCGGCGAACTTGCAGCGCTCGTAGGAGTAGTAGATGCGGACCTTGCGGATCGGGCCGCTGCTGAGCCAGCGAATAGTCACTGCCGACCCCTCGACCCACTCGTCGCCATCGGTGGGCGAGAGCAGGAGTATGCCCGGAAGATCGGGCTCCCCGGAGCCGCGCCTGTAGGCGGCAGCCGTCGTGGTGAGTGTCGGGGGCGCCGGGAGGTCGGCGGCGTCGCCCTGCCAGAGGATCGGCCCAAGGCCGGGAACTGGAGCGGCGGCATGCGGCAGCGGCTCGGGCTCCTCATCCACAGCGGCGACCGCCCGCCGCGGGGGAGGCGTCGCGGCCCGCGCAGGTGGTTGGGCAGGACCCTCCGGCGCACGGGCCGTTGTCGTCGCCGGGGGCTCGTCGGGAACACCGCGCTGCACGTAGGCCGGGTGGAAGCGGCCATCGGCCGGTGTCGGCTGGGGGGCCGGTGCGTCCGCGAGTTCTTCCGCAAATGTGGACATGGCGGCAAGCAGGAGTGCGAGCACGGCAATGACCGGTTGTCTACGCACCAGACATCAACCTCTGTGTCCGCGCCTTGCGCGGCGAAATCCCCGCCCGTGGCCTCACACGGGCGTCTCACCCAGTTCCAGAACCTCATCCCATGTCGGCAGGCACTCCATGTTCGCCTGCCTGCTGATCCGCAACGCCGCGGCATCCGCCGCCGCCCTGCCGATCTGCTCGGGGCCCATCCCGGCCAGGTACGCCGCGACAAAGCCCGCGTGGAAGGTGTCCCCAGCCCCTACATCATACACTACTTCGACTTTCCTTGGAGGAATGCCGAACGATTCGCCGGCGCTGTAGAGGGTCGCTCCCCGCTCTCCGTCGGTAATCGCGAGCATCTCAAGCCCCAGGTCCGCCAGCGCGACAGTCGCCTCCACGAGGCCGGAGCAGCCGCTCAGCAACTGCGCCTCCTCGGTGTTCATCAACACCACATCGGCGAGTCCAATGGCCTCGCGCTGAGCGGCAACCACCGTCTCGACCGGCTCCGCCCATGAGCCGGGCCTGTAGTTGACGGCGTAGAAGACCTTGCGGCCGGCGGCGCGGGCATTACGGGCGCCCTGCATCGAGGCCTCCCGCAGCGGCTGTTTGCGGATTGTGGCCTCGGAGAAATCGTAGACGCGTCCCCGCCCAACCGTCTCGGGGCCGAGCTCGCAAGCGGCCAGCGTTCCCATCGGGTCGCAGTGGCCCTCGAAGCGGTAGAAGTAGAACTGCTTGCCGCCGGCCCGATCCATCCAGCAGAATGAGACGGGCGTCAACTGCCCCTCGACCGCGGCAGCCAGCCCCTCGGTGACGACCCCGAACTCCCCGAGCCTTCCGAGCAGCCAACGGCCCAGCTCGTCGGCTCCCACGCGCGTGACGAAGCCGGTCCGCACTCCGAGCCGGGCCAGCGCGATGGCGAAGTTCGAGGCCGCGCCGGAGGGCAGGGCGATATAGCGGTCGGTGGCTGTCAGGTCCGAGCCGGTCTGCGTCGGCGTCATCTCAACCAGGCATGAGCCCAGGGCGACAACATCAAGGTTTGGTGCACGCGGCAACTCGGCGGCGTCCTCTCGGTGTGCGGGTTCATCCGGTGCGGTGAGTATTCGCCCTCGGGCAGGCGCGGGCCTGCCGTCGAGGTGAACGGCGGGGGAGTGGGGCGGAGGATGCCGGGCGCAGGAACCCCGAGCGACAATGCGCGCCGCTCGTCTTGATTCCCCGCTCCTGCCTTGCCTATACTTCACCCGGGTGCGGCCGTCTCGCATCCGGCCTGCTATTGCGTCGTCGAGGTGAAGCGCGTGTTCTGGCACACGAAAGAAGGCATGAGCCACAGGCAGATCTACCGCTGGCAGTGGTTGCGCTCGATCATCATCAACAAGTGGGCGATGGGGCTGCCCCACATCAACACGCCGCTGCGCAAGTTTCTGCTGCGCCTGGGCGGGCTGAAGGTCGGGAAGGGCGGCTTTGTCGGCATGCACGGATGGTTCGAGGACATGGTGCCTCACCGCGTGAGCATCGGCGACAACGTGACCATGTCGTTTCAGGTGACGCTGGTCGCGCACGGGCCGAAGGCGGACCCGTCCAACATGGATATTGTGATCAAGGATGGAGCCTACATCGGCTGCAATGTGACAATCCTGCCGGGCGTCACAATCGGGGAGAAGGCCGGCGTCGGCGCGTGCGCCGTCGTCACCAAGGATGTCCCGCCGGGCGCGATAGTGGTCGGCAACCCGGCCAGGATACTCAGGTACCGGCCCGAGTAGCGGCCCCGCCAGACGGCGCGGACGGCAGCGTCACGAGTTTGGAGATGACAGATGACCGACTGGTTGGTTGCGGCCCGTGCATTGCGCGAGGAGATCATGCGGCGCTTCCTGGAGCCACACAGCCGCCAGCTTGTCACCTACTCGGAGCACTTCAGTTCGGGCTCTATCCCGACTCCTGATGAGGCCCGTTCCGGTGTGCCGGTCTCGACCGGCTACAGCACCGGTACCGAGGATGGGGCGCTGCGCGGGGGCGCGCTGCTGGCCGCGATGTGCGATGAGTATGACCTCGCGCCTGATGACGGCCTGCGGGAGCAGGCGCTGCGGGTGTTCTCCGGTCTGCAGCGGGCGCAGTATGCCGTACCCGAGCCCGGCTTCGTGCCGCGCTGGGTGCTCTCAGACGGCAGGACCTGCTACAGCGACTCCTCGGGCGACCAGCACACGATTCTCGTCTATGGCCTGTGGCGCTTCTGCCGCAGCGCCCTGGCCGATGTCGACCGGAAGCTCGCCGCAGGCAGCATCGTCGGCTCGATCATCACCCGTATCCGCAACCACGGCTGGCGTATCCTCGCGCTTGGCGGTGGGGATGCTCACGCCGGCGGGGGGCTCGATCGCATCCGCCTGCTTGCGCTCCTGGCCGCGGCCCATGAGATCACAGGCGTGCGGCAGTGGAGGGAACTGTACACCGAATACGCAGCGACCGGCATCGAGCCGGAGATAGCGCTGCTGCTCGGTAGAGGTCCGGGTACGCCGCCATGGTGGGGCTTCTATGGCCCCGAGCAGTTCAGCCAACTGCTCACCATGCTCGTCGAGAGCCTGCGGGGCGATACCACGCCCTTCGTGCGGATGCGTACCGAGATCGGCAGGCGCTTCCTGCGCGGACCGATCCCGACGCCTCCACACACGCCCGAGTACACGGATAGTTGCCGCGCCGCACTGGGTGACGCAGTCGCCATCAAGACACCATTCGACGCACTGGCTGTCTTCAGGCCTGAGTTGCTCGGGATCGATGAAGACCGCGGTTGGCGTGAGGACTACAGCGAGTGGAGTTCCGGCGGGCGACTGCCCGAGGCGACCAGCTACATCAAGTGGTGGCTCGGGAAGCGTCCCGGCATCTGTCATGAGCGCAACTGCCTCATCTCACCGATGGTCGCCTTCCACATCTGCCTGCTCAGCGGCGATGCGGGGCTCATCGAGCAGGTGAGCGGGCCGATCGAGGCCTACTTCGAGCACGTCGAGCTGACCAGGGCCAACAAGCTCGGGAGCCTGACCACCGCCTACGCAACGGCCGTCGCGATGGCCCGGATCGAGGCAGCCTGAGCCCCGGTCACACTGACCATGGAGGGACGCATGTCGCAGAAGATCACACCCAGGGACCTGCTTGCCGCCAAGCGGCGTGAGGTCAAGTACAGCAGGCAGGACNNTGTTGACCAGTTGCGCACTCGCATTGAGAAGATGCCCGAGCCCGCCCGCAGCCTGGCGACCATCCACGGCCACTTCACCGGAATCATCGGCGAGATACGCACTCCGCAGACTGCCCTCGCCAACCTGTTTGACCCCCGCATCTGGGGCCAGGAGTTCGCCGGGGCAGGCTGCGCGGCGGTGGCAGTCTGCACTGATACCTTCGCCCACGACGGCGACAGGTTCTACCTTCGTCGCGCACGCCGCTATATGCCGCTGCCGGTGATCCGGCTCGACTATACGGTCGACACCTACCAGGTCTACGAGACGCGCGCCTACCAGGGTGATGCCGTCATCATCCCGGAGCTGTTCCTCGACGATGAGGAGATCGGGGCGATACTCTCGGCGTGCGCGGAGGTCGAGATCGGCGGGCTGCTATTGGTCGAGGACGCGCAGGGGGCGCGGCGGGCCGCCGACCTGGGGGCGAGGCTGATCTACGCCAGCCCGCTGATCTGGGATTGGGAGATTGCGCTGCCCGAGGATGTCATCGAGGCGATTGCCCACGCCGTGCCGGAGCCGCTGCGGCTCATCGGCTACCTGCCCGAACTGACTGAGCAGGGCGTTGCGACGCTGGCAGCGCTTGGCTACGATGCGGTGCTCGGCGGGGCGCTGCGCTGGGACCCGACGGAGGCCTCGCAGACCATCCGTCAACTCATCGAGTTCGAGCGCCGGCCGCGGGAGTAGCGCCGCCGCCCTGTACGGAGAGATATCATGACACGTGACGCAGTCGCCGCGATGATCGACCACGCCGTCCTCGGCCCGGCCTGCACCGAGGGCGACATCATTGCCGCATGCGAGCTGGTCAGGGCTCACCGCGTCGGCTGCCTGTGCGTGCCGCCGTGCTGGGGCGACACCATCGTCAGGGAACTCACAGGCAGCCGGACAAGGCCGACCTCCGTCATCGGCTTTCCGTTCGGCTACACCATAGCGGCGGCCAAGAGCCGTGAGGCGGAGGAGCTCCTCGCGCGTGGCTGCCTCGAGCTGGACATGGTGATGAACCACTCGATGCTGCGCGCGGGGCGGGTTGATGATGTCACAGCCGATATCGCGTCGGTCGCGGGCGCCATGGGGGCCTCAGCGGATGGGCCGATCTTGAAGGTGATCCTGGAGACATGCTTTCTGTCCGATGAGCAGATTGCCCTGGGTGTCGCCGCCGCCGTCGACGGCGGGGCGCAGTTCGTGAAGACCTCGACGGGCTTCGGTTCGCATGGAGCAACGACGGAGCATGTGCGGCTGCTGCGGACGCTGGCGCCGGCGCAGATCGGCGTGAAGGCCGCCGGGGGCATCCGCACGCTTGCCGATCTCGAGGCGATGGTCGCCGCCGGCGCCTCGCGCATCGGCACCTCCGCTACGGTGGACATCCTCGCGGAAATCCGGGACTGACCGAGCATGCCGACCTACTCGACGACGGCGATTACATTGCAGGCGCGCGAGTACAAGGGTACCGGGCGCGTAGTGAGCTTCTACACGCCGGAGCGCGGCAAGGTCGAGGCGGTGGCCGAGGGTATCGGGCGACCGACGAGCAAGCTCGCTGCCGCCGTCGAGCCCTTCACCGTCTCCCGCCTGCTGCTGAGCGAGGGCAAGCAGCTCGACCGGCTGTCGCAGGCGGAGGTCCTCGAGTCGCACCTGCGGCTGCGCAGTGACATCGTGCGACTTGCGTATGCCTCATACGTCGCGGAGTTGATCGCGAGGACCACCGAGCCGTACCATCCCGAACCGGCGCTGTTTGCACTGCTCTCGGACGCGTTGGACGCGCTGTGTGAGGATGATGACCCCGAGATGGTGACGTGGTCGTTCACGCTCGGCTTCCTGGACCGGCAGGGGCTGGCGCCCGAGTTGGCTCGGTGTTGCCGCTGTGGGGAGGTGGCAGGCCTCGAGGTGTGCTACATGCCTGCCGAGGCGGGGGTGGCCTGCGCGTCATGCACGCCGCAGGGCCACGGCATGCCGATTTCGCCGGAGGCGCGTGCGGTGGCCGACAGCCTGCGCAAGATGGGGCCGGCGCGCGCGGGGCGGCTGACGCTGGGAGATGACGCACGCGCACAGCTCCGTCGCATCCTCGATACGCACGTCGAGCACCAGTACGGCTTTGAGCCGAAGAGCCGCCGCTTCCTGGCGCAGGTGCGCGAGTAGGAGGCTGGGGTCAGGTCTTGAAAATTCATTTTTCGGTAATAGCAATACGCGTACCAGAAAAGTAGCTTAGCGCTCATGGCGCGGCCTGCTGCATCGCACCCAGAGCCACGGACGACGAGTTCTCAGCACCTGACTCCAGCTCCCATCAGCGGCCCCAATGTGCCTACGAAGGCCATTTACGGGGCTTCT
This sequence comes from Armatimonadota bacterium, assembly GCA_003542955.1. Lineage (GTDB taxonomy): Bacteria > Armatimonadota > Zipacnadia > Zipacnadales > UBA11051 > UBA11051. The sequence goes on from DPJP01000098.1 coordinate 10,034, forward strand.
GCGGTGCAAGTCCGTCCGGGGCAACGGGCCGAGGCCTCAGTGACGACTGGGGTCAGGCCCTGGAAATGCACCTCGCGGCGATGGAGAAGCGAGACTTATAAGAGAATTACTATGACCGTAAAAATGGTTCATGTCGGCGCACCCAGAGCTACCAAAAATGAATTTTCAAGACCTGACCCCAGCCTGGAAAGGGCCACCATGACGAATGAGGATGTCGCGGCCGAACTCGATCTCATCGCCGACCTCATGGAGATCGCCAACGCGAATGTCTTCCGCGTCCGCAGCTTCCGACGCGCCGCGGAGACCATCAGCGGGTTGGGCGATGACATAACCGACATCGCCGCGCAGGGGACACTCACCGATATCCCCGGCATCGGCAAGGGAATCGCGCAGGTCATCGAGCAGTACCTCGCCACCGGCACCTCGGACGACAAGGAGGCGCTGCTGGCCGACTACCCGGCCGGGCTGCTCGATCTGCTGAGAATATCCGGCTTCGGCCCGAAGAAGGTCGCCCTCGTATTCAAGGAGTTGGGCATCACCACCGTCGACGCGCTGGAGGAGGCCGCCGCGGCCGGCAGGCTTCAGGACCTCCCCGGGATGGGGGAGAAGACGGAGGAGAACCTGCTCAAGTCGATCGCGCTGTATCGTGAGGGCCAACAACGTGCGCTGCTGGCGGAGGTGCTGCCGGTCGCGGAGGACCTCATCGAGCGGCTCAGGGCCCATCCGCAGGTCGGTGAGGCCATGTACGCGGGCTCATCTCGCCGGTGCCGGGAGACCGTCGGAGACCTGGACCTGCTGGCCGCCTCCGAAGAGCCCGCGACCGTCTGCGACTGGTTCGCGGGGATCGACATCCTCGAAGACGTGACGCTCTCGGGTGACACCAAGGTCAGCGGCCGTCTGCCCGGCGGGAGGCAGGTGGACCTGCGCGTCGTCGCGGCCGAGTCGTTCGGCGCCGCGCTCGTCTACTTCACCGGCTCGAAGCAGCACAATATCCAGATCCGCGAACGCGCCCAGCGCATGGGGCTCACCATCAACGAGTACGGCGTCTTCACCGTCACCGAGGATGACCAGAAGGGCGAGATGGTCGCCGGGGCGACGGAGGAGGATGTCTACGCCGCCATCGAACTGCCCTGGATCCCCCCGGAGTTGCGCGAGGACCGCGGCGAGATTGATGCCGCGCTCGACGGGAAGCTGCCGACCCTCATCATGCTCGAGGACATCCGCTGCGACCTGCAGATGCACACGCAGGCCAGCGACGGGAAGGCCACCCTCGAGCAGATGGCCGAGGCCTGCCGGGAGTTGGGCTACAGCCACATCGGCATCACCGACCACTCGGAGGCGCTCCGTGTCGCCAACGGGCTGGATGCGGATCGGATCAAGGCCCAGCACGAACAGATCGTCGCCCTCAACGAGGAGCTCGGCACGCAGGAGCCGAAGCTGACCATCCTCCACGGGCTCGAGGCGGACATCCTCGGCGATGGAAGCGTCGATCTCCCCGACGGGGCGTTCGAGCTGCTCGACTACGTCATCGGCGCCGTGCACCAGGGCTTTTCAGAGGATGTGCGCAGGATGACAGACCGAGTGGTGAAGGCGATCTCGTCGGGGACGGTTGATATGATCGCCCATCCGACTGGGCGTATCCTGCTGCAGCGCAGACCATACGGGCTCGATATCCACGAGGTGATCGCGGCGGCGGCCGAGCACGATGTGGCGCTCGAGATCAACGCCTCCCCGCAGCGGCTCGACCTCGACGACGTCGACTCCCGCAGCGCGGTGAAGGCCGGCTGCAAGCTGTCGATCAACACCGATTCGCACTCCACCGGCATGCTGACCAACATGCGCTACGGCGTGATGCAGGCGCGGCGGGGCTGGGTGGAGGCCGAGAGCGTTATCAATGCCTGGGATCTCAAGCACCTGCGCGCGTGGCTCGCGAAGAGGCGGTAGGCCTGCATGGTCGACCAGGAGCAGAGATGGTGGTTTCCGCTGACGGTTGGGCTGCTGCTGATCGCCTGGGGGCTCAATGTGTGGGCGCCGGTGGCGATGCTGAAGCCGATGTGGGGCGGGGCCTCGCAGCTTGTGCAGATGGATGATGGGAGCGATGCGCCGCCGCCGCCCGCGCCGCCGAGCCTCTGGCTGCCGCTCCTGGCTATGGGGCTGGCGGTGATCACCGTGGTCATCAGCCTCTGGCAGATGTACGACGAGCGCAAGCTCGGCGGACGCTGGCTGTGGGCTGCCGCCGCGTCCATCGGCTCGATATCGGCATCCTGGTTCGCGTTCAAGTCGCTGCAGCGCGCCGCGGAGCGCTTCGATGCGCTGTACGGCCTGCTGCCGAAGTAGACCGGCCCCAGCGGACTCTTCCTCGAGAATGGTGACCCGACATGACGCGCATTCACGTACCGATCGCATGCATTCTGATAACAGTGGTGATGGCAATGGCCGACGCGCAGGAGGCCCCCGGCGCAATCGAGTACCTCGGCGTCCCGATCCGGGCCGTCGTGTATGGCAACTCGCACGGGATCACGATAGGCGATCCCGAGACCGGGAGCGAGACATTCTACATCCCGTACTACTCGACATCCGGCAGTTCCCTCGTCGGCTACGACCACGGCAGCGCGGCGGCGCTCGACATCCCGCTCGGCTCCTCGGGCGGCTACGGTGTGGCGCAGGGCGCTGACGGGGCGCTCTACGTCGGCGGGGTGAATCCGGGCAACCTCTACCGCTACGATCCGGCCACCGGGGAGTTGAGCAATCTCGGTGGCGCCGAGTTCGGAAACTCCTACATCTGGGCCTGCGCGACATCGCCGGACGGGAAGAAGGTCTACGGCGCCTGCTACCCGACCGCCGGAGTGGTGGAGTATGACATCGAGGCCCGCAAGCTCACGTGGCTTGGGACGATGGCGGAGGGCGAGCAGTATGCGCGCTCTATCGAGGTGGACCCACAGGGACGAGTCTGGGTCGGCATTGGGACGCACGCGCACCTGGTTGTCCTCGACCCGCGGACAGGCGAGAAGCGCGACGTGCTGCCGGAGGCGTACAGAGGCAACTCCATGGTCTACGACCTCAAGCGCAACGGCCGGTACATCTGTGCATCCGTGCTCTACGCGGGCGATGTGCTGGTGTATGACACACAGACCGACGAGATCGTCGCCACCATCCCGCCGCCTGAGAACGAGGCCTGCTGGATGAACACGACCGGCGGGGACGATGACACCTTCTACCTGTACTCGAGCCCCGGCGGCTCCGTCTACGCCCACGACCGCCGGAGCGGGACGCTGACCCGCCTGGTCGAGTCGTTCGGGCAGGCCTGCCAGATCGTCGACAACCGGTGGCTGTACGGGATCGACGACCAGGAGTACGTCAAGTATGACCTCGTCGAACACCGCGAGCTGCTCAGGCAGCAGATCGGCGAAGCGAAGGACGGCATGGCGATCATGTGCCTGACCTCCGACGCGGAGGGGAGCATCTACGGGCCGACCTACATCAACATGCACCTGTTCGGCTACAAGCCCTCGACGGGCGGGCTGCACGACCTGGGGAAGATCAACCGCTGGGGCGGACAGGGCGACTCGATCAGCCGCGGGCGCGACGGCGGGCTCTACATTGGCGCCTACGTGCGCGCGACGGTGAACATCTACGACCCGGAAAAGCCGTGGCAGCCGGGCGAAGAGCCCCAGGCCAATCCACGCTGCTACGGGCCNNCGTCACAGGCGAGAAGCACATCCGGACTGATATGGTCCCCGGCGGGGCGGTCAACAAGATGGCCTCCGATGACCGATACGTCTTCTGCGCTGGCGGCGGGAGGTTCTTCGCCTATGATACCGTGACGCAGGAGAAGAGCTTCGAGGCCGAGCTGGCGGTCTCGGCCCTGGCTGCCACGCCGGATGGGCACATCGTCTGCAGCGTCGCCGACCTGCTGCGCGTGCTCGATCCCTCGAGTATGGAGTTCGTGCGCGAGATTGCTGCTCCGACGGGTGCGCTGACGGACATGATGGCCGCGCCCAACGGGAAGCTCTACGGCATCAACGCCGCAAGCCTGATCGAGGTCGACCCGACGACGTGGACGGTTCGGCAGATTGCCGGAGAGGGTGGGAGCTTCCTGGCGGCGGACGCGGACAGCAACCTCTACTTCGCCCGCGGGGAGAAGCTGTTCAGGTTCGTGTGGAAGTGATGGCGAGGAGAACGGCGGGGGGGCTGAGGGGTCATAGCTTCAGCGT
>DPJP01000148.1 GCA_003542955.1 Armatimonadota bacterium
GTCGCCGAGGATGCCAGGCGCCTCGGCATACGCTTGCTCCCCGTGTGTGTGAATCATTCCGAGGACCGCTTCAGCGTCGAGGGCGGCGACATCCGCATCGGCCTGCGGCTCTTCCGGGGCATGTCGGAGGCCGCGCTCGCGTCGATACTCGAGGCCCGCGGGCAAGGGCGCTTCGCCTCGCTTGCCGACTTCTGCCGACGCACCAGCGTGCCGCGCCCTGTGGTCGAGGACCTCATCATGGTGGGGGCATTCGACTTCACCGGCCAGAGCGTCCCCGAGCTGATGTGGACGCTCGCCTCCCTCCCGGGCGGCTCCGTCGCCGACCGCAACGGCAATCACTCTCCCCGCGAGCTGGACTTCGCCGACATCGAGCAGGTACAGAAGCTCTCCGGCCTGCAACCCCAGAGCGCCCACACCCGCGCCGCGCTCGAGTTGAAGCTGACCGGCGTCGCCACCGGCCCGCACCCGTTCACCTACTGGCGGCCCCGACTGCAGCGGATGGGGGTGCTGTGCAGTTCGCAGCTCTACACGCGCCGTGATGGAAATCGAGTCAAGGTCGCCGGCATTGTCGTCGCGAGAGCGCGACCGCCAACCAGGAGCGGCCGTACCGCCATCTTCATCAGCCTCGAGGACGAGAAGGGATTGGTTGATACGGCCGTGTTCGAGAACACCTACCAGCGCGACGGACGCGCTATCTACGCAAGTCCGATATTGATGATTGAGGGCAGGCTCAGCCGTCAGGGGAAGCTCGATATCTCCGTGATAGCCGATAAGATAACCCCCCTCGGTGGCTGGGATGACCTCCCACAGGCGCGCGAAGATCCACTCCAGGTCGACGTAGTTTTCCCGTCAAAAAACGGCGGACGGTAACATTCGGGGAACCCGGCCTGTGACACTGTCCAGCTCTGTATAACCACTCAACCGGAAAGTTGCGCGCGCCCAGAAGAAAAGTGTTGACAGATATGCTCAATATGCGATAAAACTTCGACAGTGTCTCTAACGCATTGCACAATACCCTTGAGGCATTGGCAGAGCGGGAGGGCAGCCAATCCGGTCGGCACCACTATGACCAGCGGGAGGTGAGCACCATGCCGGCCAAAAAGGCCCCGGCAAAGGCTCCGGCGAAGAAGGCGCCAGCAAAGAAGGCTCCGGCCAAGGCACCAGCGAAGAAGGCTCCGGCCAAGAAGGCGCCAGCAAAGAAGAAGTGACTCGTGGCTGCACCAGACAACTTGGGCTGTAGCGTACGGGCCGGGGCTCAGCACTCACAGCGCCCCGGCTTTCTCTCTCCACCCCCTCCCCACCACGCTCCTCCCCGCCCATTCCCTGCAGGCATGCGATGATCCCACGGCGAACCTCAAGGACAAGGCATACGCCGTTCATGCTGCATGCGCCAAGGAGAGCACACCTATGCTCACACGATCCTGCGCAGCCGCACTGATCATCGCCGTCTGCACCATGCTCGCGTGCACGGGCTGCAACTCCGGGGCAGGGCCCGGCACACCTGCACTGACCATCGTCACCGCCGCCCTGACAGGTGGCCAGGTCGGCGAGTTGTACGAGGCCACGATCACCGCCGTCGGCGGCATACCTCCCTATCGCTTCGCCATCGGCGGCGGGGGTCTGCCCGCGGGCCTCACATTGTCCGCCCAGGGACGTATCACCGGGACTCCCTTGCTCGAGGGCGACTACCAGTTCACCGTCACCGTCGCCGACGCGCCCGGCGACTCCGCCACACGGCGCTACGAGATCGACGTCGCAGGCGTCGCCGATGACGATGACATCCATGTGAAGACCACCGGCAACGACGGCAACACCGGCAATGCGGACAGCCCCTTTGCCACCGTCCAGCGAGCCGTCGATGTTGCCGAGCCCGGCGAGACCATCCGCGTGCACACCGGCACGTATGATGAAGATGTAGTCTTCAATCACTCGGGTGACCCCGGCGCGCCGATCACCCTGGCCGTCTACAACAACCAGAACGTGACCATCACGTCTGTCGAGCTCGCGCGCGATGTCGACTACATCGCCCTCGAGGGCTTCAACGTCAGCGGCTATGACATCTGGGGCGTCACGCTCAACGGCGACAACAGCAACGTGGCCATCTCGAACCTGAGAATCACCGGCGGAGAGGCCGGCATCCGCATGACTGTCGGGAACTCTGGGGAGGCGCCCGCGTTCGGCCCCGTCTCGGATGTCACCATCAGCGACTGCACCGTCCGCGATACGCTCTACACAGGCATCGACGGCACCCCGGGCCCGTGCGACCGCGTGCTCATCCAGCGCACATCCGTCTCCGGCGCGGGTGTCACCGGCGAGGGCTTCTTCGGGTCCGACGGCATCGCCATCGAGCGCGGCAACGACATCACCGTCCGCAACTGCACGACGGCCGACAACGGCGGCGACGGCATCGACCTGAACTCACGCGATACCGCGGGCCATGCCACCGGCATCCTCGTCTACGGCAACTCGGTCTATCGGAATAGGTGCAACGGAGTGAAGCTCTGGGCCGGAGGTCGGCTCGAGCGCAACGCCATCTGGGGCGGGGGGCTGAACCCGCTACCGCTCGGGGCATACGACTGCACGATCGAGCTGATCCGCAACTCCGTGGCCTACAACATGTACTCGGGAGCCTTCGGCGCGCGTGACTACGCGATGACGGTCGGCTACCCGGAGGATGGACGGCCCGCCCCACAGATTGATCTCACCATGCAGGGGCGCATCTTCGCCTTCAACACCGGCCCCGCGCAGGGCACGCCCACGGGCATCTACCTCGGCCCCGGAGTCACGCTCCTTCTCGAGAACGGGAACCTGTTCCACAGCCGCGATGATTGCGAGATACAGGCGGAGTTTCTTGGTCTTCTCGACCCCTGCTTCACGCGCGGGGAGATCACCAACGGCTCATGGAGTGCCGCGACAGGTGGGCAGGGCGTGAATGACCTCACCGATGATCCGCTGTTCGTCAGCCCCTGGCCGGATGTCGACCTGCACCTGCAGCAGACCAGCCCGGCCGACGGCATCGGGGCGTATTGAAGAGGGGCCGCACCCCGCAGCCGCGGGACTGGTGTACGCGGCGCGAACGAGGTGGGCTCACAGGTGGTGCGCGCGAGTGCATGCGCGGGGAGGGGCTAACATGAAAAAGGGCCTGCTACGGTGAACATACTGAGTGTCCGCACCCTATCATTCACCGAAAGGCAGGCCCAGAAAATGACATACTTTGGGATCGACGTGCACAAGGGGA
>DPJP01000147.1:0-242 GCA_003542955.1 Armatimonadota bacterium
GCCCATGGCCCGCGCCTGCGGGATGCGGCTCCTCCCCTGCTGTCGACGGGCGTCAAAGCGGCCCATTCCCACAGGCTCGTTCCGCCGCACGCCTTGTCGCAGAACGCCTCGTGTGCTATATTGAGCATGACAATCGATACCAATGGCTGTGAAGGGGACCAGTAGCCCCCGCAGGGCACCGTACAGAGAGCCGCGTTGCTGAGATGCGGCCGGTGTGGCGGAGGTGAATATCGCCCCGGAGC
>DPJP01000147.1:273-17714 GCA_003542955.1 Armatimonadota bacterium
CCTCGGCACTCCACAACCAGGAGGGTCCGCGCCCGTAGAGCTGCCTCCGGAGCAGTCTGGGGGAACCAGAGTGGTACCGCGGACCCGTGTGATCCGTCTCTGAATGGAGGCGGGTCTTTGTGTGTGTGCGGGCCGGCGACATCACCGAGGAGCTTCCGCGTCCGACGGGGCATTTGTGGCCTGCACAACAGGACATTTCTACTTTGCACTGACACATTGCCCGGCACTTGACTTGCATTCAGCCCGCTGATAGCATATACGGCCAACCAGCCGACCGAGGAGCCAGTCGATGGATTACCGCGACACCCTGAACATACTCAAGACCGACTTCCCGCTCCGGGGCAATCTGCCCCAGCGCGAGCCCGAGATACTCGAGTTCTGGGAAGAGATCGACATCTACCGGCGCGTGCGGGAGTTCCGCGGCGGCGCGCCGAAGTACGTGCTTCACGACGGCCCGCCATACGCCAACGGCAACATCCACCTCGGCCAGGCACTCAACAAGATACTCAAGGACATCTCGATCAAGTACAAAACGATGCGCGGGTTCGACTGCCCGTACGTACCTGGTTGGGATACGCAGGGCCTGCCGACGGAGCAGAGCGTGGCCCGCGAGTTCGGCATCAACCGGCACGACCTGCCCGTGCTGGAGTGGCGCGCAAAGTGCCGCGACCTGGCGCTCGGCTATGTCGACACCCAGCGCGGGCAGTTCAAGCGCCTCGGCGTGCGCGGCGACTGGGAGAACCCGTACCTGACTTTGAGCCCGGTCTACCAGGCGCGGCAGATTGAGGCATTCGCCGAGATCGCCGACCGGGGGCTGCTTTCCCGCAGTCTGCGACCCGTCTACTGGTGCTACCACTGCGAGACGGCACTGGCCGAGGACGAGATCGAGTACAAGCAGAAGACCTCCCCGGCCATCTACGTAGCCTTCAGGGTGCTTGACAGCCGGACTGCGTTCCCCGAAATGCCGGAGGGTCCCAGCGCGGAGGCGGTCATCTGGACGACGACGCCCTGGACAATCCCCGGCAATACCGCGATTGCGGTCAACGAGACGGCGGACTACGTGCTGGTGAAGGCCGGCGGGCGCTTTCTGCTGATGGCGGAGGCGCTGATGGCGACGACGCTGAGAGAGATCGGCCTGGGGGATGGCGAGATCGTCGCGAAGCGCAAGGGCTCGCAGCTCAAGGGGCTGGTGACGCGCCATCCGCTGTATGACAGGCAGTCGCCGGTGGTGCCGGCGGACTACGTCGAGTTGAGCACCGGCACCGGCCTGGTGCATACGGCGCCCGGTCACGGTCCTGAGGACTACCAGACGGCAATCCGCGAGGGCCTCGATATCATCAGCCCGCTCGATGATTTCGGGCGCTACACCGAGGAGGCCGGGCCGGAGCTGGAGGGCAAGGTCTGCGATCAGAACAACGCGGCCGTCACGCAGTTGCTGGCGGCCGACGGGGCGCTGCTCGGCGAATTGAAGACGGAACACGAGTACCCGCACTGCTGGCGCTGCCACGAGCCGGTGATCTGGCGCGCGACCAGGCAGTGGTTCATCAATATCGACCAGCTGCGCGAGCCCGCGCAGGCCGAGATCGCGAAGGCGCAGTGGATGCCGGCATGGGGCGAGCGCCGCATCGCGGGTATGGTCGAGAATCGGCCCGACTGGTGCATCTCCAGGCAGCGGAGCTGGGGTGTGCCGATCCCCGTCTTCCACTGCACGGAGTGCGAAGCGGAACTGATCGACAAGCAGATCATGCTCGGTGTTGCCGACCTCGTGCGCGAGCACGGCGCCGATGTGTGGTTCGAGCGCGATGCCGGCGACCTGCTGCCGGCGGGCACCGTCTGTGAGTGCGGCTCGACGAGCTTCGCCAAGGAAGCCGACATCATGTCGGTGTGGTTCGACTCCGGCGCCAGCCACTACTGCGTGCTCGAGAACGACCCCGACCTGGGCTCGCCCGCCGACCTGTATCTGGAGGGCGATGACCAGTACCAGTGCTGGTTCCAGACGTCGCTATGGGTGGCGGTAGCGATGGGGCGGCCCGCGCCGTTCAAGATGGTCGTGGGGCATGCCTTCTTCGTCGACGAGACGGGTCTGAAGATGTCCAAGAGCAAGGGGAACATAATCAGCCCGCAGGAGATATATGAGGTATACGGCGCGGATGTGCTGCGGATGTGGTTCACGTATGCCGACTTCCGGCAGAAGATGTACGCATCCAAGGCCATCCATGAACAGGTAGCCGACGCCTACCGCAAGATTCGCTTCTCGTGCCGCTTCATGCTGCAGAACCTGGCGGACTTCGACCCGGCGGTCGACGCGATCGAGTACGAGCAGATGGCCGAGGTGGACCGCTACATTCTTGCGCGGCTGCACTGGCTGATTGACCGGATGACGCGGGCATTTGACAACTGGGACCTGCACCTGTTTTACCATGAGGTGCACAGCTTCTGTGTGACCGACCTGAGCGCATTCTACTTCGATGTGTGCAAGGACAGGCTCTACACGGACCTCCCGGACGCACACGATCGCCGCTCGGCACAGACGGCGCTGTGGGAGGTGCTGACGGCGCTGACGCTGATGATGGCTCCTGTGCTGACATTCACCTCCGAGGAGGTCTGGCAGCAGATGCGCGCGNNCGCGCTGGACCCGCGCCTGCCGCAGAGCGTGCAACTCCGGGACTGGCCGGCAGTGTGTGAACGACGCCATGACGGGGAACTGCTGGCGAAGTGGGAGCGGCTGATGAAGGTCCGCTCGACGGTGATGGCCGCGCTCGAGGAGGCCAAGAGCGCGGGCGAGTGCGAGAACCCGCTCGAGGCGCGAGTCGTCATATACGCGGATGATCCGACGCGGGAACTGCTGGCGAGCCTGCCGGCGTTACAGACGCTGCTGATCGTGTCCGCGGTCGAGGTTGCGCCGAGGGCCGAGGCGCCGGCGGAGTGCGGCGACGCGCCGGTGTGTGCTGTTGCGGCCAGAAACGCTGGAGAGAAGTGCGAGCGTTGCTGGATGCGTATGGAGACGGTCGGCAGTGATGCCGAGTTTGAAGGTCTGTGCCACCGATGTGCGGAACGTGTGGCACAACTGCGCAGAACCGGCGCGGGGGATTGAGCGAGCGGCGCCACAGAGGCGCCCGCGCCGGGGGATGTCACATCGGTACCCAGTGGCCGTTGGGCGTGCCGGATCGCGGCGGGGCACGGAATGCCCGCCCGGCGCCCATCGCCCGCCGGGTGCCGGGTCGTTCTCAAGGAGGCCCGCTCGATGGTGCGTAAGCGCAAGCTCGACACGAGGAAACTCAAGCAGGAACTGCTGGAGGAAAAGGAGCGTCTGGAGGAGCACATCCGGCGTCTGGATGACCGCACCTCCGGCCGTGACCCACTCAACAGGGACGTGGCGGCCCGGGACTTCGACGAGCTCGGGGGCGATGCGGCCCTCGATACCGCCGAGCGCGGGCAGGTGGCGGCAATCGAGGAGAACTTCCGCGACATTCTGGCGGCCGTCAACACGGCGCTGGAGAAGATCGAGAACGGCAGCTACGGCACCTGTGACCGTTGCGGCAAGGACATCCCGAAGTCGCGGCTGGAGTTCCTGCCTTACGCGACGCAGTGCGCGAAGTGCCGCAAGGAGCTGTCGGGATGAGCGCGCCGGAGACTGCCGAGCCTGTGCGCCGGTCATCGGGCGGGCGGCGGCCGGCGCTGTTCTACTCGGTGGCTCTGTTGGTATTTGTCCTCGACCAGTCAACGAAGCTGCTGGCGGTGCGTCATCTCGAGATCGGCAGGCCGGTCCCGGTTCTGGGGCCGGTCCTGAGTCTGAACCTGCGGGAAAACACCGGCGCGGCGTGGGGCCTGCTGGCTCAGCACTCTCTCTGGCTCGCCGTCATCGGCGTCGCAATGGTTGTTGGGCTGGTGGTTGCGGGCCTGCGCGCCGGGCAGATGCCCGCCTGGATGCGAACGGCTCTGCCTGTGTTGCTCGGGGGAGCGATGGGCAATGTCGCCGATCGCGTCGGCCGCGGGGCGGTCATCGACTTCCTGGGTTTCCACGTCTGGCCGGTGTTCAACCTCGCCGACACGGCGATCGTCGTGAGCGCGGTACTCATCTGCTACAGCCTCATTGTCGCGGAAGTCAAGGGCACGGGCACAGAGCCGGACGACGCGGGTAGAGATGGCGAAGCCGAATGCGATCAGTGCTGATCGAGCTTGGGCCGTGGAGCCCCTTTGCGCTGCCGGTAGTGTGGGCGGCGGTGCTGGCCTTCGTTCTGCTGTGGCAGCTGCTCGAGAACCGGCAGTCGGGCCAGAAGATTCTCGCGCGCGACCTGTTGACGTCGACCGGCATCTCGCTGGTGGCCGCGCTCGTGCTGTACGTGCTGGTCAACCGGTACGCGCCCGTCTCGATCAAGGCCTACGGCGTGATGATGCTGGTCGGCTACACAGTCGCCGCCGTCTGGATGTACCACGCGGGCAGGCAGGACCGCCTGACGGTCTCAGCCGTCATCGACATGGCGCTGCTGGCATTGCTCGGCGGCATCGTCGGGGGGCGCGTGTTGTACGTGATCCTCTCGCACGAGGAGTTCACAAGCTGGCACCAGATCTTCGACCTGTGGTCGGGTGGGCTATCGTTCCACGGCGGGGTCATCGGGGGCTTTGTGGCACTGTGGCTCTATGCCCGCCACCAGGGCTACCGGCTGACCTTCATCATGGATCTCTTCGCGATGAACATCCCGATCGCGTACGGCTTCGCCCGGATCGGCTGCTTTCTGAATGGTTGTTGTCACGGCTCGCCCAGCGACCTGCCCTGGGCCGTAGTTTTCCCGCCGGGGGGCGCTTGCACGTTGCCCGGTGAGCACCTCCATCCCACGCAGTTGTACGCCACACTGCTGAGCTGGTGCATCTTCGGCATTCTGGTGTGGCTGAGACCCCGGATGCGGCGGGAGGGCCACCTGCTGCTGGCCTTCCTGATGCTCTACTCGGTGATGCGCTTCGGGCTCGAGTTCACCCGCGCTGGTGTCAGCGCCGAGTACGTCGTGCCCGGCGGCTGGCTGACCGTCGCACAACTGGCAAGTATCTGCATCTTCGCCGCCGCCGCCATCTGGATGGCGTTGACCACACCCCGCGGCAGACGAGAAGAAGCCCTCGCCGATGATACCCGATCAGGCTGAAGAGCGCACCCACATCGTCCCGCCGGCGCTCGCAGGCTCGCGTCTGGACGCCTGTGTGACGGCACTCGTCGCAGAAGTGTCTCGAAGCGCCGCGCGCAGGCTCATCGACGACGAGTGCGTGCTGCTGGACGGTCGGGCGGTCAAGGCGTCCACCACGGTCGCGGCGGGCCAACGCATCGATGTGAGCATCCCCGCTGTCGAGCCGATCCACATCAAGCCCCAGGAGATCCCGCTCGATATCGCCTATGAGGACGACAACGTCATCGTGGTCAACAAGCCCCCCGGCATGGCGGTGCATCCCGGCCCCGGACACCCCGACGGCACCCTCGTAAATGCTCTGGCCGCGCACTGCGGCAAGCTGAGCGCGGCCGGCGGAGCACACCGCCCGGGGCTGGTTCACCGGCTCGACTTGTACACCTCCGGGCTGATCCTGTGCGCCACCAACGACCGCGTGCACCGCGAACTCTCGGCGGCGATCGAGCGGCGTGAGGTCAAGCGCCTCTACGAGGCGCTCGTCTGGGAGGGACCCCCGCAGCCCGCCGGCCGGCTGACGACACGCTACGGCAGACGCCCCGAGCACCGGACGTTGATGGCGGTGCTGCAGGAGGGGGGGCGCAAGGCGATCACCGACTACCGTGTCGCCGAGCGCTACGGGTGGCGCTGGACGCCTCCGGGCGAGCGCGAGCGGGCGCGGGAGGCCTGTTGTGTGGTGTGTGGGCTGCAGACGGGGCGCACGCACCAGGTCCGCGTGCACATGCAGCACCTCGGCGCTCCGCTCATCGGCGATCCCGAATACGGCGATCTGCAGCGGGATGCGGGCGGGCCGGAAGAGCTCGACGCGCTGGTGGCGGAGCTGCCCGGCCAGGCGCTCCACGCCGTTCAGATCGAGTTTCTCCACCCGGTCAACGGGGAGACTATCCGTCTCAATGCCGCACCGCCGCCGCAGTTCGCCGCCGTTCGCGACTGGCTGAGGGAGCACGGTCACACCCCGGCGTGAGATGAAATCTCCGGCCGGAAGGGGAGATCCAGCCGGGGGCGGATATTGGGATACTCGACCGGAAGGGCCCATTCAACCGGGGCCGGATGGGGCCCGCCTCCTGCGCAGACGACGCGCAGTCGGCACCCATTCTGCCCCTCCTTTCGAAGGGCGTTCCCTCCACAGATTGGTTCCCGAGCGATACTGACGACCACGCCGTTCCGGCACCCGTGACCCACGTTCCTTCGCACCGCCACGCGAAAGGAGGGGCCGAATGGGTGTCACCGGAGCGGACCGCGGCCGTCTGCGGGACGCGACGGTGACGGGTCCCATCCGGCCCCGGTTCCATGCTCCCTTCCGTTCCGTCGCACTGCCGTTGCGCCGCTCTTTCACTCCTCCTCCCACAGTCGCGCCTGGCGGATGGCGTTCTCGCCGAAACGGTCGCGGATTCTGTCACATGCCTGGTCGAGCTTGCCGATATCCTCGACGCTCTGGTCAAACAGGCTCAGTTGCGCTCCCCGCTGCTCGGTGAGGTTGCTCACACCCAGGCCGATCAACCGCGCGCGCTGGGCGCCGAAGTCAACCCTCTGAAGCATCTCGACACCGGGGCGGTAGATATCCTGCCATGTGTCGGTCGGGTGCTCGAGGCTGCTGCTGCGCGTGATGAGCTTGAAGCTGGAGAACCTGACCTTCAGGTGCACCGTCCGCGCCATGCAGTCGCGCTGTCGCAGACGTCGTGCGAGGGTGTCTGAGATCGAGAGCAGCCGCAGGCGCAGGAAGTCCAGGTCGCGGCTGTCGTGCTCGAGCGTCGTCTCACTGCTGATCTGCTTGCGCTCGGGGGTATCGTCGTACGCGCAGACCTCGTCGCTGCCGCGGCCGCCGGCGGCCTGGTGCAGGTGCAGGCCCAGCTTGCCGAACTCGCGCTCGAGCAGCGTCACCGGCACGGAGCGCAGTTGCCCGATGGTGATCACGCCCAACTGCTTGAGCCGCCCGCGAGTACTCTCCCCTATCCCCGACAGCCTCCCCACAGGCAGCGGGTCAAGCAGCCCGGGGAGCTGCTCTTCGCGAATCCAGAACAGCCCGTCAGGCTTGTCCCAGTCGGAGGCCATCTTCGCGAGCATCCGGTTATGCGAAAGGCCGACGGAGAGGGTTATGCCCAGTTCGCTCTTCACCTGCTGCTTGACGCGGCGCGCCAACTCCAGAGGCGGCCCGAACAGCCGCTCGGTGCCGGTGATGTCGAGATAGGCCTCATCAATCGAGACAGGCTCGATGAGCGGGGTATAGCCACGAAGGATGTCGAAGACGCGGTCGGAGTAGCGCTTGTAGAGGTCGCCGTGGACCGGGACCACGACCGCATGCGGGCAGAGCTGCCGGGCACGCCACATCGGCATGGCGGAGTGCACGCCGAAGTGCCGGGCCTCATACGATGCGGCGGAGACGACACTGCGCCGCGATGTCCCCCCCACGAGCACCGGCTTGCCCCGGTATTGGGGATTCTCGACCTGCTCGACAGATGCAAAGAACGCATCCAGATCGGCATGCATGATGATCTTTGCCATACCGTTCCCCCAGAACGCAAACGCGCGTTCGATGATTCTATCAGCCGAACTCCCGCATGTCCAGAGCCGCGGAACCAGATACTCGGCACCGTGCAGGGATGTTGCGCGAATCGTGAGGTTTTCTTTACCGTTGTCACTCGCCTGTGGCACCGGGAGCGTGTATAATACTGTCGGCTGAAGCGACTGATGTTGCCGACTTGCGTGTATGTGTTGGCCGCACAGTCACTCGCGCACAGATCTGGAGTCGTCGGCTCGATAGTGCGAAGGGAGCGACACCATTGCAGAACTCATACACGGGACGGCTTGCCCGATCGCTCACTGCTGCGTTTGCCGTTGTAGCCCTTGGCAGCCTGTTGCTGGCCGTCTGCGGCTGTCCGAAGCCCGCGGAGAGAGAGCCGCTGGGTGGCACCGCCGAGGACCTGCGGCTGACCGCCCAGCAGCAGGGACCGGAGGCGGCGATAGCGCAGGCTACCGCAGAGGCCGAGAGGGACCAGACGGCGGACGCCTACGAACGCCTTGCACAGGCGTATGCGATGGCAGGGAAGGGGCCGGAGGCCGCCGAGGCGCTGAAGAAGGCGCTCGAGATCCAGGCGGATCATCCGAAATCGGTGCTGGCGATGAGCATCATCCTGCTCGAGCAGGCCGACAGCCTGGCTGCGGAGGAGAAGACCGCCGAGGCGGAGGCGAAGCTGAAGGAAGCGCAGGAGATGTCCGAGCGTCTGCTGGATGATGGGCTCAAGGGGCCGGAGGAGCTGCAGGTGGTCCGCGCTCGGGCCGTTCGCGCCCGGGGACAGGCCGAGGAGGCCATGAAGGGCATCGAGGTCGGGTTGCAGCAGTACCCCAACTCCGCCCCGCTCCACTGCGCGAAGGCCGACACTCTCCTGCAGATGGACAAGATCAAGGAGGCCGAGGCGAGCTACCGGGAGGCAATGCGCCTGGCCCCCAAGGACGCGCACTACGTGCGCGGGACCATCCTGCTGCTGCTGCGGGATGAGCGGCCGGAGGAGGCCGCGGCTCTGGCGAACGAGGCCCGCGAGCAGTTCCCCGGCGATCCGAAGATACAGCTCGCCGCAGGCGATGCGCTTGTCGCCGCGGCGTACAGATCGACCGATCCCACACGGATCGAGGCCGGCATCGACAGCGCCCTGGCCGCCTACGAGGAGGCGCTCATCCTGGTGCCCGACCTGCCGCCGGCAGCCAACAATGTCGCGCTGCTGCTGGCAGACCGCGGGCAGCAACTCGAGCGCGCCGAGCGTCTGGCGACCAACGCGGTGGCCCGCGACAAGAAGAACAACCTCTATGCCGACACGCTCGGCTGGGTGTGGGTGCAGCAGGGCGAGTACGAGAAGGGCATCAAGATCCTGCGCGAAGTCATCAAGCGCGCACCGAAGAACAGCGCCGTGAAGTACCACCTCGGCACGGCGCTGGCCAAGTCGGGCACCTCGGTGGCCGAGGGGAAGAAGCTGCTCAATGAGGCCGCTGCCGATACCCAGCGGCCCGAGGTCTCGACTGCCGCCAAGGCGGTACTGGCTGAGCTGTAGACGCCGGCAAATGACACCGTGAGCAAAGCGGCCTGCCCGGGACTACTGGGCGGGCCGTTTGTCTGGTGGTGCGGGGCTCTCCCCTACTCGCGCGGCACGAGCAGCAGGTAGTCGATGTTGAGGTGGTTGGCCAGCACGCCGGTCAGGCGCAACGTGCGCGTGCCCTGCTCAAGCTCCAGGGGCTCGAGACCGTCGACACCGGTGATCTGACGCAGTCCCCAGCTATCGGCCGAATGCCCCCAGCCGCCGGTGCCGGGGAGGGCGATGAGCCCCCTGCGGACACCGCGCCCGGTTCCCATGCGCATCTGGCGATATGCGTACGGCTCGGCAGTGGCAATCCGTGCGTACAGGTCGTAGCGCCCATCGGCGGGGACGTCGATATCCCACTCAAGCCAGGAGCCATCGCCCAGGAAGCTGAAGACGCAACTCCCGCCGTGGGTGTCGGTGTGCGAGCCGGGGCTCACCTGGTAGCCGGCCGAGCTGCCGCGGGCGAACGCCTCGGCCTCGATGAGCATCGCTCCCCGTGGGGCCTCGGCCACCGCAGTAGCGACAGTGGCGGCGGTGAGCATCCGCAGTTCAACGCCGGTGACCGGCAGGGCGGAGAGGTCCTCGCCGCGAACGGTCAGCCGTATGGCAGTGCGGCCCCCCGCCGGCACCGTCTCGGCGGATACGAGCACTCCCCCGGTTGAGAATCGCCGCCCCACGGTGGTATCACCCACACGCAGGCCGACGCTGTCCGGGTTGACGCCGGGAGAGACGGTCGCCCGTACCCGGTAGAGGCCGACCGCGCCCACATCCACCGTACCGAACGCCTGCAGGCTCTCGGAGCGCAGCACACCATCGAGCACGCCCACGCGCGCCCCGTCCACAGTGACCGGCACGCCGACCTTACGCTCAATCAGCACCGGGGGCTCACCCCACCCGGCGCGGATGATGTGACGACCGGTCGGCACATCCAGCCGGAGCCTGCCGTCACCCTCTACCTGGATTCGCTCCGCCGGTATCGGCCGGTCATCAAGCCACACCCAGCGCGGCGGATGAGGCAGTCGCACGTGGATACTCAGGAGTGCGGGCTCGGCATCGTCGGCCTGCGGAGTGCTGTAGGCCAGTCTGAGCGCCGTGGCAGTCCACTGTGTCTCGATGTCGGCGTCAGCCGAGGTTGTGATCTCGACGCCCGCACCGACGCGCGGGGCGCACGCGCAGACTACAATCAGCAGGCAACAGGGCCGGATGCGGCGCCGGATATGCTCCACGATATGAGGTCCCTCCCTGATGTCGATCGCAATTGGCGGCATCAGATTTCGCCGGCCGGAGCGCCGGACCTGCGGGCCGGAGGCTGGTGGGGACAGCTTTGGGGTTGAACAATGCGGCAGTTCCGGCTATGATAGTGGCCAACGACAAGGCCGGTCCCCGGGCGCAAGGCTACACACCACCGGCCACAGGCGGCTGCAGGTCCCCACAACTCACCACGGCACCCGAGCATCGGCCAATAGCAGTCCCGGGCGAGGAGTTGTACCGCGCTCGGGATACGTGACAACTCCAGGCTGGAGTTCGGGCACGGAGCGCGTGTGTGCCGGGGGCGGCAGACAATGGATGTCGGCGTACAGCGGCGCATGCCGGCCGGAGCCTTTAACCGGCCGGGTATGGGCCGCCTTGAGCATAGGCAGGCCCCACAGGGGGCCTGCAGGCCCCCCGCGGGTATCTTCCGCGAGCGGGGCTCCAAGGAAGGGGAACATCACAATGCGTTTGGCAGAGAGCTTCGCACGACTTGGCAGTGAGACCGCCTTCGAGGTGTTGGCGCGAGCCAGACAACTCGAATCCGAGGGCCGGGAGATCGTTCACCTGGAGATTGGTGAGCCGGACTTCGACACCCCAAAGCACATCAGAGACGCCGCTTGTGATGCCCTCAATTCTGGTTACACACACTACGGTCCTTCCGCGGGTGATCCTGAGTTCCGCGCAGTCATTGCCGAGCACATCAACAAGACCCGGGGCACCGACTACGCCGTGGAGAACGTTGTCGTTGTTCCCGGCGCCAAGCCGATCATCTACTGGGGCATCACCGCACTGGTCGATCCGGGCGATGAAGTCATCTACCCGAATCCGGGCTTCCCGATCTATGAGTCGATGATCAACTTCGTGGGCGGCAAGCCGGTCCCGATTCCATTGCTCGAGAAGATCGACTTCCGCCTCGATGTCGAGCAACTCATCGACCTCGTAACCGACAAGACGCGCATGATCATCATCAACTCGCCGCAGAACCCCACCGGCGGCGTGCTCGAGAAGTCCGACCTCGAGGCCATCGCCGAGGTCGCCATCAAGAACGACATCATCGTGATGTCGGACGAGCCCTACGAGAAGATCCTCTACGAGGGCACCCATCACTCGATCGCGGCTATCGACGGGATGCGGGAGCGGACAATCATCCTCGACTGCTTCTCGAAGACGTTCGCGATGACCGGCTGGCGCCTGGGCTACGGCGTGTGCAATGCCGAACTCGCGGCCGCGATCGCGAAGTTCGAGACCAACTGCAACTCCTGCACGACGAGCTTCGTCCAGCGCGCGGGCATCGCGGCTCTGAAGGGTTCGATGGACGAGAGCGACAAGATGGTCGCGATCTTCAAGGAACGCCGCGACGTCATCGTCGACGGGCTGAACGCGATTCCCGGCATCAGCTGCCTGCGCCCCAAGGGCGCGTTCTACGCGTTCCCGAACATCACCGAGACGGGCTTCGACTGCCGCACACTTGCCAAGAAGTGCCTCGAGGAGGCGGGTGTGGCGTGCCTTGCGGGCACGGCCTTCGGGCAGTATGGAGAGGGCTACCTGCGCTTCTCGTATGCCAACTCCGTCGAGAACATCCGCAAGGCGCTCGACTCGATCGGCTCGATGCTGAGTTAGCCGCCGAATCCAACCATCCACAGCGCGGGGACGCCCTCCCCGCGCTGTGCCGTATCCGGCCCCCGTCAGTGCACGGGGCGTGGAACAGGAGAACCGGATCATGTTCTTTGCTGAGCGAATGCAGAGATTGGGCACGGAGAGCGCGTTCGAGGTGCTGGCGCGCGCCAGGGAGTTGGAGGCACAGGGCAAGCACATCATCCACCTCGAGATCGGCGAACCCGATTTCGATACGCCGGCGCATGTGCGACAGGCGGCCGTCAAGGCGATTGAGTCGGGCTTCACCCACTACGAGCCGCCGGCAGGCAATCGCGAGTTCCGGGCCGCCATGGCAGCCCACGTCACGCGCAGCCGGCGCGTCGAGTACTCCGCGGATGAGATCGTCATCTACCCGGGTGGCAAGCCCGGAATCTTCCTGGGGATCGTGGCGCTGGTCGAACCCGGGGATGAGGTCATCTGCCCGAACCCCGGCTACCCGATATACGAATCGGTGGCCAACTTCGCCGGAGCGACGCCGGTGCCGATCGTTCTGCGCGAGGAGAATCAGTGGCGGCTCGACGTGCAGGAGCTGATCGGGCTCATCAGCGACCGCACGAGGCTGGTTGTACTCAACTCGCCTCAGAACCCCACAGGCGGTGTGCTCACACAGGAGGACCTCGAGGCGATTGCCGCGGTCTGCATCGAGAAGGACATCATGGTGATGTCCGATGAGACCTACGAGACGATCATCTACGACGGGCAGTTCCACTCGATCGCCGCCGTCGAGGGGATGAAGGAGCGCACGCTGATCGTCGACTGCTTCTCGAAGTCGTTCGCGATGACCGGCTGGCGACTGGGCTTCTCCGCCTCGAGCGGCGAAGTGGCCGAGGCGCTGACGAAGCTCATGATCAATGTCAACTCATGCACGGCAAGCTTCACGCAGCAGGCGGGAATCGCGGCATTGCAGGGACCGCGCGATGAGACGGCCAATATGGTGGAGGTATTCAGGCAGCGGCGCGACCTGGTGATCGAAGGGCTGAACCAGATCAAGGGTATCAGTTGCCTGAAGCCTCACGGGGCGTTCTATGCCTTTCCCAACATCACCGGCACCGGCTACAGCAGCAACGAACTGGCGCGCAAGCTCCTCGACGAGGCAGGTGTCGCCGTGCTCTCGGGCACGGCATTCGGGGCGCACGGCGAAGGCTACCTGCGGATCTCGTATGCAGCATCCCAGGACAGCCTGCGGGAGGCACTGAGGAGGATCGGCGGGCTGCTTGGCTGAGCGGCGGCGCGCATGCCGCCACGAGCCGACGGCAGGCGACCATTGATGATCCTGGTAATGTGTGCCAACACCGGCATCGACCGGACCTATGACGTGGACAACTTCGCCGTGGGGGTCCATCATACCCCACGGCATTTCCGCGCCGACGCCGGAGGCAAGGGCGTGAATGTCGCCCGTGGCCTGCGCGCGCTGGGCGAGGACCCGCTGCTGCTCGGCTTCGCGGGTGGTATGTCGCGCAAGTTCATCACCGACCGGCTGGCCGCCGAGGGCATTGTCAGCGAACTGGTCCCGATCGGCGAGGAATCGCGCCTGTGCATCAACGTCGTCGACCGCGCGAACAAGCGCCAGACGCAACTCGATGAGATGCCGCCGCTGGTGACACCTGAGGAGGTCTCCCGGCTCAAGCGCCAGTGGAGCCGCCTGCTCGAGCGGGCCACCATCGCGGTGATCTCCGGCAGTGCCCCGCGCGGCGTCCCATTCAGTTTCTACAAAGAACTCATCCAAATCGCCCGGGGTCACCGCGTGCCCGTGGTGCTGGATGCGCGGGATCAGTTGCTCGCCGCGGCCGTCGAGGCCAGGCCGGAGGTCATCAAGCCCAACCACGCCGAACTCGAGGCGCTCGTCGGCGAGCCGCTGTCGGTGCCCGGCGGAGTCCTCGCCGCGGCAAAGGAACTCGTCGCGCAGGGGATCAGGATCGTCATCGCCTCGCTGGGCAACTCCGGTGCAATCATCGCCACGGCGCGGCAGGGATGCTACTGGGCACGCCCACCGCAGGTCGACTTCGTCAGCTCCGTGGGGGCGGGCGATGCCCTGGTGGCAGGCTTCACGGCGGCGAGCATCCGGCGTGAATCGCTCGAGGGCCGCATCCGCTTGGGAATCGCATCGGCCGCGGCCGTTGTTTCCACCTTCGGAGCCGCGATCGAGCAGAAGCAGGGCGTCGAGGCGCAGCTCGCCAACGTCCAGATAGACCTGCTCGAACCGCCTGCGGGGAACGGGGCCATACCAGAGCAGGCACAATGATACATCGGGAGTTTCGCCGCGGTCGGCCGTGTGCTATACTCTGAACAGGAATGATAACGTCGGCCACTTGCATGTCGGGCGCGAGGAGGTGATGCCATGAGCTTCCCCGGTCTGTATGAGCTGATCGTGATCGGGATCGTCGTGTTGCTGCTGTTCGGAGGCGGCAAGGTCAAGGAGTTCATGCGCGCATTCGGCGAGGGACTTCGCGAGTTCCGTAGCGCCGCCACCGAAGCGACCACGACGATCAGGGAGGCCGTCGATGGGGATCCCGCGCCGCCAAGCACGGCGAAGGCCGATGGCGAGGCAAAGGAACCGCCGGAGTCGCCGGTGGGGTAGGGAGGCCTGCCTCATCCCCGGCTCTGCTCCGAGAACCAGTTCATGAGGCGGATTCTGAGGCCGGTTGGTGCCCGCCGTCCGTGCCTCACCCCCGGCCCCATCTCCTGGTCTCGCTAGGCGAGCCCTCGGGCGGAGAGGGGAGCACGGCANNNAGGTGAGGCCGGCGGGCCCGGCCGCCACATCTCCACTCAATACCGAGGTCATGATGTCGGGGTACAGGAGCAGTGGACAGGCTTGCATCTGTAGGGCGGCCCTCCGGGGCCGACCCGCTGCCGTGCCTGTACCGTAGCACACCATCACTCGATACAGCGATTCGGAGCAGCGGAGCAGACGTCGTGTTCCGCTGCTCTTTTGCATTCCCGGCTCTGCTGGTCGCGGGGATGTGGCGGGGNNGCGGGGCGACCCGCGCAATGGAGGGGTTATGATGCTCAGCCTGTACAACACGCTGACACGCAAGAAGGACGAGTTCACCGTGCCGGAGGGTGAGCCGGTCAAGATATACTCCTGCGGGCCGACCGTCTACAACTTCGCACACATCGGAAACCTGCGCACATTCCTGTTCAATGACGTGCTCGCGCGCTACCTGCGCTACAAGGGCTACGAGACCCACCAGGTGATGAACATCACCGATGTGGATGACAAGACGATCGCCGGGGCGGCCGCCGAGGGCGTCGGACTGACCGACTTCACGCGCAAGTGGGAGGCCGTGTTCTTCGAGGACCTCCAGACACTGCGCATCGAGCCGGCGTGGAGGTACCCGCGCGCGACAGAGCATATCCCGCAGATGATCGACATCGTGCAGACGCTCATCGAGAAGGGGCATGCCTACGAGCGCGAGGGGAATGTCTACTTCGACATATCGAGCTGGCCGAAGTACGGGAAGCTGTCTGGCACCGATGTGACGCAGGACGCCGATTCGGCCTTCAGCCGCATCGAGGCCGATGAGTACGACCGCGAGACCATCCGGGACTTCGGGCTCTGGAAGGCCGCCAAGGAGGGTGAGCCGACCTGGGAGAGCCCGTGGGGGCCGGGCAGGCCNNGGCCGGGCTGGCACATCGAGTGCTCGGCGCTGTCGATGGAGTACCTGGGCGAGACGCTGGACGTGCATACGGGAGCGGTGGACCTGGTCTTCCCTCACCATGAGAACGAGATCGCCCAGAGCGAGGCTGCCACCGGCAAGGAGTTCACGCGCTTCTGGCTGCATCCGGCACACTTGATCGTCGAGGGGCAGAAGATGTCAAAGAGCCTCGGCAACTTCTACACGCTCCGCGACCTGCTGGACAGGGGCGCCGAGCCGATGGCGATACGGCACCTGCTGCTCTCGGCCCACTACCGGCATCAACTCGACTTCACCATGCAGAGCCTGGAGGACAGCACGCAGGCGGTGCACAGGCTGTGGGACTTCGTGGATCGGCTGAACGCGTCTCCCGCCGACGGTGTGCACAGTATCAGCATCGAGGCGGCCGTCGAGCGGGCTCAGCGCGACTTCGAGGCGGCGATGGACAACGACCTGAACGTGCCCGGCGCGACCGCGGCCGTATTCAGCCTGATGGGTGAGGTGAACCCGGCCATCGTCGAGGGGACTCTCGACGCGGAGAACGTCAGACGGGTGAATGAGTTCATCGCGAGAGCCGACGCCGTGCTGGGGTACATCGCGCATGAGAAGGAGGCACTCGCCCCCGAGATCGAGGCACTGATCGCCGAGCGCGAGCAGGCGCGGACGGAGAGGAACTGGGCGCGGGCCGATGAGATCCGCGATCAGCTCACTGAAATGGGCATCGTCATCGAGGACACCGCCTCCGGCACGCACTGGCGAAGGGTGGAGTGAAACAGTAGAAGGAATATCTCACTGAGTAGGCGAAGACCCCTTCCGCACGATGCGGAAGGGGTCTTCTCTCGGTGGCGGACGGCGGCGCCGTGCATCTCAGTGAGCGGTCATCCGGGCCGTGAGCAGACCCCGCGCGTGACATCGTCGCCGGCGACTGGTTCTGACCACGGTTCTCTCGGAGGGCTCTGAGATGACACGGATCACCCCAGCCACTGCCGTACTGCTCCTGTGTGTACTCCTCAGTATTGCCGTGATCCTCGGCTCATGCCACAGCGGAAGTCATCGGCCCGATGTCTCCACGGCGGCCACGGTCCTGCGTGGCGATCTTGACGGCGACGGCCTGCCCTCGGTGGGCGACGCAATCGGCATCCTGCGCATTGTTGTGGGCCTGGATGCTCAGAACCCCATCGCTGATGCCGATGGCGACGGCAATGTCGGCGTCGCGGATGCCATCGCCGTGCTCCGGTGCGTTGTGGGACTTGACGAGTGGCCGCTTGGAGAGATGGAAGGGCCGCCGACTCGCACCATCGGGCCGGGCACCGTGAACGAGGGTGACTTCGTTGTCGGCGCCGGTGAACGCGTCGAGTGCGCTGGGGACACCATCATCGAATGCACCACCGCAACCATCGCCGGAGAGCTGTTTTCGCCTTCGCCGACCAATCCGGGTGAGAGTGCCGGCAGCATCACCATTCAGGCACAGGGCGACGTGCTGATGACCGGCGCGATGCGGGCCGGCAACGGCAGCGACGGCGATCTGTCCACCAGCAGCGGGCAGGGCGGCGACGGTGGCTCAGTCACCATCAATTCCGCCAATGGCGACATCACGATCGGCGTGGAGGTCCAGACCTCCGCCGATGCGCCGGACCCCTATCTCGGCGCGGGAGATG
>DPJP01000245.1:0-11161 GCA_003542955.1 Armatimonadota bacterium
GGCTGGGAGCACGTGGGCCGGGCTTGTGCGCTTCGGTATGACTGAAGCGCACCTCGACCGGCCCCTCCAGTAGCACCAACAGTGCTTATGTTAGCGCGTATGCCCCACGTCCCACGCCCCCGCCGTTGCCTCACTCCCTGTTCAGCAGCGCAAAGACCTTCAGCTTCCAGAGCATCTCTTCGGAGTCGATGAGCAGTTTCGCGAGCTTCGCCTCAGCCTCCCAGTCACCTGCCGCGCTGCTGTGGCTGTGCGTCTTCACATCGGCGATAAGCTGTAACGTCTTGGGCCGAAGCGCCTCACCGTCATCGGCGGCACCTGCGAGCAGCTCGTTCATCTGGGCCTCGAAGTCGGCGAAGGTCAGCTTCTGCACCGGCTCCGGGCGGAAGTCGGTGGCCACGAGACGCTCCAGATCGGCCCGTCCGTGCTGCGCGAAGTACTCCATCGCCTCGGCGTTGGTCATGCCGGAGAAGTCGTAGAACGCCATCTTCGCCTGCCCCGCGGCGGGGTCGAAGTCGAGGTAGCTGAGGACCGGATAGGCTGCGATGTCCACATGTCCGCCCGTGAAGCCGTCCTGCCCGATCACAACTCCACACGGGCCCTCGCCCTCTCCTCTGGCCACATCGAAGACCGTGTCATAGAAGAGCAGGGATGTGTCTTCGCCCGCAACCAGGTCCAGCCTGCTCACCTGCTGCTGGTCTGTGCGCGGTGTCATGCAGTGACGGTCTCCCACGCGGTTGTTGAATGTGGTGAAGTAGCTCGGGTAGGTGATCAGCTTCACAGTGACCGAGTTGATCGTCGCGCCCTCTCTGGGGATCCACTGGATGTGTGAGAGCACGTGATTGCCGTCGGGGTACATCAGCAGCCGCACGCCGACAGTGGCATCCGGGTGGGCGAAGAGCGCCTGGAAGCAGCCCCTTTCGCCCGTCTCGAGGGTCTGCATGCCGATGACCCGGTGGCGTATCGCGTCCTTGCCGTTGATGATGATGCCCAGGAAGCCCGCTGCGTAGTAGTTGCAGCGGGTCGGGGTGGGCATGCCGAAGTTCCCCTCGGAGGAGGGCCGTTCATCACCGTGTGAGGGATCGACGCAGCCGCTGTAGCCGAACGAGTATCTGCGCACGCCCGACTCGATGTTGAAGCTGCGCGTCTCGATCATGTGCCCCGGTGTGCATTCGTAGCGCGCCACGTGGGTGCTGACGCCGCTGTCGCGGACGCTGACTGTCGCCGTGGTCTCGGCCGCCGGTGCGGGCACGGCGAGGACAGCACTCAGGAGGAGCAGGATTGCCGGTGCAGCAATGCGCGCATTCAGTCTCACGGGAATGCCTCCTTGTATCTCGATAGGCATCTGGACGGTTGTCGGGGCGCTCACTGTATCGTGTACGCCGCCTCGACCGTCTGCCTGCTGAACAGCTCGGTCGCCCGCACACGCCACCTGCCCGGCGCGTCGTTGTACGCAATCGGCAGCACAGCATCGCCGGTTCCGTTCTCAAGCAGCAGCACCTGCCGGCCCCAGAACGGCATGCTTGCGTCGGGAGCAATCACTTCGACCCAGACTGCATGCCTTGCGCGGCTGCTGCGCGGCGCACCGAGGCTCACCGTCGCCTTGAGCCTGGTGCCGGCCTCCGGTGCCGATGAGGACAACGCGACTTTCAGACCCTCGAGCCTGTATGGCAAAGCCGCATAGAAGTTCGCCCGGCCCCATCGAAGCGTTGCGTCGATGTGGTCTGTCTTGCCCAGGTACTTGCCGGCACGCAGGTCATACACGTGCGCATCGCGCGGCAGGCTGATCGACGCCTCTACCGGCTCCCCGGCAACGGTGCCCGATTCCGGGTTGAACCACCTGCACTGCATCTTGCGGTAGGCGCCGAATACCAGCGCGTCGCCGTTGCGCCATACGCGCGTCTCCGAGTAGGGTATCGGCCCGCCGGCCGCGCCCGAGACCGCGACAGGCCCCTGTGCCCCTGTCGCTGCGTAGAGCGCCTCCATCAGCGCATAGATCGCCTCAGTGTCGGCAGCGCTGGCGTATGCCGCCGGTACCTGGAAGTTGAGCAGGATCGCCGTCCCTTCTCCGAACCTGTTGGCAAGCAGCACCGGCGTATCTCCGACACCGGCCGCCGCAACCGCGGTCGTCGGGGCGAAGCCGGGCACCATCTTGATGCTGCTGAATGTCGCGTCGACGGCGTGCCCGGCGATCTCGGCGCTGATGGCCGCCGGCTGGGTGACAACGTCGCCGAGTTCGGTCCGCTGTATGCCGAAGACATCATCGAGCATGCCCTGCCCCCACGCCCTGCAGTGGCCGTCATAGAGGCCGGGACGGATATCAGCGATGACGTTGCCTCCCGAGCGGACGAAGCTCCGGATCGCCTCCGCATCATCCTCACTGACGGCCTGGCTCATCGGCATCAACAGCACGCTGAACTCGCGGGTGCTCAGTTCCCGGTTCCTCAGCGAGTTGCTGGTCAGGTAACGAGCATCGAGGCCAAGGTCGTAGGTCAGGTCCACCCACTGCGAGTGCGTCGAGTGAGCGCGCGTAAGGCCCTTCGAGTCGTCTCCGGCGTCGCAGATGGCCGACGGCAGCGAATAGTACACCCCTATGCGGCTGTGCTCGACGCGTGAGTTCAGCAGCAGGTCGCCGAGGCCCTCACGCACCGGCTGCATCTCTTTGGTAAGGTCCTCCGTGGCAGGCCAGAAGTCCATCGTCGGCCGCACGTATCCCCGATACGTCCCTATGCCCGACCACATCCACCACCAGACCCCGTCCATGTTCTTGATGACCATCCGCCAGGCGGCGTCGGCCAATGCATCACCGGTTTTCGAGTAGCCCATCCAGTTCGACCGTGGCCGCTCGCGCGGGTAGATGGATCGCACGATATCGTCGCCGATACCCGGATACGGCCCGTAGAAGGTGCTCAACCCGCAGATGGCATCATAGTCGTCCCCGAAGCCACCCGTGCCCTCGAAGCCGGTCTTCGCGAGCGGGTCGAGCTTGCTGTAGGCGTCCCGGAAGCGTGCGGTGAACTGCATCAGGTTGTAGCGGGCGAAGGCCTCACGGTCATACCAGCGCGGCAAGCAGTCCGCACGCGCGGCACTCTCCATCGGGTCATTGAGGTCGCGCAGTGCCACGTCGTCAAACGAGGCGTACTGCTCGCCCCAGGAGTCATTCAGCGCGTCAATCGTCTTGTACTGGTCCTTCAGATACGCCCGGTATGCAGCCAGGCACGCCGGATGCACGCAGCAGCCCTTCGTGACGCCCTCGTCCCCGAGCGAGTAGACGAATACGCCCTGCTCGCGCAGTGATGCCTGTCGATCCACGATCCCCTGCACATACTCATCGACGGCGGGTTCATCATTCCAGCACACCGGCTTCATCGTGCCATCTTCGTTCTTGGGGTCGAGAATGCGGGTGCTGTAAGGCGCCACGGACACATCAGTCGCCCGCGCAGTCGACGGTTGGGCCGTCAGGCTGCCGCCCATGGCGCCGATCAATGTCGTCTCCCAGCCTGCCTCCTTCATCTTCTGCCACTGGTAGTAGCCCAACACATCGCGGGGGGTATCCCACTGGACGAAGTTCATCCGGCCCTGTCGGCGCTTGGGCACTGTGAACATCGCCTGGGCCAACTCGACCTCCTCGCCGCCTGTCAGCAGCAGTGCCTCAGCCCTGATCTCGATTGTCGATGTCGCATCAGGCGTGAACTCGAAGCGGTAGTCGGTCTGTCCGGCGACGGTTGCAGAATCGCGCTGGTAGATGACCCGATCATACGAGTCCCGGCAGCGGAAGCGCAGGATGCTCCCTGCGGGAGGCTCTCCGCGCAGTCTGGCCGTGCCCGCCATCGTCTCCCCGACCTCGACGAAGCTCTTCTGCAGGGAGAACTCCTCGATTCCGTGGGCGCTCTCAACGACCAGATTGCCTGCCCCGAACGCCTCGACTCCGCGAGCGCTCTTGACCACGACATCAAGGTAGTACTCCCCGGCTCGCAGCGTGGGCAAGTCCACCGCGATGGTCGTCGGGGCTCCGGGCTGGACGCTTGTCGCGACCTCTTGCAGTTCGACAGTGGCTCCATCCATCGGGCGCCGGATGGCAATGTCCGCACTCACGGCGGTCTCCGCGCCGCTTGTGCTCAGGGTGATCTCGCCGCGCACTGCGTCGCCACGCGGCACATGAAGCGGCTCGGGCCCCAGCACCGAGGTGACCGTGATCGGCGAGGCTTTCCCTGCCGCCCAGACCGCTGCCCGTCCGAGCAGCAGCATCCGGTAGTCATAGTCGATCAGACCACGCCACGTGAACGGCTTGCTCGGCGTCAGCGCGAAGGCGCCGTACTTGAGCCATACGCCGCGCCCCTTGCCGAGGGTGTATCCGGAGGTCATCGCGACGTAGTCCTCGCCGTCGATCTGCGGGATGCCGTCGGCGAGCATAGTGGGCGTCGCCAGGCGCTTCTGAGTGAGGTAGTCAGAGGGCTTGTCGCCGCAGTAGATGAAGCCCGCGCCCGCGACGACTCGCTCCATGATTGCATACTGCATCTTGCCCGGCAGATCCTCGATCCGCACGCCGGCGAACACATACACGTCGTAGGGGTTCTCCAGCAGCTCCCAGGCGCGCTGCTCGCCGAGCTTGCCGCCGTGGAAAGACCAGGACGCCCCATGCGCCGTCGAGTATGTGATCGCGTCGGCCTGCATGTCAAAGCGCTGCGTGAGCTCGATGACCTCCCGCAGGCGCGTGCCGAACTCGTCCCACTCGCCCCCGTAGTGGCCCCCGTGGACAAAGACCAGCGCGCGCACCGTGCCCCCGGCGTAGCCTCTCGCCCAGGCCTTGTGCGGCGTCACGATGGAGGTCTGTAGGGATTGGTTCTCAGCGACCTCCTCAGGCGTGAGTGCGGCCCACGCCACACCGGCCGCCACCAGGAGGGTCACCACGGGCACAGCTCTCAGAAGACGGATCATCAAGATCAGCCCCAGTCGCGAGGATGGTATCGGTGTTCCCACGACAACTACACACCAGTCGGCTCTTCTTCGTTGGACAGGGGCACTCCTGCCGCCCGAGTCTGTCCAAAGTGGCGGGCGCCGTCGCCTGGCCGGGTCACTCGGCCCGTGTCAGCTTCCACACATCAGATGTCATGCTGTTGCCCGCCACCATCCACAGGCCGCCGTCGTAGACGAACACGCTCGCCGCATGCCGCGGCAGCCAGGGGGTGTCGGGGACCTCGTACCAGTTGACACCATCGGCTGAGTACCAGACATCCTTGCGGTTGCCCGTTTCCTTGAGGTACCCCTCCATGACCCACATCCTGCCATCGAAGGCGGCAACCTCGTGGTACTGGCGGGGCGCCCACGGCGCGGCCTCGGTATGACACTCCCAGTTGATGCCGTCGGCGGAACTCCAGACATCGTTGTGGAACTCCCGCGTGGGTATTGTGGGGGTGTCATACGTGCCGCCCCCAAGCAGCCACATCCTGCCATGCAGCACCACGTTGCCCCCGATCATCCCCCGCGGTCCCCAGGGGGCGCTATCGGTGAGCATCTCCCACTCGACCCCGTCTCGGCTGCGCCAGACGTCACTGTAGTAGCGCTGCTCGGCCGGAGCGAACTGTGGTACCGTCTGACCGCCCATCACCCAGATGTAGCCGTCGAAGACGACCGTGTGGTGCAGTGCCCGCGGCCCCCAGGGCACATTGTCGTTGACCAGTGTCCAGTCAACCCCGTCCTCGGACGTCCATACGTCGTTCTGGTAGTGCCCCTGGTTGCAGTCGCCACCCACGATCCACATCTTCGCATCATGGTTCGAGTACCCGGCGGTGTGACGGCCCTCCCACGGCGCCTGCCTGGTGATGAGTGTCCACTCGACGCCATCGGTCGAGCGCCAGACCTCGGAGTTGCATACCATCGGGAAGTTGACCTTGTCGCCGGGATTCCAGCCGCCCAGCAGCCACATCGCGTCCTTGTAGACGATCATCCCCGCCCCGTCCCGCGGCGCAAACGCAGCGTTCTCGGTCGCACAGGTCCACGTGTACGCAACTTCCGCCGATGGTGCGATGGTGATCCTGCCCCTGCTCTGATCGGTCATGGTCGGGTCCTCCGCATTGATGATCTTGAGCCTGAAACTCGTGCCCGGCGCATCCGGCACCCTCCAGAGGAAGCCGTTGACGGCGTCCGCGGAAGATACGACGGCTGTGGCCTCGACGCCATCCCTGCCGACGATCGGCGCCCAGGTCGCGCCGGCGTCGGTGCGCCACTCGATACGCACCAGCCGGAGGGCCGAAGGGGCGCTCCAGGTAATGCGGTGCATGCTCCCGGCGCTCCACGTCTCCCCGCCGGCGGGTGAAATGAGGTGGGGACGTGTCATCTGCCCCGGGCAGGCAGAAGGAAGCAGCGATATCGCGGCGGCAATGGGCAGCAAGCGCCAATCTGGCATGGTGGATAACCTCCTCAGACGTCGCATCTTCGCCTGACTTCGCCCGAGGCGTGGGCGTATCCTGCTGTCGCTACGCAGGATTCTGGTCCCGGACCGACTAACGTATCACCATGCCTGCGCCCTGCATGCCAGCCCATGTCCTGGTTGCTGCGGCCCTGCTGGCGTGGTGCCTTCCCGGCTGCGCCCAGGAGCCCAACATCGCTCTGCGGCGACCCTATACCCTCGTGCCTCAACCGAACTACCCGTACTGCACCGATGACGGCGACATGGCCCAGCTCACAGACGGCCTGACCGTCGACACGGCGGACGGCAAGCAGCTCTGGGTCAACCAGGGCTGCGTGGGGTGGAAGACACAGGAAGCCGTCGAGGTCATCATTGACCTTGGCAGTGTGCACCCCGTTGCCTCCGTGACCGTCTCCTCGGGCTCCGGCCCGGGCGCAGGCGTCTACCTCCCGAGCGTGACCATCGCAGTCAGTGACGATGGCGTTGCCTATCACGTTGTCGGTGAGATCGACGCCTCGCAGTCCGAGCAGCGCTCACGTGTCTGGATGCAGCTCGATGAGCTGCGCACGCGCGGGCGATATGTCCTCGTCCGTCTCACTCCGCCCTACGGCGACTACGTCTTCTGCGATGAGATCGCGATCCTCCGGGGAGACCATGATCCCGCAGGTGTTGTGCTCCCGGAGGCCGCCGTCGCCCCACTGCAGGCCGATACAACCACGGAGTTGCAGAGGCGACTGCTGAAGGCGCTGGACCGGCTGCGCGAGCGCGCGGAGGAGGGCGCCGCCGAGGCCCGTCTCGTTGAACGGGTCGCGCGGATGCGAGATGCCGTCCTCGCGGCGCCGACGACGCTCGATGGCAAGTTTCAGACCATGGACACGGTCACCGCACGGCAGTTGAGTGAGCAGGTGAGCGACCTCCAACGAGACGTGGCACGGGCAATCACCGCGCAACCGCGAGTGAGAATCTGGGAGATATCGCCATGGGCGGACGTGCTCCCATGCGATCCTCCGCCCGGCGCGGGAGGCGGTATCGACGCCATTCACATCATCGCCGGCCGGCGGGAGTATGAATCCCGCGCATTCATGGTGAGTAACCTCACCGACACGGAGGAATCGCTGCAGATTGGGCTGGAAGGCCCCCTGGCTGGTGACTGGGGCGGCGATATCGCCCTCCGACACGCTGTCTTCGTCGGAACGCCGGAAGCTGTCACGCTGTCAGACGCCCTGCCCGTGCTCGATCATCCGCTGACCGTGCCGGCCTGGGAGAGCCGCATGATATGGCTCCAGGTGCATTCCGGCGACGCCCCCGTCGGCATCCACGCGGGGACCGTCACAGTCACCTTTGGCGATGAGGCGCGTCGCGTGCCTTTGAGGGTAGAGGTTCTCCCGGTCGCGATGCCGCCCCAGGTGCCGATAGCCACCTACTCCTGGCAGTACGTCGACAGCATCGCTACGCTCCAGGGCATCGAGAGCGAGGCCATCGCCGACCTGGCCACCCACTACAACAGCGTCAACATACTGTCCAATCATCATCTTCCGAAGCCACGCAATGACCAACTCGGCGAAGACGGGAGCATCATCGGTGAACTCGACTTCACGGAGCTGGACCGCATCCTGGATGCCTGCAAGTCCATCTCGTCGGAGGGCACAGGCTGGTTCCCGTCGTTCACGTACAAGCAGGAGATCGTCGCTGACAGCCCCGAATACCGCACATTCTCACAGTCGCTCACGCGCCTGGTCGCCCACCTGAAGGACCGTGGGCTCGGACATGATGACTTCTTCGTCTACCCGGTGGATGAGAGCATCCGGATCGACTTCCTTACCAGCGCCAGGGCAATCCGCTCCGTCGACCCACAGGTGCGCATCTTTGCCGACCCGATGATGCGGGATGCCGACGAGCATCTCCACACGGCCGCTCCCTATGCCGACATCTGGAGCCCGATGCTGGATGCCCGCCATCCACGGCAGTACGAGATACTGCGCGAGACCGGGGCAACGATGTGGAGCTACTTCGTCGGCAGGCGGTCTTTCTGCCCCTACGCCGCCTATAGACTGGCGCTGTGGAAGGCCTTCGCCATCGGCGCGCGCGGCTGCGGCTTCTGGTGCTATGCGGTGGGGGACAAGTGGCGCAACACCAACATGTGGGCCGAGAGCGCACTGCAGTATGCCGCAATCTACACGCTCGACGGCGCGCCTGCGGATATCAGCCGCGCCGAGAAGATCATCCCCAGCAGGCGCTGGGAGGCCTGGCGCGAGGGCATCGAGGACTACACCTGGCTCTTCCTGCTCCGGCAGGCCGTCGAGCGACGCACGCAGGCAGTGGGGCAGACCGAGCAGACCGCCGCCGCGGAGAAGGTCCTCATCGACGCCCTGGACCAGGTGCTGCGCAATCCCGACGACCTCAGCCTGGCGGATGCCCAGAGCGAAAAGGTCATGCGCGCGCTGATGGAGCTTGAGCCCTGAACATGCACTGCCGAAGACGCCCAGGGCTCCGCAGGCGGTTGCTCACCGTTGACCGACACGCTGTTGGCGTCGGCCCTCGGGATGCGTAGACGCCCCACAGGAGGTACCCGATGACTCGCACAGATCCATGGGCACACGAGTTCCCCGTTCGTGACAACGTGGTCTACCTCAATCATGCGGGTGTATGCCCGATTCCGGCACGAACCGCGGAGGCAGTCTCAGTCGTGGTGGCTGACTACCGCGACAACGGCGCATGGCCGTTCGACCGCTGGAATGTGGCCGCGGAGGGCTGCAGAGCCCGCGCGGCCGCGCTGCTCGGCGCGCACGCCGACGAGGTCGCTTTCGTCAAGAACACCACTGCGGGCTTGATGCTCGTCGCCGAGAGCATTCCCTGGCGCGAGGGCGACAACGTCGTTATCGCCGATATCGAGTTCCCGGCCAATGTCTATCCGTGGCTGAACCTCGAGCGGCGGGGCGTTCAGGTTCGGTTCGTCAACGCCAGGGACCACCTGCCGACGGTGGACGACTACGCCGCCGTCTGTGACGAGCGCACGCGAGCAATCGCCGCGAGTTGGGTGCAGTTCTCGACGGGCCAGGTCACCGATGTGGCCGAACTGGCCGAGCTCGCCCACAGGTCTGGTGGCTACCTCGTCGTCGACGCAATCCAGGGACTGGGGGCCCTCCGGATGGACGTCGAGGCTCTCGGGATCGACTTCCTCTCCGCCGACGGGCACAAATGGCTGCTCAGCGTCGAAGGCCACGGCCTGCTGTATGTCTCATCACGGGTCATCGGCGAGTTGGAGCCGTTCTGGCGGGGCTGGATGAGCGTTCCGCGGCCCCTTGCCTTCCTCGAGTATGCCCAGCCCGCCCGCAGTGACGCTCGACGCTTCGAGGAGGGTGCCGCCAACATACTCGGGATCGTGGCCCTGGATGCCTCGATTGGGCTCTTGCTCGAGATCGGCACGGATGTCGTCGAGGAGCGCGTGCTGGCTGTTACGCAGCATCTCATCGACCGCTTGCAGGAACTCGGCTGCGACATTGTGGGGCCCGTGCAGCCCGCGCGGCGCTCCGGCATCGTCTGCGCGCGTGTCCCGGGGGCATCATCGGATGACCTCGTGCCCCGACTCCGCGAGCGGGGCATTGTCACGGCCAGCCGCGCCGGCGCAGTGCGCTTCTCGCCCCACTTCTACAACACACAGGACCAGATCGACGGCGCAGTCGAGGCGCTCAGTTCACTGATGGAGCCTCGGTCGTGAACGCCCTGCTACAGCGTTTGCGGACGCCCGAATACTGGAGGTGTACAGCGTGATGCGTTTGACTATCGCCGCGGCACTGGTGGTTCTCACCTCAGGCCTGCACGCCCAGGAGCGCCCACTCGTCCCCAACGCAGGCTTCGAGCAGGGCGCCGACGGGCCCACCGGCTGGGTCTGGCACACCGGCGAGGACGGCCAGGCGGAGTTTCAGTGGCGCGATGACGTCGCCCACACGGGGCAGCGCTCATTCAGGGTCAGGAAGATCGACGGCGTCGGCTACTCCACGCTGACGAGTGACTTCATCGGGGTCACTCCCGGCAATACCTACCTGGTGCGGGTGTGGGTCCGCCCGATGGCGCCCGCCCGGCGCGGCGTCTACCTGATGGTCACACAACATGCGGCCGACAGCGACGAACAGCAGCATCCGAACGCATTCGGCAACACCAACCTGCCCCTGGTAGCCGACGAATGGCAGGAGGTTACAGCCCGTGTGACGGTGCGGGAGGGGAACACACGCCTGCGCGTGCAGTGCCTGCAGGCGTTCCTGCCCTCGGACGTATGCTGGGATGACCTGCAGGTCGAACAGGCCGGTGAGGAGCCACCCCCGCGCTACGAGCCGCCCGTGCCTGAACTGCTGCCTGAGCTCGAGCCTGCGCGCCAGATCGTGTCACGGAGGCCACGCGCACAGGTGGATGTCACCCAACTCGGTGGCCGGCCGAGGCTCTCCGTTGACGGAAGATCGGTCCCCTGGGCGTTCTATGTGAGCCCATTCTGGAACCCACAGGATGCCCAGATCGCCGATTTCCGCGATGCCGGCGTGCGCGTCTACCTGGTCCCGCTCGTGCTCGGGCGGGGCGTGTACGCAGACCGAGGGCCGTGGCTCGGCGCGGGCAGGTACGACTTCTCAGAGGTCGACGATCTGCTCTGGAGGGTGCTCCGTGTCGACCCGGAGGGCTACGTCATCTTCTACATGGCCTGTGACGCATACCGTGAATGGGGAGAAGAGCACCCCGACGATGTGACACAGGACCAGAACGGTC
>DPJP01000245.1:11168-33119 GCA_003542955.1 Armatimonadota bacterium
CGTCGTGCAGATGCACCCGCAACGCTGGGGGAGCGATCCCGTCGCCCCCGAGCGCTATGGCCCCAGCCTGGTCTCCCAACGCTTGCGGGACGAGACCGCCGAGACACTGCGCCGACTCGTCGCGCATGTCGAGACCAGTGAACCCGGCAAGGCGGTCATAGGGTACCATGTCGCCGGATACAACGACGGCCAGTGGTTCCAGTGGGCCAGGCTCTACGGCGACGACATCCATCTCGCCGACTACTGCCCCGCGGCGCAGGAGAGCTTCCGCGAGTGGCTCCGGCGGCGCTACGGGGGAGATGTCGGGGCCCTCCGCGCGGCCTGGAACCGACCCGACGCCAGCTTCGAGACGGTCGCGGTGCCAACATTTGACAGGTACTGGGCCGAGGCCGACATTCTCGATCCGAGGCATTACGGCGATGTCGTGGACCATACGCGCTTCTACTCCGAGGGCGTCGCCGAGACCGTCATGGGGCTCGCGCGCGTCATCAAGGAGGCCTCCGGGCGACGCGTGCTGTGCGGCACCTACTACGAGGACATCACCTGTAACTCGCCCAATCACATCGCCCTGGGGCGTCTTCTGGCCGACGACTCAATCGACTACTTCGCCGGCCCGGCTGCATACAGCATCCGCATGGCAGGCTACCAGGGGGCAATTCGCTCCGTCTTCGGCTCCACGCTGCTGCATGGCCGGACCTTCCTCACCGAGCAAGACTGGCGCTCATGGCACTCGAGCCCCAGCACCGTGGCCAACAACTTCGCGTGGGGGCGCGCGGAGACGGCCGAGGTGCACAACGCCATGGTGCGGCGCGAGTGCGGCATGATGCTGGCCTTCGGCGCCGGCACCTGGTGGTATGACATGTCCGGCGGCTGGTTCCGCGATGACCAGATCATGGCCGCGATCTCAGAATCGATGCGGGCGTTTGCCCTCGACGCCCCGCTCACGCAGGTTCCGCGAGCCGACGTTGCGCTTGTGGTGAGCGAGGACGGCAACCACGCCATCGCCCCCCGCAGCGGCGGAGCGTTCCGCCACGCCGCCATCACCGGCCAGATACAGGATATCAACCTCGCCGGCGTGCCCTACCGCATATACCTGCAGTCAGACCTCGGCAATCCCAACCTGCCCGATCACCGTGTATGGATATTCCTCAACGCCTACGCCCTCAGCGAGACCGAGCGGGCAGCCATCGAGCGGCTCAAGAGCGACGGGCGCACGCTGGTCTTCATCCATGCCCCGGCCGCCTTCGGCGCACCGAACATGGCGGAGGCGATCAGCGAGGTGAGCGGGATCACGGTATCACCTGCCGAGGGCGTCAAGTCGCCGCAGCTTGTGCCGCTTGAGACAGGTCATCCGGTGCTCGAGGGCCTTACCGGTGGCATCAACATGCCGGGGGGCGTCAAGTCGCCGCTGTTCGCGGTCAGCGATCCGGACGCGACGCCGCTTGCTCGCTACGCCCAGACTGATCGAGTCGCGGCGGCTATCCGCGATTTCGCCGACTGGCGCTCAGTCTACGTGAGCGGGCCGGGCCTCACACCCGAGTTCGTCAACAGCCTCGCGAGGTGGGCGGGATGCTGGTGTGCCGCGCCGCCGGGCGACGCAGTCTACGCCAGCCGGAGCTTCATCACCATCCACGCGCTGTTCCCGGGGGCGAAGACGCTGACACTGGCCGAGCCTTCGCGCGTGACAGACCTCATCTCCGGTGAGCGGGTCTCCGAGCGCGCCCAGAGCATCGACATCAGTATGCAGCGCGGCGAGACGAGGTGGTTCTTCCTCGAGCCGAGGTGAGAGGGGACGACCAGGACGATCCCTGCGACACGCAGAAACCACGGGAATGCTGATCTGCGTCGGCGGCCGGCGCTCCCCGATGGTGTTCCATGTCGTGTGACGTTCACCCGTCTCCCGCCTGAGGGCTCGCCTGCGAGACTCGGAGACGGGGCCGGGGGTGAGGCCCCGCACGGCGACCCCACCGCATCCTCGACAGTCACCGCCCTCCCGCCGGGCTCACGTCCTCAGCCTGTGCGGCGATCAGGCGGATGTTGTCCAGGTACAGGTCGATTGTGTCGCCTGCCTCGAAGGCGTTCGTCTGCGCGTACCAGCGAAACAGCCAGACGATCTTGCCCCACTGCTCGCTCACGCCGATGTCGGCATCCTTCACATCCCAGACAACCTCGCGCCATCCGTCCGTCGTCTCGCCGCGGTCGAGTATCTTCTTCACCGGTGACGCCCCGGTGGCGTTGAGCATCACATACAGCGGCGGGTGGTTGGGATTCTCGCACTTGATGTGGAAGCGCACCTCCGCGATGGGGCCCCACTGCCGCCCATACAGGTAGTCCAACGCGATCACGCTCATCCCCGGAAGGTCTTTGAGCTTGTTGTCCAGGTGCTCCCGGGTCACAACCCAGTGGACGCTCCCCTCGCCCTGGACCTTCTCATCCTTCGAGACGCTGATGTCGCCGATGCGGCTGGGCTGCGTGCCCTTCGGGTCCCAGTGCTTCTGCGCGAAGGTGGTGTTCGTTTTGGTCAGGTCCTCGCAGGNNCTCGAGGAGTGAGCCGTCATCGCCGGTGGGATGCGTGATGACCTGCTGGATAGCCAGCGGCGGCGGGGGAGGCGGCTCCTGCCCAGGCGCGGGGTCGCTGAAGTCGATCTCAACGCCCTTCGCGCGGAGTGCGTCCACCATGGAGACCAGCTGCATGGCCACATCGTAGCGCATGCGGTCGTAGTTGGCTGGGGAGAGGTCCGGCTCCGGCGGGCGGCGCTCGAAGTCTCTGACCCGCGGGCGGCCGGTTTCCTCGGTCACCTGCTTGCATCGCGTGCGCTCGATGCCGAGGTTGTCCACATGGACGGCAGCGCGGACGGCATCCAGGGCCGCCTGAGCGCGCCCGATGGCCTCCGCGTCCACA
Organism: Armatimonadota bacterium; assembly: GCA_003542955.1. GTDB lineage: Bacteria > Armatimonadota > Zipacnadia > Zipacnadales > UBA11051 > UBA11051. The sequence goes on from DPJP01000245.1 coordinate 14,071, forward strand.
CCGACCTCGACGGCCTTCCGGACCGCCGTCTCGAGCGCAACGAGGTACCGGGCATCATCGACGCCCTCCCGCACCGCCTCCCAGCCGATTGTCGGGATCAGTTCATCTGACTTCGGGTAGACGAAGTTGAACCAGTGGGTATGATCGACCAGGTCCTCCTCGCTGTCGCGCCAGTCGCTCTTGAGGTTCCAGCGGCTGTGGATGCTGGCATCGTAGTAGGCCCAGTGCGATGCGCCCTTGAGCCCCGCCGCCCAGGTCCAGACGCCGAAGTAATGCCGGTCGGTGATGGCGTCGACCGGCGCGAGGNNCGCAATCATACGTCCAGATGGCCTTCCCATCCCGCTTCCCACGGCCGATCGTCTCCAAGTCGATATAGCACCCGGCGATCCAGACGTCGTAGAAGTCTGATACCAGCGGATCGCTGGCCCCGGCCGTCGTGGTGCGAATCGGGAGGTCTGGGTTCCTCTCCCTGAAGGCCGCCACGTTCTGCATCGCCTTCTCTACTCGCGGCATGCGCTCCTGGGTTGGCTCATCAACCAGGTACCACAGCAACTCCGGCCAGTTGCGCTCGCGTGCCGCCTCGGCCACCACCTTCCACAGGTCCGGGCCGTATGACTCCGCGCCGATCCACGGCACGGCCCCCCACGGCGCAACGATGCCCGTATCGCGCATGAGGTCCATCTGCACGGCCATCGGCACGTTCGTCGCGTGGAGGTCACGGTTGATGTCAACCCACCCCTGCCCGGCGGGCCACGCATACAGCGTGGCAGTGGTCATCCCGTGCTCGCGCATGTCGATCAGGCAGCGGCGGACGTACTCGGGCGTGCGCAACTCGGGCGGAAAGTAGTCCAGGTGGAAGTACATGAAGTAGTTCATGTCCCGCGGGCGGCCGAGTGTCAGCGGCAGCACCTCGACCCGCAGCGGCACCTCGGTCGGCTCCGCATTGGCGGGGGCCACGCGAACGGTTGTTTCATAGCGCCCCGGGGCAGTGTCAAGCGGCACATGCACCGTCAGCCAGTACCGCTGCGTGGTGTTGGCGGCGATGTCGCGGGCACGATTGCGGATCAGGAAGCACTCGACCCGCTCGAAGGTCCCTGCATCGAGCCAGCGTGTCATCAACTCGGCGATACGGATGTCCACCGCGGAGGCGGGGATGGTTGCGCCATCGGGCCCCTTCAGGTCGCCACCGAGAGCCACGTTGACGCCCTGCAGCGGCTTGTTGGCGCGCACGGCGAGAGAGGCGGGCTCGTACTCCCCTCGGCCGGCAAATACCTCCAGCGGCGCATTGACCTGCTCGGGCCGGGGCAGCGTGCGGTGGTTGCCGCGCTCCAGGTAGTGCTTCGCGAAGACAACATAGTCGCCATTGCCCGCGCCCGGGGCGGCATCCGTGGCCGCCGCGATCGAGTAGCTCTGCTCCGACAGGCGCGTGCCGCCGATGAAGCGTACCGTGCCCGTGTCGGCATCCCGGATGACCACGTGCGTCTCCGCCCCACCGGCGGGTATGGCGACCGTCAGCGTCGCAGTCTGCGCTCTTGCGAGCCGGAGCGGCTGTGGGGTCGCCATCTCTCCCGCCGCGAAGGCCTCGACGGCGACCGCCCTGTCCGCGCCTGTGAGGTTGGTGATGTCGAGCTTCAGGCCGTCCTCGCCGGGCCGCACCGCGACATCGTACTGGTATCCAGTCAGGTCGGCCCCGATGCTGAGATCACCGAAGTTCTCCGGCCTCCTGAACTCCGGCCCGGGGTTCTGCCAGGCGCTGTAGACCAGGCCCAGAGGCAGGTCGACACCCGGCCTGCCCTCGATTGCGCGCGTGCGGCAGATGTTCAGACCCCACAGCTTCTCCGGGTTCGGCTGGGGATGCACGAAGGCGAACGGAATGCGGCACTCGATTGAGAAAGCGCCCTCGCCGAACGCAACCGCGCTCTCGATGGCAACACTGCCAACCTGCATCGGGTCCGTTGTATAGGTCGTCATCGAGCCATCGGTGTTGAGCATCACCTGCAGAAAGGTCTTCCGGCCATGGTTGGCGTCGATGAACAACTCGATGGTCTGGCCCCTGTCGGCGTCGAGCCGCGCAGGGCGCTCCGCGGCATGGGCCCGTACCAGGTCCATCCGCGGCTCGTCGCACGCGACGCCGAAGTAGACATACTCATCATCATAGACGACGGCGCCGGTGGATTGCTGGCGCGCAAGCTCGGTAGAGCGGAGCTGAATGAAGTCGGAGGCCTTCTCCGCGCCCTGCCAGCACGCCTCATCCAGGCGTCCGTCGAGCGTGATCGGGGCCTCGGCGCGCGTGGCGGTCAGGCTTCTGCGCTCGGGCGTGTCGCCGATGACCGCGGTTGCGCATAGCAGGGCGAGGGCAATGCTGACTGCATGCGGCGGAAGCCTCATCTGGCACCCTCCGGGTTGGGCGGATACGTGTGCACACGATCTCCTGTCGCCGGATCAGCATACCTGCCCGCCGCCGACTCGTCAACGCGCCGGGGAGGGGACAGGGCTGAAGGCGGAGAAGTGGCACTGCGGACGGAGGGCGCCGGCATGCGTGTTGAGTACGACGCGACACTCGACGAGATACTGCAGCTGCATCTGCTACGGGACGGCGAATCGACCATCACCGACCGCACGCGTCTGCGGCTGCGCATCAGCGCGGGTATCATCGTCGCCGTGGTGGTTGCCGCGCTGCTGCCCGAGTCGATGCTGGCGCGACTGCTTTGGGGGCTTGTGGCGGGCATCATCGTGGTCCTCATCTCCCCGTATACACTCCGAGGCGCCGAGCGGAAGATCGGGCGCGAGTACCTCAGGGAGCAGCTTGGTGGAGAGGGGCCCATACCATTCTCCTGCGAACTGACTGAAGAGGCACTCGTCATCGACCAGGGCGAGACGCACCTGCGCTGCCGGTGGGATGCCGTCGAGCGGATCGAGGAGACCGAAGAGGGCATCCTGCTGCGCACATCAAGCGGCGGGCTTATGGCCGTCCGGGAGCGCGCCTTCGTCACACCAACGCAGCGCGCCGAGTTCATCCGGCTGGCGCGGCACTATCAGCAACAGGCACGAGAGGAAAACAGCCGGTGACACAGCAACACACCATGGATGAACTCATCCGCGAGCTTCAGGCGCTCGCGCAGACGGGTCTGCGATACGCCAAGGATGGCTATGACGAGCAGCGCTACGGCCGCATCCGCAAGATATCATTCGAGATGATGGCCATGCACTCGGAGGCCTCCGTCGAGGCGTTTGCCGACTTCTTCATCCCCCAGGAGGGCTATGCCACGCCCAAAGTGGACCTCCGCGGCGCCGTGCTCGACGGGGACCGCATCCTGCTGGTGCAGGAGAAGGCCGACGGCGGCTGGACGATGCCCGGCGGCTGGGCGGATGTCAATGAGGCGCCACGGGAGGGCATCGAGCGCGAGGTCTACGAGGAGTCCGGCTACATCGTCAGAGCCACCAGGTTGATCGCGATCAAGGACCGCGAGCGACACGACTACATGCCGAAGTACCCGATCAGTCTGTTCAAGATGTTCTTCCTCTGCGAGCTGCTGGGCGGGCAGGCCGATCCGGACATGGAGATACTCGATGTCGGCTTCTTCAGTCTCGACGACCTCCCGCCGATGACGGGCAGTCGCACCCTGGTGGCCGACATCGAGATGGCCTTCGCCGCCCGCGATGCCGAACACTGGCAGACGTACGTCGACTGACCGCAATATGGCTACACAGAGCGTGGCAATGCGCAAAACAGTGAAGAAGTGAAGAAATGAGGAAATGAAGAAACCGCTGGCGCCGTTCGCCTCAGACGATTCCTGCATTCCCTCAGGCGACGACGTCCCCCGGACGTTGTGTGAGTGCCGAGGACTATTGTCTAATCGTAAATGTAACATCCAGGCATCAGGGCTCCACGGACGTCAGGAGGGCCCAGACCACAGAGAGAGGGGTACCGGCGTGGACGAATTCGCATTGAGCATCCATGTCCGTTCGACCGACCCGAAGGCAGTTGCCGAAGCGCTGCGCGAGATGCACAGGCTCCTCGAGTACGAACCGGCCGAAGGTGATATCGAGATGCAGGAGCTTTTCACTCCCAGGCCCAGGCGACAGGGCATTCGCATCTCGAAGGCGCGTGACGGGTGGGTATCGGTGCTCGTCTCAGGCGGAGCCATCTGCGCGAACATACTCGCGCGGGCACTCTCGAAATGGCTTGAGACCGAGGTGGTCGAGATTGAGAGGGCCGGTGATGACTTCTGTGCCTTCCTGTTGATCGACAATGGCGAGATCGTTGACCAGTACAGGTTGGCGCCGGGTGAAGAGGCAGACCTTGACGAAGACGACATGTGGCCCGATGCAGAGGACGAGGGCGGTGAGCTTCCCTTCCCGGGCCTGCTCGGGGTACACCCGGACCTCGAGCAACTGCAGACCGACGCGATGGCGCTCATGACGCCAAAGATACAGCGGATCTTCGAGCGGGTCAGTGAAGGCACTGCCACCCCGGCGGATGACCGCGCGCTCGAGCAGTGGGTCGCGGAGCATATCGACGAACTGACGGAGTTGCTCATGGCGCCTGTCCATAGCGCGATCCCTGAGATCAAGTGGGTGGAGGAAGTCCTCGGTGTCCCCGTGGATGAAGACGACGAGCCGGAATTCGAGGACGGGGACATGGAGGATGAGGAGGTTGAAGATGAGGACGGCGATGACGAATATGTGATCGACATCCAGGACTTCCTTGGCCTCAACGACTACCTGTCATACCTCGAGCCGCTGTTGGCCTCCGGAGTCGACCTCGTGGACGTCGATGAACTCCTCACTCGGGAGAGCATCGCCCCGCACGAGTTGCTGCCTGCATTTCTCCACATGGTCGGCATCCCACCAGTCTACGCAGAGCTGGACTACCCTGCTGCTCTGGACCTGCCGGGGCGCGAGCTCGCCGACGCCGGGATCGAGTTCGTCGAGCACCTGAAGTTCGAGTTGTCCGACGAAGAGTAGGCCGCGAATGGCCGATCACGCATCGCCAGGGAGGAGACTGACCATGGGACACGGACCTGGAGCGGCCGTAGCAGTCACGCTGCTGCTTCTGCTGGCTGTTCTGCGGCCCTCCGCCGCCGACCCCATCCCACTCACCGATGCCGCGAAGGTTAAACACCAGGAGGTATTGCGCCTGGAGTTGCCCGACAGGCCTGCGCTCGGCGCCGGGCCGGTCTACCTGCAGTTCTCCGCGCGCATCGAGGCCGGCACCTACCTGAGCGGCTCCGCGCCCGCCCTCCGCGTGCTCGTCAACGACCTCCCCACCTCAATCGAGCGCCTCGTCAACAAGCCCCCTTACTACATGTTCCAGCCGGAGCAGCGTGTGAGATGGTACGCGCCCGCGGAGGCGGCATGGGTCATCTCCTACTATCCATGGGACAACACGACCAAGGATGAGGGCTTCGTCCACCATTACGTGCTCGACATCACGAACCTGCTGACGGCTGCGGACAACGTCGTCGGCTTCGAGAGCATCTACGGGTATGTGCCCGATGCCGCGGTCGAGCTTCACGGCGTCCGCGTGCTGACGACCGACGACTTCAGCAGGCACCCGCACCTGGGAGCCGAGGAGCCCGTCATCGAGAGCCATGCGCTCGATGAGTTCCGGATGCGGGCACTCGGCTACCACACCGGCGTACAGGCGAAGCTGGGGACACACGACGCCTACAGACCGCAGGTCGGCACCGTCGCGCCGCGCGAGAGCTTCGCGCAGGAGTATGGTGTCGAGGTCGATGACACCGGTCGCATCCGCGTCGGCGTCGGCGATGACACTTACACCGCCACCTCATGGTTCATCGAGCCGGAGGCGGGTCGATTGGGGGTCGGGCAGGCTGCAGGCCAACAGGGCTGGGAAACGCTCTCGGTCGACGGATTGAGTGTCTCGGGGGCCACGGAGACATTCACCCTGGAGCGTACGCTGACGAGGCGCCCGTCGCATGTCGAGATCCGCGATCATGTGACCAACCTCACCGACGCCGACCTGCCGCTGGCATTCATCAATGCCGTGGACATGGGCGATGTGGCGGGCCTGCGGGAGTTCCGCATCTCCGGGCAGTTGATGAACAAGTTCTGGGCGAACACCTCCGCGCTCGAGGGCAGGCTCACGGGCGCCACGCCGGTCATCTATGTGGCACGCGATGACAGCGCGCTCGGGCTGGTGATGGAGGACGACGCCTACCGCAACCAGGGCTCGGTGATTGTGTGGGACTCGACGCTGGCACTGGGCGATGACATGTTCTACCTGGGGCCACGGTCCGAGTACACCTTCGTCTGGCGCATCTTCCCGCTGCGCGAGCCGAACTACTTCACGCTGGTCAACGCCGTGCGCCACACGTGGGACCTGTTCCAGGAGATTCCGGGCCTGTTCGGCTTCGTCCATCCGAGCACGAAGGAGCGCATGTACGAGGACGTCCGCTGCGCGGACTTCGATGGAGTCGCTCAGTGGGTGACGAGCTCCGGCATCGATGTCTCCTCAGCCGGGGCCGTGTGGCCCTTCGGAGAGCAGGAGACGCCGATGACGTTGTTCGGCAACGAGGAGATGGAGTTCATCCGCGAGGGCATCGGCGACTACCGCAACTGGCGCAGTGAGGTCCACAAGCGCGGTGTCGAGGTCCCGTGCCTGCCATACATGAACATCCACCTCTNNCGCTCGATGACCTCAATGCCAGACTGCCCGGCTGCCTGATCCATGACGCCTACGGGACGCCGGTGGCCTACCGCAGCGGGTGGCTCTACTGCGTGCTGCCGACGGTGGATAACGCATCCGGCAAGCACCTCAACGATGTGATGCGCTTCTACATGGATGAATGCGGCTTCGAGGGCATCTACCTGGACGAATGGGACCACTCGCGCGCGCGGGTGTCATTCTCGCATGAAGACGGCATGTCCGCCCTGCTCGACGCCGAGGGACGCATCGCGCGAAAGGTAGCGATGGTGCCGATTGCGGTGAGGGCATACCATGAAGCCTTCTGCCAACAGCTCGTGGACCGGAACGCGATCATCTTCGCCAACCAGTTCGATGACACGCTTGCAGCGGCGCAGTTGCCCATAGTGCACTTCGCCGAGCCGGCGGGCACGTATGACTCATACCTGATCTCGGCCGCGCAGTGCAGCCGCTCACCGCTGTCGCTGAACCTGAAGGATACCCGCGGGATCTGGACCGATGCCAGAGAGTTCCTCAGACGCGGCGTGCTGCTGTGCTACTACTGGAAGTACTTCCACGGGGACCATCTGCTCAAACGCTGCTACCCGATCACCGTCAGGGAGCTATGGCCGGGCGTGGTCATCGGGGACGACCGCATCATCACCTGCGCCTCCGGCACGTTCACCCTCAACCGTGACAGGCCGCTGACCGCCTACATCTACTCGGGTCCTGACGCGCAGTTGCAGACCACGATCTCCGCCAACGCCACCGTCGACGGTCACTCGGCCGTGAAGCTGGACCTCACCGAGGACCAGATCGCGGTGGTGATGGAGGAGTAGATGTGGGAAAAGGGGTTCGCATGGAGGGTTAGGCTCTTTCGAGCCCCTGAGCCTGCGGGCTTGTCTCAAATCTCATCGTCTCACCGTCTCACACGTTGCAGACTCTTGTTGTCTGATATGCGTCCTTTGCGTGGCTTTTTCATGGCGCAGCGATGTGTGGTCATTGGTGAAACTCTGGGATCTTGGGATCCTTGAGTTTCTGACACGAACAAGCGGGATATGGTCTAACGGCGGGCCGCGCCAACCGCTCCGGAGCACCAGCGAGCTTTCGGACCTCGCGGCCGCCTGTTCTGTCCCGCCCTGTATCCCTTCGCCGCGGCCTCAACCGTCTCCCGCCCTTACCGCCTCAACTACCCGCTGCACCGCGCCTGCAATGCGGTCCTCGATATCGCCGGCCCAGCGCCAGGCCGGCCGGCCGTACTCATCCAGGTGCCGCCCACCCTCATAGCCGCCCTCTTCCCACACGCGGCGGGAGGGAACGTAGGCGGCCATGTCGTTGGCATAGCCGCAGACCCATGTCCCGGGGCCGAAGTCCTTCTTGAAGCGCAGTGAGTAGTCCACAACCGCTTCGCCGCCGATGGCGATCAGCGTCAACTCATCACCGATGCGCCAGGCCTGCACGGGGTATTCATACGAGGTGGGGAAGACCACTCCCTCATCGATCATCTTCAGCATGCGGTTGGCCCAGCGCGCGTGCAGGGCGCTGGCGCCGTTGGCTACAGGCAGCAGCGTCTCGCGGGTGACCAGTTCGTCGTAATCGAGGTCGATGAACTCGAATGCCGCGGCAAGGTCCCCGGTGACCGGCTGCATCGGGCCGGTGAGAACCGCCTCCACGGCGTCTGAGAGCATCTTGCCGTACTGCTCGCAGTACTGCAGTTCGCGGCGCGGGATGGGGTTGGCGTCCGCCCCGCAGGCGTTGAGGAACATCGCGTCGACGCCGGGGTGAGCATCCTCCAGGTTGATCTGCGCAAAGCCGGGGTAGTCCCCGCACCAGTAGTTGAATGACAGCGTGGTCGGATGGCAGGCATAGCCGAACAGCACGGCGCGGAGGTCTCCGGCCGCGTCGCGGATGGCCAGGACGGGCACATAGTGATCGACGGCGCCCTTCAGCGGCTTGCCCTCCGCCCGCAGCGTGATGACCTCCTCCTCCGTGTTCTCCCGGCGATTGACGGCGAATGTGCAGACGCCCTCGCCCATCGACAGCCGCGCGGGCTCGAGGCCGTCCATCGCCTCGCCCACGGCATCGACGACCTGGTCGATCATCCAGTCCGTATACTCGGTCACCATCCGCCGCTGCTCGTCATCGGATGGGTAGTAGTCCACCAGGTCATCTGTCAGGCACGGTCCGCAGTGATTGTGCGAGAAGGTGAGCATGAACTCAGCGCGCTGGATGCCGTAGCGGCTGCGCACCTTCTCGAGGATGCGCTCGTATATGCTTCGGGACATGCCCATGTGGTCGGTTGTGGCCATGACCAGCGTCTTGCCGCCGCCATCACGGATCGCCAGCACTTTCACCCACAGGTCGTGGATGGCGCCCTCGGCGGCGCGCTTGCTGCCATAGCCCGCCAGCCAGACATCGTTGTGTGGTGTGATGACGCGGCGTCCGGTACCGACTTGCCAGTCCATGGTGTCACTCCTTGTGGCGGAGGTGATGAGACATGCAGCGGCGACGAGTGCCGCGCAGAGCATCTGGGAGATTGCAGGACCATTAGCATCGTGCATTGTGCCGTCTCCGGATTCCTTGCCCGAGTCTGCCGACGGCTGTCGGGCTGGAAGCCCGACCTACCCGGTATACTTGTCCGGCTGGAAGCCCGACCTACCCGGTGTAGTTGTCCGGCTGGAAGCCCGACCTACCCGGTGTAGTTGTCCGCCTGGAAGCCCTACCTACCGGGTATAGTTGTCCGGCTGGACGCCCCACCTACCCGCCACGGTGCATGAGCAATCGAGGCAACTCAACGCTCCACCCGATGCGCGCCGCCAGACAGCGTCCGGTCGCGCAGGGCCGCCACCGTCAGCCCTTCTCCATCAAGCTGAACTGCCGCCTCCGGCGACAGCACGCCCGACAGGTCGATCCGCGTACTGGAGCATGCAGGCACATCAACCGCGAGTCGGCGGAGTCCGGAGGCGCCCGGTTGCTCGAACTCGAATGCCACCGGTCCGTGGGGCGTGGGGACCGTTGCCTTCACCCACTCGAGACTTGCCGGTTGAGGTGCGATCAGCACCGATGCGAAGCCGGGCTCGGCAGGACGCACGCCGACGAGATAGCGCGGTATGATATTGGCCGGCGCTGCGCCCCAGGCGTGGTTCCAGTCCAGATTCGCCTTATACCTGTGGTCCCATGCCTCGAGCGAGATGGTGGACCCGACATTGAGCATGTTGAGCCAGCCGCGATCGTGCTCGGCAGTCATCAGGGCCAACGCATGCTCGGCATCGCCAACCCGGTACAGGGCCTCGAGCAGAAACTGCGCCCCGTAGACGCTGCATGCCATGCCACGGGATCGGACGAAGTCGGAAACCGTGGCTTCATGGTCCGGGGGTACGAGCCCGAATGCCAACGGGAACATGTTCGCGTGCAGCGATGCGTGAGACGAGCCTTCGCCGTCTGTGTAGACGCCACGCGCATGGTCGAAGAACACGCGGTGAAAGGCAGTCGCGACCTCTTCTCGTCGAGCAACGAACGCTCTATGGTCTTCATCCCGCCCGAGCAGCGCCGCAATCTGCGCGTAGAGCCCCAGATTCCAGCAATGGAAGGCATTGACAACGGTGTTGATGGGCGCCATCTCATAGCCGTCGCGCTCGCCGGGTACGCCATCGGCTGCGTTGGCAGGGGGCCAGTCAACGATATCCGCCATGGTGTCCAGGCGTAGCATCGCGAGCAACTCGGGCGTCAGCAGACCGGNNTGGTCCACGAGGTCCCGCAGGTTGCCGTTGAGATGGATCGACGCGAGCACGTCCTTGGTGACCAGCCCGGTCTGGGTGCTGATCAGGCCGTCCTCGCGAGCCAGCGGCAGCAGCATCCTGGGGCGCAGCTCGTCATAGTAGGCCTCGAGGAGATCGGTTCGTCCGGTGTACTGGTGGTCGGCCCACGCCATCGGCACAAAGTGCAGCGCCCACTCCGTCGGCCAGGTCGGGTTCGCGAGCAGGTACTCAAACGTGTGGCGGGCCAGCTCATACTCGCTGTCACAGCAGTAGTGCCCAAGCTGGTTGATATAGGCATCGGCCTCGTAGGGGATGCGCTCCCTGTCACCGTCCACGTACACACCCAGGAAGGACGTTGCGCGGATGCTGTACTTGCACAGCTCCCAGATGCGGTTGAGGCCCTCGTTGTCGCAGGTGAATGATGCGGCAGTATCGTCAAACGGGTACTCGACGGCCAACTGTGTGGCGCCGTGCAGCGTCACGTCGCCGGGCGAGGCGGATACCTCGGCATAGCGGAACGGGAGCACCTCGAAGAGTTGCGGTGGCATCAGGACGGCCTGAGCGCCCGTGTTACGCTCATCCGGAGTGATCTCGACGCGAACAGTCCGGCGCCCCGGCCGCAGGGCAACCTCCATGCGACGGTAACGAACGCAACCGGGGGGCTCCGGGTCCAGGACACCCGGCGCGGCGAGCTTCTCTGCGAGAGCGACCACAACGTTCGCGCCGCCGGCTGCTGAACACTCGATGTCGAGGCTGACCGTCGCGAACGCCGCGCGGCCGAAGTCGATGAACCAGTGCCCGTCGGACTGTACAGAGGCGACCGGTTGCACCTCGCGCACGACGAGCGGCCGGCGCCGTGCCAGTGGGGACGTGACGTTGGGGTCGGGGCGAGCGGGTGGCGCCACGGGGGAAGTCTCCTTGTGTGCGTGCTTACCGTGCCTTGGTGTGTCCGCCACAGAGCATTCGGCGCCGTGGGGCGGCGCACCTTCCGGCGGCGAACCGATGGGAGCGCCCCGTCACTGGTCCTCGGGCCCGCCTGTCAGGACGAGTTCGTCCGCGCGGGGCATGGCGGCGAGAAGCTGGCCGTACTTGAGGGCATTCCCAATCGCTATCCCGGCGTAGTCTGCCAGGACCGAGATCAGCCACCTCTCCGTGGCGCCGAATGTGTGGCAATGGGAGTGATAGAGCCGGATGACGCCGCGTGGTTGCGAGGCGATGGTCACCGGGGCGCAGATCATCCCGCCAAGGCCCTCATCGAGGAGTTCGGCCGGATACTGGAATCGGCGGTCGTGTCGTGAGTCAAACGAAGTGACGATAGCGCCGGAGAGCGCCTGCTGGTCAACGGGGCTCCTGGCCACGATGATGTCGCCCTTTGACATGTAGTTCGCGCTGAGGCCGCAGTGGGCCTCGGCGACGAGTCGATCCCCCGGAACGTCGAGCAGGCGCACGATGGCGCCTCTGCCCCTCATGAGACTGGTTGCGTTCCGGACGATCTGCTCCAGCGCGTCCGCCATCTCAATCGAGGTGCCGACGCGCGTGCCGAGTCTGGCGAGCGCCTTGCACAGGCGGCATGGCGGCGGGAAGCGGCCCGTTCTTGCGGCGGTGACGAAGCCAAGCAGAAGTAGACCAAAGAGCGCCTGTTCGGCAATCGGGCAGTCAATGCGGTACACGAGTTGCGCCATCGCGACCACGTGATCGACGGCCCCGACGCCAACAGATTGGAGAGACTCGATCAGGGCCACGACCCCGCGCTGCGAAGTGAGCAATGCCGACATCGGGGCCGCATGTAGCAGTTGCGACAATCCAGCTACGGCCCCAAGGGCCGCAACGCAGACATCCACACCCTCCACCTCCCCCACAACCTGTCTCACACGCCTACGTGCTAATGCTGCGGAAGCGCCCGCGACGGTCTGGGGCGGCCGGTGATGGCGTGGCTGTCGGCGGCGCGGTGGGCGGAGAACGGTGACGGACCGGCTTTTCGTCATCAGAGTCGCGGCTCCACACACCACATTCGCCGCACGGTGTCTTTTTCCTGCCCATCCAGCAATTTTCATTGAGCACGTTTCGCCGCGGTGGTGATCCAGCCCACCTGCCTTCGTCCCAGCTTTGGTGTTGTGCCGGCGGAGGGGCATGCAGGGGATGTCGTGCGGAGGAGCGAACTGGCCCGCTGGATAGATCACGCGAGACAGAGGTGCCCGCTCAATGGATGCGGAGCGCAGTATGACGATGCGGGCGGTTGTCCTCCACGCCCCGAACGATCTGGCTGTTGAAGACGTGCCGATCCCGGACCTGATGCCTGATGAGGTGCTGCTCGAGGTTGCCGCCTGCGGTATCTGCGGCAGTGACTTGCGCTATCTGATGGGGGAGAACCCCTGGGCCAAGCACACGCTGGGGCACCAGGAGCCAAATCCCCCCGACATGATTCTGGGGCACGAGCTAGCGGGAGTGGTCGAGGTCGACGACCGGCGGCGCCGCGTGGGTGTGCTGTCGTTCCGTACCTGCGGGGCGTGTGCGTACTGCCGCACCGGTCGGCCGAACCTGTGCCCGAACACGCAGCATCTCGGCCACGGCGCCGGCTGGGTCGGCAGCAATCCGGGCGGCATGGCCGAGTTCTGCCCCGTGTGGGGCAACCACCTCTTCGACCTCCCGGCCCATGTGAGCTTCGCCGAGGCCACATTTCTCGATGGGCTCGGAGTAGCGGTGCACGCGGTGAGGTCGGCGGGCCTGTTCCCCGGGTGTGGCGTGCTGGTTCTGGGTGGTGGACCGATCGGCCTGAGCATCGGGCAGGTGGCCTCGGCCATGGGGGCGGGGATGGTCGCTCTCACCGATGTCTATGACACGCCGCTGGACTGTGCGGCGGGGCTGGGTATGGGGCCCTGCCTGAATGTGGCGGGAGCCGACGTTCAGGATGCGGCTGCCGCACTGCTGGACGCTGCAGTGGGCGATGGATACATGGCTGTCTTCGACACCACCGGACAGCTCGAGGCCCAGTACATGGGGCTGAGTGTTCTGCAGCGTGGGGGCACGTTGGTGGCGATGGCAGGGGTCGTCGAGGGCCTGCAACTGAAGGAGAGCAGCCTCGCCGGTGAGCGCCGCCTCGTGACCTCGAGCAACAACTCCGTCGAGGAGTTCGAGATCGGGCTGCGACTTCTCGTATCGGGTGCCGTGAAGGTGGCGCCGATCATCACCCACAGCTACCCGCTCGAGCAAGCGGCGGCCGCCTTCGACACAGCCCTCCACAAGCAGGAGACGGGAGCGCTGAAGGTCGTTCTGCACGCCTGACTGATGGCCCGTGCAGCAGTCAACAGGCCATGCGCGGGCACGGCAACAGCCCCGCCGAAGCCTGCGGGGCTGCAAGACGAGCAACAGGGTCCTGAAGCGGCCGGGGTCAGTCCTTCGCCGCCGGGCACTTGTCGGTGCCGCAGGCGCCCGATGAGCAGGGCGACGACGACTTCGGGCCGGTGCTGCTGTAGTCGTTGACATGGAAGCCGCTGCCCTTGAACACAATCGCAGGCGGCGAGAAGACCTTCGTCAGCGAACCCTTGCAGCCGCTCACGGGGCACTTCTTGGGCGGATCGTCGGACAGCCGCATGCGCGTCTCGAACTGATGGCCGCACTTTCCACACTTGAACTCATAGATTGGCATTTGTGTTCAACCTCGTCGCGTCACTGGTGTGTCCGTGATGCAGTTGCACGTGTATCTTAGCGCGTGAGACGCTCGGCGTCAAGCGGTAGTTCAGGTTGATTATCACTCTCTATGCGAGAGTGCTAACATCGTTGTCCGGGTATTGTCGGCAGGCGTGCAGGTGAAACGCGGCGGGGTGGGGAAGCACGCACTCCATAGCGCACGGGTCTTCCCCACGACCCGCGATCCGATCTCGGAATGAGGTGGAGAATGAAGGAGCAACTCGACCTTCTGTTCGACCTCCAGCAACTCGATACAAAGATAGACTGGGCCACGCGCGAACTCAATGGCCTCGACGACGGAACCGCCAAACGCGCGGAGCTGTCCGCCGCCGAGGCTCAATTGGCAGGGCTGGAAGACGCTCTGCGTCAAGCCAACGGCGAGCAGCTCGACAAGGAGCTGCAGCTCGAGAGCACCGAGACCGAGCGCAAGGACAAGTGGGGGAAAGCCTACGGCGGCACCATCTCGGATCCCAAGGAACTCGCCTCGCTGGAGCGCAAGATCGAGGAACTCCAGCGGCGCAGGAGCAAGCTCGAAGACGACTTGCTTACGTTGTATGACGATATCGAGCGGCGCACTGAGGCGGCCGACGTCCAGCGCGCGACTGCGGAGCGTCTGCGGCAGGAACTTGACACAATTGTGGCGACATTCCAGACGCGCTCGGCGGAACTCCGTGAGGTCATCGCGCAGGCGGGGGGGGAACGGGAGAGCGTCGTCGCCGGGCTGGATGCCGGCCTGCTTGCCGACTACGAGGGGCTGCGCCATAAGACGGGTGGCCTCGCGGTCGCGGTCGCGAAGGACCAGCTCTGCACCGGGTGCCGGGTAAGCATGTCGCTGATGATCTACGAGAGCGTCCTGGCCTGCAAGCACGTTGTACGCTGTGAGGGCTGCCGGCGCATCCTGCACCCCGGGAAGTAGGTGGCGGGCCTATCCGAACTGCACCATGTAGCCGTTTGTGATCTCCGGGCCGAACACGCCGATCAGTATCCAGGTGATGCCCCCGGCCAGCAGGTCGCCGAAGGCGAGGCNNCGAAGATGCCCATCAGGAGCCAGGTGACTCCGCCGGCGAGCAGGTCGCCGAATACGAGGCCGAGGAAGAAGGGCATCAGTTGGCGGTAGAGGCGGGCGCCGCCGATCCTGTGAACCAGCAGCTTGATCGCCCAGACCACCATGAAGGGGCCCCAGAGGCAGAGCCCGTACCACACGCAACTGACGTAGCCGAGCGGGTGGAAGGGGCTCCTCAACCAACGCCACCGCGCAACGACCATGCCCACGACCGCGACCATCGCCGAGATGGCCGCAATCATGTGTGGCGGGCTCGGTGCACTCGGTGAGTCCACAGCCATCGAGGCAAGCCGCCATGAGCGCAAGGCCTCCCAGACGTTGTATCCCCCCTCCGTCGTCCCTCCTCCGAGCACGAGCGCCCCGTACTGGTAGTATGAGTTCAGCACAATGTAGTAGGCGAAGACGCAGCCGAGGACAAAAGCGATGGTCTGAACGGCCGGCATCTTGCGCGTATCGAGCCCGGCCTGGTCCGAGAGCCGATGGTTCTCGGCGTGAAAAGCCGACATAGCCCCGAGGAAACTGCGCGATACCCAGTTCAGTATCCTGATCACCGCCAGTCCTGAGAGGTTGCCGCCGGCCGTGAGTGAGCGGGTGCCGGTGAACTCGAAGATCGACTCGGCGATACGTGGCGCCGGTCCCCACATGCTCGGTATCCCACCTTCGGCGCGGATCCGGGCCAGCACGAAGCCCGTCGCGATGAAGATGACCATGTACATCGTCGCCTGCAGCCAGGGAACACCCATCACCACCGTCCAGATGAGCAACCCGAGCGTGCCGCCGGCGGCCCCGAAGAACGCCCACCGGTGCGAGAGCGGCTGGTCGGAGTCGTCGATAGTCGGGTCACCGGTGAGCGCCTTGCGGGCGATACGGGCCAACTCGTGGCGGCCGGTCCAGAAGACCACCAGCATCATCGCCACATACCCGCCCCCCGACTGGGCCATGTCGTAGGGGAACTCCGCGTCGGGCGTGATACCGAAGATGTCGGAGATGCAGCGGAGCGCCGGCTGCAGCAGGTAGAAGAACCAGCCGGAAAAGAGGATGTCGACCGGGACAAAGTATGCCAGGCCGATCACCTGCGGCCGGTGCATGAAGCGCAGCATCGCGAAGGGACGCCAGGGCCCCTCCGTGAAGAGCTCCTGCCCGATGAGGTAGCGGTCTCCCAACGCGACCACGGCGGGGTTGTAGGCGTGAGCGATGTTCAGAGCGTGGTGGGTCAGCACAATCACAGTCCCGATCCACACCAACGGGTTGCGAAAGAATGTCACATGCCCGCCGGGCACCTGCCGCTCGACAACGCTGAGCGGGATCAGCAGCAGCGGATACCGCAGCCGCTCATGTTCGGTCCACTGGCGGTGGAAGAGCGTGGTGATGCACAGGAAGGTGACGAAGAATGCCGTCAGCCAGATAGTCCAGATGGCGAGGGGTCTGATCCATGGCCCCCACGGGACGCCGTCATCGCTGCCCTCGTACATCGTGCGGATGGCCTCGTCATCGTGAGGGTAGAACCACTCGGGCATCGACTCGGCCAATGCGGTGAAGTTATTGCCGGGGGCGGCCAGGTAGAGGCCGACGGTCATGTGCGGCAGGAGCATCTCCATCATGCCGAAGGTCACAAGCGGGATGACGATGACCAGCACCATGTAGCAGAAGAGCATCTCTCTGGGGCTGAGCGGCTGCCTGAAGATCCGCCCGCTGAGAGGGGCGAGGACAACGAGCAGCATGAGGGCGAAGATGGCGGGAACGGGGGGAACCGAGAAGAGGTAGACGGTGGCGACGTAGAGCCCCGGCACCTGGACGAGACCGGCCTGGTGCATCCAGAGCATACACAGGACCGACAGCACCACGGCCAGGATCACTGCGCGGATGCTCACCCCACGTGCCCCCTCCGAAGGTGGTCTGAAGCCGGCCCCGCGGCGTCCGGTCTCAGCCGAATTGCACCATGTAGCCGTTGAAGATGTCCGGCCCGAAGACCGCCATCACAATCCACGAAATGCCGCCGGCCAGCAGATCGCCGAAGGCGAGCCCAAGGAAGAACGGCATCAGTTGGCGGTACAGGCGGGCCCCCCCAAGACGATGCACCAACCATTTGATCGCCCATGTGGCCATGAACGGAAACCACAACGCATAGCCGTACCAGATGCAGCTCACATAGCCGAGCGGATGGAACGGTACGCGCAGCCATCGCCATCTGAGTATGACCATGGCGATGACGAGCAGCCCCCCGCCAATGCCGGCCATCATCGCTCCGTGGTCGGGGTCGGCAGGCGAGGTGACGGCGGTGCTGGCCTGCTTCCAGGATGTCCACGCGCAGACGACGTTGTAGCCGCCGGAAGTGGTGCCGCCGTGCAGGACCAGGGCCCCATAGGTGTAGTAGGCCTGGAGGATGAACACGTATGCCAGCAGACACCCCACGACGAAGGAGATCATCATTGCGGCGGGCATGATGCGGTTGCGGATGCCGACCTCGTCGGCAAGGCGGTTGTTCTCCGCCTGGTAGGCCGACATCGTGCCGAGGAAGCTGCGGGCAAGCCAGTTGTAGACGCGGAGGACCGAGAGCCCGGCAAGCTTGCCGCCCGCGGTGAGCGTGCGCGTGCCCGTGAACTCGAATACCGACTCGGCGTAGTAAGGCGCGGGCCCCCACATCGAGGGGATGCCGGCCTCGCTGCGCAGCCTGGCAAAGACGAAGCCTGATGCGAAGAAGATGAGCAGGAAGCCGAGGGTGTGCCCGAGCGGCACTCCCATGTTGCGCGTCCAGATCGCGAGGACGAGGAAGCCCAGGATTGCGCCCGGCAGAGCGATCCGGTACGGGAGTGGCTGGTCCCTGTCTTCCTCGATGGGACCGGCTGAAAGCACCTTCGACCCGATCCGGGCCAGCTCGTGACGCCCCACCCAGAAGGTGACAAGCATCATCGCGACATGCCCGCCGGCGCTCTGAGACATGCCCCACGGGAACCCTCGGGCCGCCGTCCAGCCAAAGACATCGGACAGGAACACCAGCACCGACTGGAGGATGAAGAAGAACCAGCCGGAGAAGAGGATGTCGAGCGGAACGAAATACGCCAGCCCGATCACCTGCGGACGATGGAAGATGGTCAGGTTGCGGAACGCCGTCCAGGGGTACTCGGTGAATATCTGCTGTCCCAGGTTGTAGCGATCCTTGAGTGCCATGATCACCGGGTTGTAGGCGTTGGCGATGTTCATGACGTGGTGGATGACGACGATTGAGATGCCGATCCACACAAGCGGATTGCGAAAGAACTGTGTATGGCTGCCCGGAGCCTCGCGCTCGACCACACTCAGGGGGATGAAAAGCAGCGGGTAACGCAGTCGCTCGTGCTCTGACCATTGGCGGTGGAAGAGGCACACCAGGCACATGAAGGTGCCGAACACCAGTGTGAGCCACACCGTCCACATGCCGAGGGGGTAGAGCCAGGGACGCCAGGGCACCGAGCCGTCATCGCTGCCCTCGAACATCTGGCGGATGACCTCGTCGTCGTGGGGGTAGAACCACTGCGGCAGTGCCTCGCTGAGTGCGCGCATGTCGTTGCCGGGGGCATCCAGATAGACGCCGCTGGTGACCCAGGGGATCAACAACTCGATGAGGCCGAAACTGACGGGCGGGATAACGATGCACAGGAGCATGTAGGCGAACACGAGTTCCTGCTTGGTGAGACTTCTGCGCATAAGCTTGCCGGAGAGCGGCACCAGGGCGACGAGCAGCATCAGGGCGAAGATTGCCGGGACGGGTGGAACGGAGAGCAGATACACGGGGGCGTAGATGATGCCGGGCGCCTGCACGAGGCTGGCCTGGTGCATCCAGGCAACCGACAGAACCGACAGGATGGCGATGATGACGACGATGCGAAGCGTCACTGCTCTATCTCACCGGCTC
>DPJP01000353.1 GCA_003542955.1 Armatimonadota bacterium
CCCATGATATGACCGATACCGGCTTGCCGTCGCCGTCCAGTGTTTTCACCACGTACCGTGAACCGTCGGCCAGCAGCACCTCGATGCCGAAGCCGTCACCCGCGCCCTCGAGCATCCTGACGGAGGAGACCTTCGCCGTCCCGTCCGCCGGCACGGGCTCCAGCACGAACGCCATGCGCACCGTCCCCGCGCCCGCAGTCGCGTAGATCGCCGTCGGGATCGCCCGCCACGGGCCGTTGGACCAGCCCTGCACCGGCTCGTCCTCCTTGCCCTTGACGATCTGTACGCCGCTTGTCCCCATCGGCGTGATGCTCACATTTGCCTGCCCCTGGTTCACCGTGGAGACCACATCGCCCTCGGCGACCGTCGCCTCATCCGAATCCAGATGGAACAGCGCCTCGTAGGAGTGTTGCCCACCGTCGGCGGGTACCAGCGCATCGGTGATGATGAACAGGTTCGGCTGCTTCAGATAGATGATCTGCCGCGTGTGATGGACGTCGACCTCGTTCTTTGGGCCGTACCCGTCGGAGTAGACCCCTGACGAGTAGTCACACTCGGCGGTGCTGAACCAGCGCGCATCGCTGCCTGCCGGAGACGGCGTACTCCACGGCCTCGGCCAGAAGTAGGTCTCCCGCTTCGCACGCCGGTTCTGCCCCTGGCCATCCACCATGACGGTGTTGTGCCCGTAGGTAGCGAGCACGTACCTGCGCCAGCGCGAGCGGTCATAGGAGAAGTTGCCGGGGTCGAGCACAAGCTGCCGCCCATGCGCCCAGAGCACGAAGTGCAGCTTGTCCTCGTGCTGGTGGCCGTATCCGAACGGGGCGACGTCATGCAGCAGGTAGGTCGCGTCCACATCCCAGCCCGACCGCATCACATGATGGCCGCTGTAGG
The DNA here is from genome assembly GCA_003542955.1 of Armatimonadota bacterium. Classification (GTDB taxonomy): domain Bacteria; phylum Armatimonadota; class Zipacnadia; order Zipacnadales; family UBA11051; genus UBA11051. The sequence continues at coordinate 892 of DPJP01000353.1, forward strand.
CGAAGGCCACCGAGAGCTTCTCCGGCACCGTCCCCCGCGCCCGGTTCGAGGCCACATACTCGAAATCCGTCCGGTGCGCGAACAGCCTGAACCCGTCGGCCAGCGACGTGACCACCGATGCGTTGCCCGAGTCGTTGAGGCCGGGGATTGCGCCGTTTGGCATCGATGCGTAGAGCTGGTAGTCGTACATCTTCTCGATCCTGGCCTGGAAGTCTGCCGGCAGTTCGCCCCGGAGGTCGTTGAGGTCCGCGAGTTCGACGATGTGCGCAAACTCGTTGACAACCCAGTTGTTGTAGCCGGCTGCCAGCTCGTACTCCATCCCGTCGGGGTAGACCTCGTCATCGAACTGCCTGTAGAGCCGCTCGATTGCCGTTGCGCGCCACTCCGGGGCCTCCTTGAACTCCGGGAACAGCATGCCGGCCGTGAAGAGCCCGTTTGACTCGGCGGTCAGCCAGTTCCCGCTGCTTGGCCAGCGCATGAGGTGACGTGCCTGCTCGCCCGTCGACTTGACCATCGCCGTCAGCACATCGGGCGTGAACGCCTCCGAGTCGAGGCACCGGTAGAGCGCGTCCGGCCAGGTTGTCGCAAGCCGGATGCCCGTCGTCAGCGTCTGCCAGGCGTAGTGGCCCACGTTGTTGCCGCTGGAGAGCAGTGGCCGCGGCATGGTCGAGGTCCAGTCGAGTATCTGGGCCGCTATCTCCGCGGCGTACTTCTCCTGTCCGGTGTTCCAGTAGGCCTGAGAGAGCTGGTTGAAGTGGAAATGCCGGTTGATCGACTCATTCCACAGGTGGGTCCTGGCCTCACCCTCCGTGGGGTTGGCGGTCCAGTCCATGCGCTCCTCGAAGACGATCGTGCCCGTCTGTCCAGGCCCCTGTGTATAGGAGAACTCCCGCCGCAACGCCTTCTCGGCGCCGGCAACATCCCGCGGAACGTCGGAGTCGAACACCAGCACCACGCGACTGCCGGTCGCCTGCTCCGAGTAGACCCAGAACTCGATGGCATCGTACTCGGTCCAGTCATGCGGGATGGTGTCGATGCGGGTGTGATGGTTTGCCACCGGGTTCGCCCACTTGCCCGCCGCGCGGCCCTCCTTGACCTGCTCGGTCGACAGGTCCAGCCCGGTCCACGGCGATGTCTCACCCTCGAAGTCGGCAATTGTCAGCGACTTATCCTTGCCCACCAGACGCACGTCATCGAAGTAGAGCACGCTGCGCGGGTCGGGAGTCAGACCCCAGCCGCTGGCATTGATGGCTATGTAGGCGATCCAGTGCCAGCCGATGGGCCGCTTGCCCTGCCAGCCCTTCCCCTCGACATAGCCCTGCGGCGACAGCTCCTCCTTGGTCAGCCGAATCTTCTTCCACCCCTGCCAGTCAATGGTCAGGAAGGTCGAGTAGTAGTCCCACTGATCTGGGGCAAGGTCATCCTCCGGACCGGGCATCCTGACACCCTTCATCGGCCTCTCGCGCCAGTCGATGGTCCACCTGGGCGTCTCGCGCGCTCGCAGATAGTCGGCGAAGGCCTGCCGGGCTGCCGCCATGTCGGCGGCCTCCACGGCCGCCTTCACCGTCGCAAGCCCTGGTAGCTCCAGGTTCAGACTCGCGAAGAACTCCTCGTCGGTAACGCCCCCGGCCACCTCGACCTTCTCGATCAGCTCGAAGCCGTCCAGGTAGACCACCGTCTCCGGTTTGAGTTCCTGCTCCCAGCCCGTCGCGGTGAAGCGCACGTTGTCTATCCTCTGCCAGCCGATCGGCTCTCGCGCGCGGCCCAGCTCATGCAGCGGAAGCACGAACTCGCGCCAGCCCTCCCAGTTGAGCACAACCTTGAACGAGTAGTAGTCCGCCCCCTCGCTCTGCTCATTCTCGGAATTGATAATCACCATGAAGCTTGCGTCGTTGGCCTGCTGTGAGTACACCTGCATCCGCAGGCCGCCGTACATGCTCCAATCAGCGGGCTGTTCGTAGTTGCGCGCAAGAGCCGCTGACTTCCCGTGTTCCCATTTCACGGAGTATGGCCACACCTTGCGTATCTCGTCAGTCAACTCCCCGCCTTGCCAGTGCACTCCCGGCCCAAGTGCATCGGCCTCAACCAGGCGCAGTTCGACGTCATCCACGGAGCAGGTGACAACCGCCGTCGAGAACGTATGCAACCACAGCCGGACCGTCTTGGCCTCCGGCGGGGGCGCTATCATGTACTGCGCGCGCGTCCATTCGCCGAGCTTCATCGTCGGGCGTTGGATTGAGCCCTCGGAGGCACCGCTCATCCGCTTGCCCTCGGCATCGTAGAAGTTCAGGTAGACGCCCAGCCCGTTGGGGTCGCCGCTCTCCAGATAGAGCCAGATGGAGACCAGGCAGTGCTTCCCCTCGGCGAGGGTCAGCGCCGTCCCCAGCGCATTCGATCCGCTCGTGTCGTCGGGATCGACGATCCGCAGGCTTCGCGTTCCGCTGTGTGCCTGTGCCTGGCTGAGCGTCGAGATGCCGTTGTCACCGAGCGCCCAGCCCGTGGGCGGGTCGCCCTGCTCGAAGTCGGAGACGAACTCCTGGGCGATGCAAATGCAGCAAGTCAGGGCGAGGACCACACAGAGCACACCGGGAGCAGTACGCATCGTGGACACTTCCTCCGTTGATCTCGTGCCGTGCAGCGCGTCTGTCAGGTGACATTCGGGGCCTCTCCGGCCCTTACCTGCCGGAATGGCTGCCAGTGGGGAGGCACGTGGCCGCTCCCTGCAGGACAATCCGCACGGCCGTTGCGCCGCGCGTTCCACCCCTTCGGCCGCATTCCTGGCCGTACTTCATCGCAGGGGTCTGGGGAGTTCGCAACTCCCCAGCGGGGTGTGGGGCAGCGCCCCACGACGTGTAGACGAACGCTCTGGTCGTGCCGCGTTGTGGGAGGAGGTATCTGTTCCGGAGGCGAAGGCACAGCGCGCCGACGTGTACAGCCCGTCCGCGGACGTCCGCGGCAGGCTTTCGACGCCTGATTGGGGTGACTCGATGAGTCGCAAGACCGCCTCTGCGCTGATGGTGCTCGCCCTCGCCCTGAGCGTCGTTGCCCGAGCGCAATTCGCCAGCGAACCCTTAGCGCCCGAGCTGCTCGCCCTGGCCGAGCCGCTCACCGTCGACATCCCCGCGTACGGCTGTGGGCCGCTGCTACAGCCCGGCAACACCTGCTACGTCGCTCTCTCCGGGGCCGATGACGCCGATGGGGGCTCGTGGGAGACGGCCTGGCGCACCATCAAGCATGGTGTGGCCCAACTCCGCGCCGGTGATACCCTCATCATCGGCGACGGGGAGTACATCGAGCCGCTGATCACGATGAACGTGGAGGTCGAGCAGAGCGGCGAGCCGGGTCGCCCGATCACCATCACCGCGGCGCCCCGCGCGCGGGTGGTCATCACCGGCGGGCTGCAGCCCCAGTTGAGCAGAGTTCCCGGCACGCAATACTGCTCCCGGGCTGCCATTGCCATCCCCGATGCGCAGGCGGCCGTCTGGGAGACCGACACGCAGATACTCCTGCAGAAGACCGGATCGCTGGCGATGTGCGAGGAGCTGCCCGCGACCTGGTGGTATGACGCCGATGCTCAACTGCTCCATGTCCACTTCTCCGACAGTCGTGGGCCTGATGTCCACGGCGTCTCCGTGCGCCTGGGCAAGGGCAGCACAAGCAACTTCTACACCCGTGACACGCGCGGTCTGGACATCCGGGGCAGCTTCGTTCACCTCAACGGTCTGCACATCCAGAACTACCATACTGGCCTGCTGATCACCGGCAACGCCATCGAGGGCGATGCCGAGCCCAGGCAGTACCGCGGCGGCGACCATATCACTGTACAGAACTGCTCCTTCGGCTCCATGACCTTCGCGGGGATGGTGCTCTGGGCGGGCGCGCGCTGGAACCTGATGCAGCATTGTTACGGCGCGCTCAACGGTGACCGTGGGACGATGCTGGTCAACCACGCCGACGCCGCCGACAACCTCTTCATCCACAACCGCTTCGATTCATCCGCCCCGACGATCCGTGAGCGTGGCTGGCAGTACCACTACGGTATCAGCACCTACGGCCATGTCGGACGGCGCAATCACATCATTGGCAACGTGATGAACGATGTCCAGTCATTCCGCAGCAAGTACACCTTCCTCGAGACAACCGTTCAGGGGAATGTAATGCTGGGCGCATGCTCGCTTGTGGAGTGCACGTACCCCGGCTTCCGCGCCGACGAACTCGTCCTGACGCCCGAGGACCGCGTCATCTTCCGCGACAACGTGCTGCTCGGTCCCGTATCGACCTCCGAGCACCGGATGCACGAGAGCGGACCAGGCGGCACCTGGGCCGACAAGTACAAGGTATTTGTCAACAACTACGCACCGGGCGCGGCAGGCGTTGCTCGCGAGGATGCCGGCTTCGCCGACCCCGCGTGGCTCGACTACCGTCTGCAGTCTGACAGCCCCCTGCGCGGCGCGGGCCTGGGTGGGCGCGATATCGGGGCCGTCGTCGCCCCCGCAGGCCGCATCTTCTATGTGGCTCCTACGGGCGATGACGCCAATGTGGGGACCTCCGAGCGCCTCGCTTTCGCCACGCTCGGCAAAGCCGCGGGGCAGTTGGCCCCCGGCGATACGCTCTACATCATGCCCGGGGACTATGCCGAACCCCTGACCATCTCCGCTTCCGGCGCAGAGGGCAACCCGATTACCATCCGCGCCCATCACAAGGCCGAGGTCACGCTGCCGGGCGTCTCGCTTGCAGGCTCGAGCATCGTTGTGGAGGGTCTCATCGTCACCGGCGCAGCCTCCGCGGGCATCGAGGTCTCAGGCGATGCGGTCACGCTCAGGGAGTGCATCATCACGGGCTGTGGCGGACCAGGTATCAATGCCGATGGCGCCACAAACCTGAATATCGAACGCTGTACCATCTGGAACAATGAGACGGGCATCGCCCTCCGCTCCGCAAGCACCGGGGCCCGCGTCCGCGAGTGCATCATCGCCGACAACCGCACCGCGACCGCTGAAGTCACCGACGACTCGCTCCCCGGCTATGCGGCGAGCCACAACTGCTACTGGCCAACCGGACCGTCTGGGAACCCGGAGTGGGGGAGTGTGGTGGCCGACCCCCTGCTGATCGCCCCCGCACAGGGCGATTGCCGCCTCGCGTGGGATAGCCCTGCCGCGCACCGCGCGCTGTATGGGCGGCCGGCGGGGGCCCGCGGGGTCCTCAGCCGAGTGCCGGAGATCGAGCGGGTCGACGTAGCCGCTAACTCCGCCGACACGGCTGTTGTGACGTGGACCACGCCACGCGACGACACCACCGGCTCGGCACGCTACCGCGCTGTCGACACCGACCGCTGGCAGACGGTCAGAGGCGCGGCCCTCGGCACCGTCCACGGACTGGCATTGACCGGCCTCCAGCCTGCGACGGAGTACGAGTTCACCGTCGGCGCGAAGGGCCTGCGCGGCGGCGAGAGCAGCTCCGAGCCGCTCCGTTTCACCACGCCCGCGGATGGACACACCCCGACGACGTACTATCTGTCTCCCTCCGGAGACGATGCCGCCGACGGCCTGACACCCCCCACGGCCTGGCGGACCATCCGCCGCGCCAACTTCGCCGTCATGGCCGGCGACACGGTGCTCATCGCCCCCGGTGAGTACCAGCACCCCATCGCCCCGCTCTGCGGCGGCACGGCCGACCAGCGCATCACCTACCGGCGCGAGGGCGAGGGTGTCGCCATGGTTGACGCGATGGGCGTCATCGCGCCACTGGTCGAGTTGCCCGGCCGCAACTTCATCACCGTCGACGGTCTCACGTTCGACCGCCTGCCCCCGGAGGGCCATGACGGCGTCATCAAGGTGGATAGCTGCGAGGGCTTCGAGCTGCTCGGCTGCCGCATCGGCTACTCGCGCCCACATGGGGGCTTCGGCAATGCGCTGACCCTGTATCGCTGTCCGGGAGCCCGCATCGAGGGGAACGTCATCTGGGGCACGCGCTACCACTTCACACTCAACCAGTGCCCCGGCAGCCTCATCAAGAACAACACGGTGCTTCTCGGCCAGGTCTTCTCGACCTACTTCATCGGCGACCACTCCGGCTGCCGCTTCATCAACAACATCATGTACAGGCCCACGAGCGTTCCGAACGCCGCCGTCGCGATCAACCAGTCGGAGGGTAAGCTCGAGTTGCTCAGCGACTACAACTGCTGGGGACCGATGGTGCCCGGGACGCGGCCCGCGTATGTCTATGCCCGATCCCTCAACGATCTGGCCTTCACCGGGGCCACAGTCGCCGAGTGGGCTGCCAACACCGGGCTCGACGGCCACAGCATCGAGGCCGATCCGCTCTTTCTAGACCTCAACGCAGGCGACTTCCGCCTCGCGCCGGGCAGCCCCGCTATCGGCGCCGGCGAGGGCGGTATCAACATGGGTGCACTCGACGAGCGCCTCCTGCAGGGGCGCACGGGGCAGTGAGACGCACACGCGTCACAACGATCGAAAGGAACACCACAAATGGCCGGACAGAGTAGAGTCTACATAGTCTTCGTCGGACCGGGGTACGACACCGCCCGCCTGCATGTCAACCGGAGCATCATGGGGCCCGATGGCGTGCGCATCCCACGCGATTTCGTCTCCAATGACGACGTCCTCGCGCAGTTGCAGGCTGCCCTGCCATCCGTCGAGTTCGTCCGCCGCGACCTCGACACCCGCCCGGAGGGCTATGCACGCCTGCTGGCCGAAGTCGCCCAGCTCAAGGATACCATCGACGGGCTCATCATGGTCGGTGGAGCCACACACACGATGCAGGAGATTGGCCCCGGCGGCCAGCAACCCCTCGTGATGACCGGCCTTCCCACCATCTACGTCGACAACCTCTTCAAGCTCCAGCCGATGCCGTACAAGGCGATGAAGGAACACGGGAAGGTCGTGCTCGCCGAGCTCGACCGCGAGGCCATCATGCCGCCCGAGAAGACCCGGGCGATGTTTGATGACCTCGTGCAGAAGGTCCGCATCATCGATGCTCTCCGCCGCCTGCGCGAAGCCACGATTCTCTTCATCAAGGCGCCTGAGACCAATATCGACGGCGTCGACTTCAAGGTGCTCCCGCCCCGCTACAATGAGGCCATCGTCGGCCGCATCCAGGAGTGCTTCGGCATCAACTTCGTCTTCGAGGATGTCGAGGACCTCATCGAGGCCTTCCACGGCGTCACCGACGACGAGGCGCGCCCCATCGCGGACACCTGGATATCCGAGGCGGTGTCGGTGCAGGAGGGTATCGAGAGCGAGATCGTCAACTCCGCGCGGCTCTACCTGGCAATCGAGCGCATCCGCGAGCGCGCCGGGGTGGAACCGGCGGCGGTGATGGTCAACGGTGAGTACCGCGCCATCGAGGAAGGCATCACCACCACCTCCTCCCTGGCCATGACCGAGTACCAGAAGCGCGGTATCATCGGCTGCTACCAGTCCTATACCGGCACCACGCTGGCTCAACTGCTGGCATGGTACATGGTCGGCAGGATGAGCTTCGTCCATGACGATGTGGTCGATATCGCCAACAACATCACCCACCACATGCACTGCGGCACCCCCATCAACAACCTCTGGGGTGAGGGCAACCTCCCCTACAAGCTCCGCGACTACACCACCGGTAAGTGGCACGAGGAACTCGGACGGCGCGACGGCGCGGTTCCCGCCGAGTTGGCATTCCCTGTCGGCGTGCCGGTCACGATCTGGAAGGTCTTCCCGCTGCAGAAGAAGATCACGCTCTACACGGGCACCAGCGTCGACGGTGCCGCCATCTACCGCGAGTGGGAGGACATCATCTGCCGCAACAAGCTCCCGGTGCAGGTCGAAGACGCGGAGAAGATCATCTGGCATCACTCGGTGCTCGAATACGGGTGTCACCGCACTGCCACATTTGGCGATCTGCGCGACACAATCAAACACCTGGCAACCTTCATCGGCTTCGAGGTCGAGGAGTGGGATAGATAGCGGAGAAAGGCTGCACCGCATGGATGTCGAGACTATTCGCAAAGACTTCCCGATCCTCCAGCGCCAGATAGACGGCAAGCCCATCGTCTATCTCGACAGCGCCTGCATGTCGCTCAAGCCCGACTGCGTCATCAACGCCGTCAACTCCTACTACACCCGGTTCCCGGCTTGTGGAGNNGCCGAGGGCGCAGCGCGCACACGCTCGGGCGCGAACTCGATGAAGCCATGTATGCCGCCCGCGAGAGCATCCGCCGCTTCATAAACGCCGCTGTATGCGAGCGGGGTCACATCGCCGGCACGCCGACGCGGGAGATCATCTTCACCCGCAATGCCACCGAAGCGATCAATATCGTCGCCCGCGGCTTCCCCTTCAGCCCCGGAGCAGTAGTCCTGACCACCGACAAGGANNCCAATCTCTGCATCTGGCAGGAGCTGGCCGCGGAGGGCCACATTCGGCACCTGTGGGTCCCTTCCCAGCCCGACGGCACCCTCAATCTCGATGCGTATGCCGCAATCCTGGAGCGAGAGAACGTCGAGCTCGTCAGCATGGTGCATGTCTCCAACCTCGACGGCTATGAGCTGCCGGCCGCCGACATCATCGAGATGGCCCATGCCCATGGGGCCCGCGTCATGCTCGATGGCGCTCAATCCGCCCCTCACGTGCCAATCGACGTGCAGGCGCTCGATGTCGACTTCATGGCGCTCTCACTCCACAAGCTCTGCGGCCCGACCGGCGTGGGCGCCCTCTACGGGAAGGAAGACCTGCTCGTCGAGGGCATGCTCAGGCCGCTCGTGACCGGGGGAGATACCGTCGCCGACACCACGCTGGACAGCCGGCCCGAATACCTCGAAGCACCATTCCGCTTCGAGGCCGGGCTGCAGGACTACGCCGGTATCATCGGGGCCGGCGCTGCAGCCGACTACATCTCAACCATCGGGCTGGATGCCATTGGCGGNNACACGCACCTGCAAGAGCGCCTGGAGCCCCTCCGTGACGAGTTCGACATCCTCGGCCCGGCTGATCCCATCCTCCGCAAAGGGATCACTACGCTCTGCTGCAAGCGGCGTGGGATAGTATCACTGCTGGAGGATGATATCATCGGTATCGGAGATATCCTCAGCCACTGGGCCAATATCATGGTCCGCACAGGCGAGTTCTGCGTGCATTCGTGGTT
>DPJP01000064.1 GCA_003542955.1 Armatimonadota bacterium
TCGGCTGGCCCCTCCAACGACGCCTCAACGGTCTCCCAGGCGCCTGTGTTGGCACGTATGCCCGCTGACGGTATCCTCCGGCGCGCGCAGGCGCTGGCAATCGCGGAGTTGTGCGTGGCCGCCGTGCTGGCGGATGTCCCTGGCGGTTCACCAATGCCCGCACCCGATCTCACACTCTCGGCACGCATCGGGGAGCTGCTCGCCGCCATCGCCGATGACCCGTACCGGCCCTGGGAGGTGTCGGAGCTGGCGGCACGCTGCCATGTTACCCCGGACCACTTCACCCGCTGCTTCAAGACTATGTTCGAGCAGACCCCACAGCGCTTCCTGCTACAGACGCGGATGAAGGCCGCGGCGGCGGAGATGCTCGCGCCCCACCCGCTGCCGATCAAGCAGGTCGCCGAGCGGGCGGGGTACTGCTCCGTCCACGCTTTCACGCATGCCTTCCGGCGCGTGTTCGGCGTCCCCCCCGCCCGGTTCCGCGGCCTGCAGGGGAGGTATTGATCGATGCGGGGCCATGCAGAAGTGCCATGGTTGGCAGAAGTGCTCGTACCAGTCCTCCAGGCGCGCTACACATCAGGCCGCGACGTCGCGGGCGTCGTGCCGCTGCACTTCGAGGTACGCTCATCGGATGGCGCTGTCAATGACTTCTCGCGCTTCACCGCCAACGGAGCCGACGGATAGTGGACCTTCAGCATCCCGATCGCCAGTAATGAGCCGTCCGGCACATGGACCGTCCGCGTCACCGAACTGATTGGCGGGAGTTCCACGGTTGAGAGCTTCTCCGTTGAGCCGGTTGCACCGGGCGCACGCGTCATCGCTCCTGCCCCGGATCTCTCCACGTTCGCGCTGTGGTCCTTCGACCGTGATGACCCGGCCTGCGAAGCCCTCTGGGCGGACTACGAGGCGCAGCATCGCGGCCGGGCGCGCGTTGTCGAGGACGGCAAGTCCGGTGGCTGCCTCGAGAGCTTCGCGTCGGTCGATGACAGTGCGGAGGGGCTTGAGATCTCCCGCGCACCGGCAATCGGGCCATCCGGCCGCTTCTCCGTGGAATGCTGGCTCAAGCCGAAACCGGAGATGGTCGAGGCCAGTATGTCAATGCTGCTGGACTGCAACTACCACCTGTGCACACACGAGAGCGCGAGGGCCAACGGCGGGTTCGCACTCTTCCTTAAACGGGGGAAGGATGGCCTGCGGCCACGGGTGATCCTGGGCTTCGGTGACCGGACCGTGAGTTTCATTGCCGCTCCGGTGCAACTCGAGGCCGGAACATGGTATCACATCGGTTTCGTCCACGATGCTGCCGGAGCAGTGACGGTCTATCTCGATGGCACAGAGATCGGGGGCGGGAAGGTAGCAGCAGGGGCGACCGCCCCTGCGCGGCATGCGCTGATCATCGGCGGCCGCGTCGGCAGCACTCACACCGGATGCGCTGCTTTCATCGATGAGGTCAGACTGGCTGCTGAGTGACTGACAGTCGTGCGCGGGCACCAGGGCGGGGCGCCTGCCGGTTCCGGCAGATCGCCTGAGTCCGAGCCTGTTGCGCCATCACAGACCGTCGCTCGCCCTGCAGTGACTGCACAGAGGCACAGTCACCAGGAGCACTCGTGACCGTCATTCGGCAGGGATCACGCGGAAGTGGACAAGCGAGTTCCACAAATTGGCGGTGTTGCCGTAGCCGTGAAAGCGCACGTACTCGACTTCGTGTGGCTCGAAGCTGTAGGTCTCCACGCCATCCGTCGTGCCGGAACTGGCGCCGTCGAAGACCTTCCTCCACGTAACGCCGTCAGTGCTGGTCTCGAGCGTGAACTTCGCCTGGCGCGCGTCTCCCAGGTGCCACTGGATCCCGATCCCCTCAAGTCGCATGGGGCGCACGAGCGTCACGTCAAACTGCACATCCTGCCCCTCGGCGGCCCAGTACTCCTTCNNAGTTAGCATGGCGCGAAGAGCCTGCGGGTCATTCTCTGTGTTCGGCTCGATCCACAGCACCTCAGGCCGGGGCGCGATCTGGGCCTGGCTGAGTTGCGCGCATCCCGACTCGTCATCCCGCAGCAGGTCAAGACCTGCCACCGCGGCCAGGACGCTATCCGGGACGAACCACTCCCCCTGCGCGCGGACTACTTCAGCGGGCATTGTGAAGACGTGACCTTCCAGGCTGAACTCGCTCTCGCCTGCACGGAAGATGGCGGTCCGGTCGCCGACGGTGACGCGGAGCGCTCCGTCCGTCTCAGCCGCTTCCATGCCGAGGGTGCTGAGGATTGCGGTTGCGGGCAGCAGGAGACAGGTCTCCGCATCGCGCGTGGGCGGCGCGTCGATGAGACTGGCGTTCAGGAAGACCCGGTTGGCGAGGGCCGGCGCCGGGGGCGGCATGAAATCCGGCGGGGCCTGGAACTCCGGAGCGTCGGGCCGCGCTTCCGGCCGGACGGTGAAGTCGCCGCCCGGCACGACGAAGAACGCCGTGTTCTCTTCGGGCTCAACCCGGGCATTGAACTCGACCGCGTTGTCGCCGGATTCGATGCACCAGTCGCCGGGGGTGAGGCCCGTGAGCAGCAACTGGTACTCCCCGCCCGTCGGGACGCTGACCTCGAACGAATCGTCGATCAGGCTCCCATTCTTGCTCAGCACGACTACCCGGTCGGCCAGGGTGAGGGCGAAGGTTGTGGGCGTCTCCTCGAGTTCGACCGAAAGCTCCGGCGCATTCTCATCCGACATCGGCATTACCGTGAGGAAGACATCAGTCGCCTGCGGCGTCTCAGGGGAGAACATCACCCGGCAGCCATGCCCCTCCGGCTTCTCCGGACGGGGGGCCTCAAAGAGCGTCCCGAAGACGCTGTTGGCCTCTTCACCCACCAGGATCTCCACTGAACGCTGCTCCGGCTCCGGGCGCAGCATGCGTACGTCTACTCGGCCCGATAGTCCGAGGGCGCTGTTGCGGAGGACCACGCCATCCTCGGTCTGCTCCGGCGGGTTCAGCGTGTTGATCTGCCAGTACTTCCGGAACTCGGGACTGGCCGCCGTGACGTTGTCGAGAACGATTAGCGCCGCGGGGGTCTGTTCGTTCCCGAGGTTCAAAAAGCAGAAGGTGCGCACGTACTCCTCGATCTTCTCGCTGTAGGCGGAGGTCAGATCCACCGAGAAGTAGCTGAAGAAGGGCCGCTGCGCCACGGGCCCGAAGCTGGCTGACACCTTCTCTCCGTTGGCGAAAGCGGGGTCGCTCATCGTCTGTTCCGCGGTTGTGGGGCAACTGCGGTTGAAGCGGGTGCCGCCGTCATTGGAGGTTGTCCCGCGGAACGTCTCCTCCGGGTCTACCACGAGCATCATGCTGTGCGAGATCGAGCGCTTGCAGAAGTTCATGTCGTACGGGGTGCCGTAGAAATGATACTGGCCAAGATCGACCGCCTGCAGACCGCGGTAGTAGATCTGGAAGCTGCCGGCGTCTGAGTGCTGATGGTTGCCGAAGTGATAGCCGCCACCCTTCATCTCAACCACGACGTCGGAGGTGTTCGCACCGAGATGCCAGCCTGTTCGGGCCACCATTGCGCCGAGAACCGGGCCGAAGTCGATGGTCAAGGGCAGCGCGTCGAGGCTCTCCTCGGCGGCGAGGCCAGGGTCGTTCAGCAACAGGAACAGAAGCTGATCGCCGGCCGTGCCGCCCTGGCGCTGGGCATCGCCTTTGATGATAGGGTCACCGGTGCAGGCAGCGTTGAGCAGCGGCGTCAGCCCCAGGTTCACCTGCCGGCCGTCGGAGAAACCATCGCCATCGCGGAGCATCTGCCCGATGGGCAGGCGCATGTAGAGCCAGAACTTGTAGACATCGCCGATGTTGTCGTCGAAGACCGGCTCTCCGGTCATTCGCTGGAAGAGCAGGGCGGCGTGCAGGTCCCAGCCATATCGATAGGGGCCGTAGCTCACGCCCTGGTTGTGGCGCGGCGACTGGTACTCGAATCGGCGCATCGGCACCAGTTCCTCGAGGATGCGGTAGGAGCAGTAGCGATATGGCTCGGGGTCCTCGTCATAGATCGCGATGGACATACTCAGGAGGTCGCGGTTGACCTGCGCCTCATTGCCGTGGCCGTTGACGATGAACTGCCGGAACGGAGGCCAGCCGATCTCCATATCGTCTGCCAGCCGCATCAGGTTTGTTCGGATGCTCTCCCGATCCTCAGGCGTCATCAGGTCGTAGCACCAGTCATAGACCAGCGAGGCCGAATAGATGGCTCTGCCGATCTCGCGTGTGATGTCGAGAATGTTGCCGAACTGCACCGCGGCCAGATAGGTGCGGGTCAGGTCCACCGCTTCGAGGCCGCGATCCCTCTCACCGGTCATCAGGTAGACGAAGGCTTTCGCCGCGGCGGCCCGCTCCAGCGAGGCGTTGTGGCTTATCTCCGTATTCGGCCGTACGCTGAACTCGAACGGCTTCTCCGCCTCCGCTCGCACCCGCGCCCAGACCTGAGCGTTCTCGCCCTGCTCCAGACTGGCCCGCACCTGCGGCAGCGACTCCTCGTTCACCCACAGGCGCGGTCGGGAATCGGGCGGCACGACGCTCGGCTCATAAGTGGCCGCCGCATCGGGCACCGCCGGGGGGACGTAGGGGGCGACCTGCAGGTAGTCCAGCCGCACACCCTCCGGCAACCAGACCGCAATCTCCTGCTCCTCGCCGGTGAAAGTGAACTTGCCCGTGTGCTGCACGCAACTGCCCGGCTGGCTCCACGGGACGAAAACGACGCGACTGGTCGGGCGGCTNNTAGAGACCATCAGCATGAGTGAATCGTGCTTGCCCGAGGCCACCCGCATCGCCTCGGTCCCGATCTCATCGGTGGCAGCGTGGGTGCGGATCCAGTACCGACCTGGCTCTGCCACTTGTACACTGAACACAAGGTCAGGCGCGCTGTCGGGTTCGCCCACGTTACTGGCTACTCCCGCCTTGAGCGAGACGCCCTGCTTGCTCGCGAAGGTGTCCTGTTCGACCACTTCCGCGCGCTCCGCGCTGACCTGCGCACTCTCGGCTTCGAGCCTGATTGGATCGGGCGCGGCCTCGGCGTCCTGCCCCCATCCCGCCAGTGCGGTCATCAGGATAAGGCATACGACCCCCACCATCAGTCTCTCGATCATCGTGATCATCGTCTCCTTCTTCTGGATGCCCAATTCCCCGCAGGACATTATCTGGCGACCGGACTGCCCCGTATCTACAACGGCAGGTTCCGCGCGTAAGTTCGCCCGTTCGGCGAGTTCCTCGATCGCGGGCACTCACATCACTCGACGAGAAGCACCTCGCGAAGCTGGCCGTGGCTGCGGACCGGCGCGAAGCCAAGGCAACGTCTGCCCATTTCGCCGCCACGCGCGGCCCAACCTTGCAGTGACTGCTGTCAACGCGCGCCGACTTGGTGCCTCACAGCCGCAAACACGGAGGCTTGCGGGGATGTCTGAACGAGCTGTAGTCCATGTGGTTGCGCGCCGTGCCCGCTTCGCCGCGGCCTCGTCAGCCGTCTGAGCGTGAGGAGTGAGCCCAATCACGCGATATCTGATCGCACTGATACTGCTGTCCGCCGTCACCGTCGCCGCCCAGAACACATCCTCTTATGATCTCGAGCAGTCAGAGGGGTTCGCTCACTATGAGGGACTGCATAGCGGCGACGCGGTCGCCGAGAGCGCGGGCTACTGCTCCGTCCACGCCTTCACGCATGCGTTCCGGCGGGTCTTCGGCGTGCCTCCCGCGCAGTTCCGCGGCCTGCAGGGGCGGTACTGACGCCACGCCGTCTGCGAAACCAGGGACCGGGCCGGGGTCAGGTCTTCACAAATCACGTTTGCCGTAATGTGACAGGAAGGCCCTGAGAGTTGGGCAAACCTGAGTTCTGAAGACCTGCCCCCGGCCATCGGATGCCGACAAGGGCTCTCGATGGCAGGGAAATGCTACTAGGACAGCGAACTGCTCCACCTGACAGGCTCTGCGGGCAGCTCCCTATTCTCCACGCGACCTCCGGCGCCCCACGCCGGAGCGCTTCCCTGCGAGGTGCGCCATGCGCTCTGATATCATTCTCGCGACTGCTGTGCTGCTGCTTCTCGTCTGCCGAGCCGCCACCGCACAGCCGCAGGAGCGCGTCAGCCTGACGCCCACGCCTCCGCTGCAACTGCCGCTGGACGGCCCCGGCACGGTCATTGTCGCCCCGGAGACTGGCGACTACCAGGCCATCGCCACGCGGCTGGCAGAGGGCCTGGGGGCACTGACGAAGCGCACGCCGAGGATCGTCCCCGACACCGCCGACCCGGCCTCGCTGGGCCCCGGCCCGGTGCTGGTGCTGGGCAACCTGATGGACAGCCACCTCGCCCGCAATCTCTACCTGCATGCCTACGACTTCACCGATTACTCCTGGCCGAGCCCCGGCGGGCACGTCGTGCGCACCATCCGCGACCCGCTCGGCACCGGCGCGCATGTGCTGATGCTCGGCGGCAGCGACACGTTGGGCGTGAGCGCCGCGGTCGACGCGCTGCTGGCCTATGTGGGCGAGCACGGGTCGACGCTGGGCTATGTCAACATCGTCAAGCTCGGAGAGTGGGAGGCCGACATCGTCGCCTTTACCGAGCGCTACCTCGGCGATGACCCGAAGACGTGGACGCGCGTCGGCGGCGCGGGAAGCTGGAACTACCAGACGGAGATCGGCCGCGCCGGAGTCGGCTATCTGCGCACCGGTGATGAGCGCTACCTGCCCGTGTTCACGCGCGAGCTGCGCTCATTCTTCGACAACTACGTGCTGAACCTGCGCACCGACGCCCCGCCCCAGAGCCACGGCTTTCTGCACATGATGCTGAAGGTCTGGGACCTGCTCCGCGATCACCCCTCGATCAGCGAGGAAGAGCGGTTGCGCTTTGATGAGGACTTCCTCTACGTCTACCACTCCGGCGAGGGCCCGCTCAGGATCAGGAACGAGAGCCAGAAGACCATCATCCGCGGCAACCACGGCACCCGCACCGGCATCGACGGCATCTACGGCGGGCGGTTCTTCCTCCGGCGCTTCGGCCGAAGCGACCCCGAGATCGCCGCACACGCACAGGAGTGGCTGGCCGTCGCGGATGCCTACTTCTCGCTGTCGATGGGCTCTCAGAAGCCGATCGAGGATAACTGGGGCCACCAGTGGGCGGCGTCGCTGTTTGATACACTCCTGTATGCGATGATGGCGGACCGCACGGAGTACTTCACCTCGCCGGCGCTTCGCGGATGCGCGGACCGGGCACTGATCGCCTATGCGCGAGGCGGCCCCCCGCGCGCCTACATGTCCGCGCTGGCGGTCACCACCGGCGACACCGGCTACCTGAGCGGGTTCGAGGGCGGAGAGGCCTACGGGAAGCGCTGCGCGGGCATGAACGGAAACTGCAATGAGCTGCTGCGCGGCTTCTGCACCCCCGACCCGGTCCGCCCGCGGGCGAACCTGCTTGACGTGGCCGTCGCGCCGCTGGATCAGCTCTGGTATGACACCATCGACGCGGCCGGGATGAACCCGGGCGGCCTGTTCGCGGTGACCGTCCCGCGCGAGGAGGGCTTCGACAAGCTCTCGATCCGCGAGGGCTGGCGCACGGAGGACTTCTACCTGCTGCTCGACGGCATCTCCGGCGGCCTGCACGCCTACGAGGACGCCAACTGCATCCCGATCATGCAGGAGCGCGGTGCGACGTGGACTATGCGCACCGGCCGCGATGGCGACGAGTCCGGCACCGTCAAGTCCAGCAACGGCGTTGCCGTCTCGCTCGATGGCGCGGGGCCGGGGCGGCTGCACCGCTATGCGCGGCTCCTCTACAGGGGGCGCCACGCCGACCACACGGCCGTCGGCACTGCCCTCGAGGGAGTTGGCGATGCCGACTGGGAGCGGCACATCATCCGCAAACAGCAGCAGTGGACGCTGGTGGTGGATCGAGTGAGTGCGCGGCGCGAGGGCGAGGCCCTCGCGGAGCGCCACTGGCATCTGCGCGGAGAGGTCACCGCCGTCGATGACGGCCTCAGGGCCGTGCAGCCCGTCGGCGCAGTTCGCCGCTATCTCCACCTGCAGAGCGCGGGTGTACTGCCCGAGGGCATGAGCGGGACAACCAACCGCGCCGAGAGCGTGCGGGCGCTCGTGGGGCCCGAGCGGCCGCTCGAGTTCGCGACGCTGCTGCATGTGCCGCCGGACACTCCCCTGCCGCCGGGGGCAGCCCACTTCCGCGCACTGGACGCGGCCTGCACGGGTGAGCCGGCTCCCCCCGCCGGGATCGGCAGGCTCCCCGACCTCGGAATCGTCGTCCTCCGGGCCACACAGCCGGGCAACTGGATGCAGATGCCCTTCCACCTCGACATCGAGATATCGGGCGAGGTCACCGTGGACCTGCTGGGCTACTCCGACCGCGGCGCGGTGCGCATGCTGCTCGACGGCGAGCAGGTACTCGAGCGCTACGAGCATCGGGCGGCGACCACCGTCCCGCAGCGGGTGTCGCTGGGGAACCGGCAGCTGGCCGCCGGGGATCACATCCTGCGGCTCGAGGTCGTCGGCGACGTGCCCGCGGACGGCAAGTGCTACATCGGCCTGAGCGGGCTGCTCATCACCCCTCCCGGCATACCGGCAGGGCCCGCGCCCGGCGAGCGCATCTTCACCCTCACCCGCACCGCCGCCGGGTGGCGCATCGACGGCCCTGATGGCCCCGAGGTCGTCACCGTGGATGAGACCGGCGCCGCGGGTTCGCCGGGCTGGAGGGTCGGGAAACCCCGGCAGCTCCCACCGGCGGACTCGGTCCATGCGGAGGCGCTGCAATTCGACGGGCTGCTGCCACTTCGCCCGCAGGCGCCCGCCCTGCCGTCACCGTGGCGCAGTGTGACCTCCGGGGAGCCGGCCGTGACGGCCGTCGCCCGCGCGGCGGATGGACGCATCGCGGCCGGTGACAGGAGCGGCGCGGTGGCGCTGTTCGCCGCCGACGGCACTCGACAGGCCTCCGCGCGGATGGAGAGCCCGGTGCTGGCGCTGCACTTTCTCGGTGATGATCTGCTCGTCGGCGAGGACCGCGGCGCCCTGACGTGGATAGGACCCGATGGCACGACACGCCGGCAGGTGGTCATCCCCTACGAGCCGATGCCGTGGGACTACTGGAGCGAGTACCGCAGCCGCGTGCGGGAGATCACCTCGGCCGACCTTGACGGCGACGGGAAGCCCGAGATACTGCTCTCCAACTCCGACCGCCGCATCCACGCCTTCACCGCGGATGGTCAACAACTGTGGAAGGCTCCGGTCGAGTGGGGGATCTTCACTGCCATGACGCCGGGCACGTTCCGCGGCGCTTTCGGCCTGTTCGGCGGCACCTCGAAGCCCTCGATCCACGGCCGCTGCCTGATCTTCCCCGCCGACGGCGGCAAGCCCGGCAACCTGACCCGCCCCGACCTGGTCTCCTGGTCGGTACCCTCGCAGTTCCGCGACATGCGCCTGGCAGACCTGACCGGTGACGGGGTGAATGAGATCATCACCGCCGTGGACACCAACTGCCGCCAGCTTGTGGCGTATCGCGAGGACGGTACGGTGCTGTGGGATGCCGACATGGCGGGCTCGGCGGAGGCGCTCGCGCTCGCCGGGAGTACGGTCTACTGCGGGGGCTCGGGCGGCTACGTGGCCGCCTTCGTCGGCCCGACGGGAGAGAGAGCCTGGGCCTGCTACGTCGGGGAGCCGGTGGTGCTGCTGGCATTGACGCCCGAGCAGCGCGTGGCGGCCGTCACACGCGGCGGGAGGGTCTTTGTCATCGACGCCGGGGGCCACCTGGAGGGCTGCGTGGAGCTTGACGGCGCCGTCACCGCCGTCATGCGCTCGGGCGATCACCGCCTCGGGGACGCGCTACTGCTCGGCACGCAAGACGGCCGCGTGATTGCGCAGTAGGGGGAGATCAGGGCGGCATCAGAGCAGCAGCACCGCCGCCACCGTGCCCACCAGGAGAAGCGTTGCCACCGCCAGGCAACCAGAGGGCATCGCCCAGCTTCGGCCCAGGCTCAGGTTCGTGAAGCTGCGGGGGCGCCCGCTCGATGGCTCAGTCAGGCACACAAACACATCACCCGTGGCGGCGACGATGTCCACCGATCCCTTGAAATCCAGCAGCCGCACGTCATCGTCATCAAGCGTCTGGTAGCGTATCTGCCACTTCTTCTGGTCTGTCGGCCCGCGCGATGTGCGACCGTCGTCGTCACGTGCGGTCTCCCAGATGACATAGCCGTCAACCGAGCATGCCCTGCCGATGGCGCAGCCGTAGCTGCTCGCGCAGTCGAGACACCACACATTCGCCGTAGCGGCATCAATCGGCACGACGACGAGGCCCTTGCAGCCCGGCCTCGGGCACACAATCTGCCCAAACTGCGCCACCCGCGGAGTGTCGGCCCGCCGCAGGCTTCCCATCGAGCGCAGGTCGGTGCCGCAGTAGCAGCATGGTCTGCTCGTGTCACGCACGAGCGCGCCACAGCCGGGGCAGCGCGCCTGCTCGGGCGTATCACGTTGAGTGTCCCAGGGGCGATCCAGCGCGAGAGCATCAAAGACGGGGACCGTCCGGGCTCCATCGGTGGCGCTCCAGTCGGCCCGGAGTCGGCCCTCGAGCAGGTACCACAGAAGCCACGCAGGCCCGTATGGTCCCCAGCGATGCCCCGAGGCATCACGCACTACCCAGCCGAAGTCGCCGGCTGCCTGCGCCCCCGGAGACGCTACGCCGACGCCGAGCATGGCCTCCCGAATGGCCTCCCGCACCGCGGCGAAGCGTGCGCCGTCAGATGCGCGCCAGTCGGGGTGGAGTCGGCGGGTGATGACATAGCTCAGCAGCATCGAGGGCGAGTAGGGCCCCCAGACAGTGCCGTTGTGGTCGCGAACCGTCCACTCGCTCCGACCACGGCTCTGCGCGACAGGCTGGACCCGGTTACCGGTGTGTACCATTCATCTCACCCCCGACATCCTCAGAGCAGCAGCAGCACCGCGGCCACCGTGCCCACCAGGAGCAGCGTTGCCCCGGCCAGGCAACCCGCGCTCGACCGCGGAAAGCGCCAGTTGCGGCCGAGGGTCGCGTTGCCGAGGCCCAGAATGCGCCGGGTCGTCGGCTCCAGCAAGCAGGCGAAGTAGTCATCAGTCGCGATTGCCATGTCCACGGGTCCACGGAACTCCAGCAGCGCCATCCTGTCTTTCGTGTTGACACCGTCGTAGCGGACCTGCCAGTCCTTCGACGATGTCGGCCTCGACGTCTTCTCCCAGAAGTCCTGTCCCCACACGACCTGCCCATCGACGAAGCGCACCCGCCCCACGATGCACTCGTAGCTCGCACCGCAGTCGATGCACCACACCGGCCGTGTGGCCGGGTCAACGGGGACTGCGATCGCTCCGCGGCAGCCACGCGACGGGCAGGCGAGGAAGGCAAACTGCGGCGACGGCTCCGGTTGCGGTCCGGGGACCATCGGGAGCACGCGGATGTCGGTGCCGCAGTAGAGACACACGGCGCCGGGCCCCGCCGCCGGCGCACCGCAGGCAGGGCACCGGCCCTGTCGCGGCGGGATGACATGGTCGGTCCAGTGCGCCCGCCGGGTGAGTGCCTCGAAGACCGTGCATGCCTGCACGCCGTCGGAGGCCGGCCAGCCCGGCCTCAGCCGGCCCTCGAGCATGTACCACAGCAGCCACGCCGGCCCGTACGGCCCCCACCGGTCGCCGTTGTCATCCCAGACGAGCCAGCGCGGCCCCGGGCCCGATTCCACACCGGGGGTGCCGGCGACGACCGCCTCGATGGCGCCGCGAATCGCCCGGCGAGCCGAGACGGTGTGCGTGCCGCTGGATGCGCGCCAGCCGGGATGGAGACGTCCCTCGATGACACCCTTCTGCAGGATGGATGGGGTGTACGGCCCCCCCGTGCGCCCGTCGGCTGTCTTCACCGTCCATGACGGGCAGCGCCGCCTCCCCCACTGGTCGACCCGCTGCTCGAGAGCATCAACGCGCGAAGGTCCCTGCTGGTCGGTGTCTGATGACATTGTCTCTCACCCGTCGGCAAGCGCTACACTGTCCCTGGAGTATTCGTGACCGTCGCGCTCGTCTCCTTGCCATACTCGGAATATGCCTCGCCTGATCAGGGAGGAGCCTCGTCCCGGAGCCCCTGCCCGGGAAGGAGCATCATCCCGCAGCCGCTGCCCGGGGAGGGGCCTCACGAG
>DPJP01000063.1 GCA_003542955.1 Armatimonadota bacterium
TATGACCCCGTGCACATCCCACGCCAACGGCCGGGGTCGGGGCTTTGATCCTCTGATCTTGATGTCACAGGCGGGCATGCAGTTCGGCGCTGCAATATCAAACGATCAAAGCCCGCGACCCCTCAGGGCACGTCCTGCCCTCTCGCCGTATCCCTTTCCCTCGCCCCTCATCTCTCGCCCCTGCCTCGCACATGCGTGATAACTTGATAACTTGATAAAATGATAGAAACCAACAGACTCAGGGGCTCGTGCGGTTCCGGGTTCTGTCAATTCCCCGCCGACACTGTACTTTCGCAGAATAGCCGCAAAAAGCCGCAAAATGGAATGACGCGTGTCTGCATTCACATTGCCGATACAGTACCAAGCGCGCGAAATGGTGCAACGGTGGAATTGTGGGATTCTGGGATTCTGAGGAACCCCAACGCGCTCAGGGCTTGATGCGATTCCGGAGTTCCTCGAACTGATCCATTGCTGCTGACAAGCGCCTCCGACGCGCCGAACCCGTTCACAACTCCATCGTCTCAGAATCTCACACGTCTCAACGTCTCACCGGTACGCGCGGCACCAGTACGCCAGGCGCCCCGCCTGGCGGTCGTTCGCTCGCGCGATACGCCCCCATACGCGCCTAGCATAAGCGGCCAGCAGGCCGTTCCGTCGTTGTGGAGGGGCCTGCCGAGGGAGCGCGGAGCCGTTTGCGAGCGAACAGCGGACAGCCTGAAGGTGGGGGCGAGGCCGAACGGCGAGCCCCCTCAACACAGGACATCCCCTCCCCAGCAGGGAAGACTCCCGAGTAGGCGGATGGATGCTTGAGCAACACTGGATCGCGGAGGGGGCGTTCACATTGGATTGCCTGATGATACGGCTTGCGACGGTCGCCGTCGGGCTGCTGCTGGCATGCGCGGCATTCGGCAAGACCACCGGCCCGAACTACTATACGCAGGATCAGATCGACCTCGCTCGAGAGCGCTACAGAACCGACGAGGGTGTGCAGAAGCACGTGCAGAGTCTCAAGGACCGCGTCGCGTCCGTGATGGCGATGTCGGATGAGCAGCTCTGGCGCTTCATCCCGCCCGCAACGCTGACGCGTGCAACGTTCCTCTGGCGCGGTCAGGGCGACTTCCCGGGCTGCCCGAAGTGCGGGAAGGAGATATTCAAGGTCGGCGGCGGCTTCTACCCGTGGATCATGGATCGCGAGCATCCATGGCAGGTCAAGTGCCCGAGCTGCGAGAGCGTCTTTCCGACCAACGACTTCTCGAGTTATTACGAGAATGACTTCCAGGGCGAGTGTGACATGTCGGGCGAGTACCCTGACGACGGCTCCGGGTGGGTGAGCCCGACCGGTCTGAGACACTACTTCGTCGGCCACTGGTGCCAGTGGCAGCGCTGGAACGATGTGCTCAACGCCATCTCCGACCTGGCCAAGGTGTACCTGCTGACGGAGGATGAAGCGTACGCGCGGGCCTGCGCGGTGCTGCTGTGCAGGCTGGCGGAGGTCTATCCCGATACCAAGTACATCGAGCAAAGCAACTACGGCGCCGAGGGGCGAATCCTCCCGTGGTGCTGGGAGAACTCCAGTGTTGTGATGCCAATCTCGATTGCCTACGACAGCGTCTGGCCGTATATGCACGAGATGAGTGACCCCACGTTGAAGACTTTCCTCGCCTCCAGGGGCGTCGATAACGCCTGCGCGCGGGTGGATAAGGGCTTTCTGCAGGATGTCGCGGAGAAGATGATCCACACCAACCAGTATCTCTCGAACGAGGGCGATCACCAGCGTGGCTTCGCGATTGCGGCGCTGGTGTGGGGTGACAACGACCCTGCGCACGGCATCACGACCGATGAGATGCTCAAGTGGCTGGCGACCGGCCGCGGCAATATGGAGTACCTGGTGTGGAACGACATATACGCCGACGGCTTCCCGAATGAGGCCTCTCCGGGCTACTCCTCCTCGGTATCAACCAAGTCGTGGGAGATCGCACGCTACATGGCGCGGGCGGGCTATGATCTCTTCGACAGCCCACGGATGGCGGCGACCGCGCACGTGTGGCTGGACCTGACCATGTGCGGGCTGCAGCAGCCGGCCATTGGCGACTACGGCTCGATCCTGGGCGGCGGGAAGGCCGGCTGGGACGCGCAGATGCTCAGATGGGCGTGGGAGCAGTACGGCGACCCGCGCTTCGCCAAGGCACTCGTCGAGCTTGGCAACCCCTCCGCAGGGCTCTACGAGCCGGACAGGCGCGAGGAGGTTGCCGCGGCGGCGAAGACATATGCTCAGCCCGTCGCGGCGGGCACGCGGAACCTCTCGCAGTTCGGGTGCGCGATCCTCGAGAGCCACTTGACGGCCAATCCACGCGCGCTGAGCCTCTACTACGGCTCCGCCGCCGGCGGTCACGGGCACTATGACCGGCTCAACATCGAGCTGCTCGCCAACGGCCGCAGCATGATGCCAGACCTCGGCTACCCCGATCAGTGGGGCTCGAAGGCCCAGCAGTTCCACAAGAACTCCACCGCCCACTACCTGGTGCAGATCGACGGCGCCGGGCAGCAGACGATGGCCCGGGGCAATCTCCACTATCTGGCCGACCTCGACCAGGTTCAAGCGGTCGAGGCGAGCGGGGAGAGTGCCTACCCGGACCTCGCCGACACCTACCGCCGCACCACGGCACTCGTGGACATCTCCGAGACCGACTTCTACGTGGTCGACATCTTCCGCGTCAAGGGCGGCTCCCGGCACGACTGGCTCTTCCACGGCCCACCGCAGGAGGGGTTCGAGGCTGATGGCTTGACACTGTCTGAGCCACGGGAGGGTACACTCGCAGGCGCCGGTGTCGAGACCGGCGCTGCCTTCGAGGGCGACAACCGGAGCGGCTACCAGTGGCTGCATAGCGTGCGGGAGGGCGCTCCCGAGGCGGCCTGGACGGTCACATTCCCGCCGACTGAGCGGAAGGCCGGCCTCCGCATGAGTATGCTGCCCGGCTGTGCGCAACAGGTCTACGCCACACAGGTCGACAGCCCGCAGCTCAAGGGCTCCGGGCTCCCGGAGTCGTTGCCGTGGATTGTCGCCCGGAATGAGACCGACGGGATGTCGACCTTCGCCGCACTGATCCGTACCGTGCAACCGGATGACTGCATCCAGGCCGTCGAGCCAATCGAACTGGAGACGCCGGACGCGACCGGCGTGGGAATGCGCGTGACCAGCGCGGAGTATGTCGATACCATCTACAGCTCGCTCGATCCCGATGCCGAGGCCGGGATCGGCGCTGGGCTCACAGCCGCGGCGAGCTTTGTGCTGATCCGCCGGGATCGCGAAGGCAAGCTCATATCCGTGCACTCCGTCGGCGCGCGGAGCATCGAGGCCACTGACTTCGCCCTGAGCGCCAACGGCGAGCTGGAGGGCACCGTCAGCGCCATCGACCCGGAATCCAATACGGTCACCATCGACGGCTTCGAGCCGCTCGACGGCCTCGTCGGCCAGAGTGTGCTCTTCTCCAATGACCTCCGCCAGACCAACTTTCAGGTGGACAAGGTGGAAGGGGCGGATGGAAAGACCGTGCTCGGCTTCGGGTACGTCTCGGTCATCACCGGTCGCGGTGAGGTGCGCGAGGTCGACGATGCCACCAACACCATCACCACCGACACGCTCTGGCGCACCCATGGCATCATGGACATCTGGTCACCGGGCTTCCATCCCGCGCTGGAAGGGATGTCGCTGGTGAATGGCAACGGCTCGTGGCGTTCGCGGATCGACTACTGTCAGCTCTTCCCCGACCTCCCCAAGGAGTGGTGGCAGCCGGAGGCAGACCGGGGCAGCATCCGGGTCGCCGCCGCGGGCAGGCTCAGCGATGCGTTCAAGCCCGGCGACCGCTACTTTGTCCATGCCCTCGCGCCGGGGGACAGGGCGTACCTGCCGACGAGTCTGGTCATGCAGGCGCAGGGCCCGGGCCTGTACCGGCTCAAGACGACCTCCGACGCGCTCACGGTGTCGGTGCCGGAGGCGGGGGAGACGGCAGTCTACAAGGCCACCGGGAGCAGGCCTTCCGCCGAGACGGTTCCGGCGAAGGAGCAGGCGTTCGCGTTCGGCCCCGAGCAGCTCTCCGGGGGCCGCGGCGTCCTGATACTCCGGCCTGACGCCGATGTCGATTATGCCGACTCCGAGCCGCCCGAACTGACGCAGATGAGCATCGGTCGCGAGCCGGTTCCGTACGTCGGGGGCATGGACCTCTCGGGGATGGGGCCGGGCAAGCTCGGGCTGGAGTTCTCCGACGCGAATCCGATGCAGGAGCCGGAGATTGCCCTCGCAGGCATCAGCATCGCCCCGGATGCCGCCGGGGTGGCGGTCGAGAGCCCCGAGAGGGGCAGGCTGGTCGTCGCCCTGGATGTGCCCATGCTGGCCGCGGCCATCACGCAGCCGGAGGTCGACTACCCGCCGACATTGACCGTCAGCGTCCGTGACCGCGCCCTGAACCCCGTGGCCCGGACGGTGGAGTTCAGCATCTCGAGCATCGCGGAGGCGGCACACAACGCGGTGTTTCTGAGCGGTCTCGAAGCGGCAACCTCCGCGGCCCACAGCGGGCTCAAGCGGGACGCCGACTACTACGCCGAGCCCGGCTTCGAGCTGCGCGGGCGGCACTTCGCCAAGGGGATCATGATCTGCCCACGCAAGGACGGCCCCTCGGAGGCGGTCTACGAGATCTCGGCTCATCCCGGCTTCCGGGTCTTCCGGGCCATCATCGGCGTCGAGGACACGACCACCTCGCACGGGTCGGTGACCTTCGAGGTGCATGCCGATGACGGCGCGGGAGGCTGGAAGCTGCTCTACTGCAGCGACACCGTACGCGGCGGTGGAGCGGTGAAGGCAATCACCGTAGACCTGGGCGAGGCAAGCAAGCTTCGCCTCGTCTGCACCGACGGCGGCGACGGCCACAGCTCGGATCACGCAACCTGGGCGAACGCACGGCTGGAGACGAGGGCCGAGTGACCGCACTGCTCCCGGCGTCGGCTCTCCCCTACCTCGTCTTGAAGCTCCACCCGTACGGCAGGAGTGGGCGACCCTTCGTATCCTTGTAGCCGAAGTAGACTATGTCATTGATGCCGAGCGAGTAGACGGTATTCGGGGCCAGCCGGACGGGCAGCGTTGCCGAGAGCCTGTCGGCGCTCAACGTCGGCGGTGGACCCCCGCGGTACCCGGGGTACTGCCCGCTGCCCTGCTGCAGAACCCATGAGTGGTCTCCCGGCGCGATCGGCCGGTTGAATGTGACGGTGACCTCGCTCAGCGCAGGGTCTACGCCCTCCGCGGCCTGCGGCGGGGTGCAGTCGACCACATAGGGCGGAAAGTCATCCTCGGTGCGCTCCCCGGTTGCGAACACCAGGGCGAAGTTGAGCGCCGCGATGCCGTCGGCGGATACGAACTCGCGCCCCTTGGAGGTATTCACGGTGAGTGCGTAGGTCACATCCGGCAGGAGCGTGACCGGCAGCGTGCAGGTGACGCCGTCATCACTCCAGGAGGCCCGCGCATCCTGCGTCGAGGGGTACACACCGGCCCAGCGCAGTGATCCGAAGCCGAAGGGGCCCTGCGTGGTCATCGGTCTGTCGAAGGTGACGCTGATCGAGGTGAGCCCCGGGTCGACGTTGGCCGCAAACTGCTCGGGGGCCGTCGCGATCACGCGAGGGGGAAGCCCGGCCTGTTGCGCCCCGACGACGGAGGCTGCCATGATGATGACGACAAGTGACAGAGAGGCTCCGACAAGGTGGCGATAGAACATGGCAGTTCGGACCTCCAGCGGGTCATTGCCCGAGCAAGACGCCTATGCTGCAGACATGCTTCGTGTTGGAGGGCGTGGACTCCTGCCGGGTTCACGCTGGAGGAGATGCGCGCCCGGCGCCGAAGTGATACGCACACGTCGGCATCCCGCCAGACCTGAGCGAGGAGGCATCAGGAGATGGGGGTTCCACACTTCTGGCATGCCCTGGCAGTTGCGGCCGCGGCGGGCCTGGTGGCCTCCACATCTGGGGACGTCCCGGCTGTGGTGTCACCACCTCTGTATCCCGACACGCCCGTCGTTGTGGACGGGCAATCGGCCTGCACGATCATCGCCTCGAGCAGCGATCCCGACCACGCCGCCGTCGCCAGGACCGTCGCCGAGACACTGGCGGGCAGGTATGGTCTGGACTTCCCGGTTCTGCCCGACACCGACCTCTGCCCCGAGCCGATCTCTTCGATCTCGGAGCAGTCCAGGCAGGCCAACCTCATCGTCGTCGGCAACGCCTACACCAATCGGGCTATCCTGGGGTTCTACGCGGGATTCAGGTGCGGGGCCGATACTCACTATCCCGGCGGTGACGGCTTCGAGCTGCGGACCATCTGCAACCCGTGGGGCAATGGACACAACGTGGTGGTCGTCGGCTTCTCGACTATCGAGGGC